>NZ_JBEFTX010000005.1:0-414433 GCF_040195635.1 Actinopolymorpha sp. B11F2 | reverse complement strand
CGGTGATGAAATCACCCCGCGCCATCGCCTCCCAGAACCGCTGATGCACCTCCGGAACCATCCGCACAGAGAACCGCACCCACAACACCCCTCACCCATCGGGTGTTGCGATCACCGCTCGAACCCGGGGATCCCTGACCGGACATCCGCCGGCCGTCGGGGGAACGCTGTGAACGCACGACCATGCCGATGAGCGGGCATGCGAATCGAGGTGGGGCGGGCCCGCTGCGCGCTAGGCGATCTCCACCTCGATCAGGTCCCAGTTTCGTGGGCCGGCGGCCACGAGGGCCTCGCCGAGAGGTCGCCGGAAGAGCAGATGACGAAACGACTTGAGCCCGTCCCCGAACGCCTCGGGTGACGCAATGACGTCGGAGGTGGACACCAAGGCGTCGCCGATAATCGGCGCCTCGTTCTCGCTCACGGGCAGCCACTTCCAGCGCCCGCACTGTCTGCAGGACGACCCCGTCCTGTCGCCCTCGAACTGGCCGTGTCGCGCTCGCACAGCCTGCACCATATCCTCTGGCGGGTGCCAGGGTTCGACCGTTTGGGCGGGGAGGATCTGTTTCACCCCGGTGGGACCCTTGCGTGGCTTGTGCACCTCTCCCAGCTCGACGGCGAACCGCCCGGTGATGTCGGCGGCCAGCCGCGCCGAAACGCAGACCACGTCGTAGCGCCAGTTCGGCATCCATACCTCGGCGCCCGGGAACTTGCTCCCCTGGATCACGAGCGCGCCTGACTGCTCGACCCGCGACGTACCGCAGCCTCGACACCACCCGTCCTCGCCATACATCGGTCCCAGGCCATATGAGTCTTCGGGCCAGGGCCAGCCCGGCGTGAAGCGCGGGGAGAGGGCCACCCAGTCAGCCGACGATTCTCGCACCGGGCAAGTATCTAGGTGGACCGCATGAAGCGCACTCTCCTGCCGCGATCCGGCGATCACTGCTCGGCGGCGTAGACCGTCGGATCATGGTCGAGGCCAGACCAGAAGACGTGGAACCGACCGCAGTCCGCGCAGCGGAAGCCGTGGGTCATCGCCTGGTAGACATCGTCTGCCTGCACCATCCCAGCGTAGGCGTCGAAGTCCCGGTCGGACATCAATAGCCACTCGCTGGGGTTGGGGATCGCTCCGCTTGACTGGATCCCGCTCCGCAGGGGCACCGCCATTTGGCCATGACGCCAGGGTCTCGCGGGAGGGGTTCGGTAGCGACCGGACATGCCGCATTCCGCGCGCTCGTGCCGATTGGCAAGCGCCAAGGTTCTACGCTGCGACCTGTGCCCGACGACCTTGCCGAGGAGATGCGACTCCACATGGCTGAGCCCTCCCCGGACGCCGTGGAGAAGGGGATGGACTACGGGGAGGTGGATGCGGTCATGATCGGCGCCGACATCTACGGCTGGGCGACCAGGGCTGGGTCGCTTTCCGACCTGGACCGTTCTCGACTGGTGAAGGCGGCTGACGAACTGCAGCGCTCAATGGCGGCCTTTCCAGCAGACGCCCGACCGTACTACGAGCGAATCCTCAGGATCGCTCGTCTCACTCTCGACGTCTGAGCGACGCACTCATCTGCCGCCGAGCGTGAATCACGACCATGCCGATGAGCGGACGGGCCTACTATGTTGGCCGCATGGCTGCACGAGAGGTCGACGAGCAACTGGCGATGCTCTGTCACATGGAACTGGCAGGCGGCGAGGAGTCCCTTGCCGAGACCGTGGCGGACCTTCCTCGACCCGAGTTGGAGCGTCTCCTCTGCCTTGCGGTTGTCGAGTTGATGGACTCCCAGCACGACACGGAGAAACAGGTTTCGCGCATGGCTCGCAGGCTCCAGCAGAGGCGCTCGGAGTAGCAGCAGTCTGGGCCCGCTCATGCCGCGATCAGTGTGTCAGCGGGCGACGAGGTACAGCGTCGGTGAAGTCGCGTAGACGAACACGCCACCCCCAGCCGAGAACCCGAGTGCACGGAACTCCTCGTCATCCTCGACCTGGACCGTAGTCCCGTCTGGGCCGTTGAGGGTCGCCCCCTCAGTCGTTCTCATGCAACGCCAGCCACCGGCCGTGGTTTCTCGGAGACGGCCGCCCCATAAACCCACAACGGGAACCGTATAGGTGCGGTCGGTGCCCACGTAGGTCGCCGACGGCGACGGCTCGCTGAACCACTCATAGGTACCTTCGGGATCCGGAACACGGTCGATCAGGGCTCCGCTGCGTGCATCGATGACGCCAATGCCGCTGTGGCTACAACGATCACGCGCTGCTCGTCCAGGAATCCAACCGCCACGAGCCCACCGACGGCTACCGGCCGCAGGGGCCCCCATCGCGCCATGCCGCGACCCGGGACGTGAAGGGAACCGGAGCATGCGAGTCGGCTATATCAGGGTCAGCAGCGTCGACCAGAACACCGCTCGGCAGCTCGACGGGATCGAGGTCGAGCGGACCTTCACCGACAAGGCGTCCGGGAAGGACACCGCCCGGCCGAAGCTCGACGAGATGCTGGCGTTCGTCCGCGCTGGCGACACCGTGATCGTGCACTCCATGGATCGGCTCGCGCAACCTCGACGATCTGCGCCGCATCGTGCGGATGCTGACCGGCAAGGTGGTGCGGGTCGAGTTCGTCAAGGAGAGTCTCACCTTCACCGGCGGACTCGCCGATGGCAAACCTGCTGCTGTCGGTGATGGGAGCCTTCGCCGAGTTCGAGCGCGCCCTGATCCTCGAACGCCAGCGCGAGGGCATCGCCGCGGCCAGACAGCGCGGCGTTTACACCGGCCGCAAACCCGCCCTCACCCCCGAGCAGGCCGGCCTGCTTTGTGAGCGCGCCGCCGCCGGGGAGCGGAAATCCGCGCTGGCCAAGGAATTCGGCATCAGCCGCGAAACCGTCTACAGCTACCTGCGGACCGCAAACGCCGCAGGTGTCACTGGCTGAGTCGGTCGAGGGCTGGGGTCGACCGCGGTGAGGAGCCGCAGCAGGTGGCGGGCGGGTTCGGGGTCGGTGCGGGCCGCGTCGAGCCAGCGGTCGACGGCCGTGGCGAGGTCCGGCACGGCCATCGGGCGGCGGCGGGGGTCGTCGCCGTCGTAGACGCGTTCGCGCGGTGGTGCGGCCAGCGCCGAGCCGAGGGTTCCCCGCGGGGTGATGCGCCGGTCGGCGACCAGTCGCAGCGCGGCCGCGGCGGCGTGCAGCATCGCCTCCTGGAGCGGCCAGTCGAGCTGTTCGTACGGGCGCCACACGGTCAGACCCGCGCGGACTGGGCGGCCGGTGGCCTGCCAGACGCGTTCCAGGGTGACGCGGGAACGAACACGGACCCGCGACGGCGACATGCTCACCTCGTCCAGCAGCGTGCGCAGCAGCCGGAACCACACGCCGACGTGCACCGGGCGGCCGGGCAGCGTGACCATGCCGGTGGTTACGCCCTCGTGGGTGCGTCGGTCGAGGTCGGCGACGAACGGATCCACCGGTGCCGGTTTCAGCGGGGCCAGGCCGAGGGCCAGGTTGACGTCGCGTTCGGGTTCGAGCCGGCAGCCGTGCTCCGCGCAGCCGGTCATGATCGGCAGCCGCCACATCAGCGCGGTGCCGCGCTGGGGATCCTTCGCGCACTCCGGGCAGACCCGGCGCAGCGGGTGCGCGGGCAGCCAGGGGCCGCGCCACGTCCTGAAGCGCTGCGCGGTGTTGCGCCCGGCCTGGCCGGGGGCCAGCAGCACCGATCCCTGGCGGACGTAGGTGTCGAACACCAGTTGGCCCTGCTCGTCGGCGTCGAGTGTGTCGGTCAGCCAGGGGTGAGAGCGGCGGAACTGCTCGATGATCATCGACTTGCCGTTGTTGGTCGGCCCGATCAGCAAAAGGTTCGGCATCCGCTGCTTGGCCGGCCAGGTCAGCAGCGTCTCCATCCGCCTCAGCGCCTCGGTGGCGCGCGGGTAACCGATCCACCGGTCCGCCCGCACGTACCGCAATCGTTCCTCATCGGGCAGCCGCGCGATCCGCTGCGCGGACGGATGCAGATGCGACAGGTCTACCGGTTCGCCGATCACCACTGTTCGATCACCTCGAACGGCGCCGCGGCGACCATCCAGGGATCGGACGTCGGTGGATCCGGCACCGAGGCCGTGGTGTGGCTCCTCGGCGGGTTCGATCTGCGGCGCTCCGCGTCTCGGCGAGCCTTGCGGCTGGTGGCTGCGGCTTCCTCGGTGATGTCGCGCATCCGGGCCACCATTGCGAACAAGGCGTTCTCGTCGACCTCGGCGCGGCCCAGCTCCCGTAACCGGGCGACGGCGGCCAGCTGCTCCCACACGCTGATCGTCGGCCGCGCAGGCTGTCCCACAGACCGCCGACGGCCGAGTCCATCCAGTCGAACCCGCCCAAGTTTTGAGTGGTCTAGTCAGGTTTGTTGGCCCGGTCCGGCCGAGCTCCCAAGAATAAGGGAACCTGACCGCCACCAGGAGGTTCGATGAAAACATCCCTTGCCGCTTCGGTAGCGATGGTGTGCGCGGGCGCACTCGTCGCGCAGGCACCTCTGCACTCCGCGGTCGCCCAGCCGGACCTGGCCCAGGTCTGGGCGTCCCGGGCCTCCACTCACGTGTTCCCGAACTCCCTTCCAGGCGACACCGGCGGCAGCTCCGCGCTCAACCTGGACGCCGCCCGGAACGAGTTCGAGGCCGGCCAGGTGGTGATTCGCCGGTCCCGCGCGTTCACGATCAAGAAGGTCGACTTCACCCCGCTGGACTCTGGGCCGTACCGGATCTCGGCGGCCAACCTGACGTACAACTTCGTCAAGTTCGTCCACCTGAACCACAACTCGGTGTTCGGCGGTAACCAATACGTGTACGCGCCGAGCCGCCCGGCCCCGGACCTGTTTCCCGACGGCCTGTCGAACGAGCGCAGCACGACCGTACCGGCCGGCCAGACCCAGCCGATCTGGATCCGGGTCCAGGTGCCGAAGAACGTCGCGGGCGGGATCTACCGCGGCGCGATCCGGATCGAGACCGACAGCGGCACCGAGGTGGTCCCGCTGTCGGTGAACGTCCGCCCGGTGACCATCCCGGACGCCAAGGACAGCGGCTTCACCGACGTCGCGTGGACGCTGCTGTTCGGCACCATCTCGTACCAGGAGCCGCCGGTCGAGACGATGCTGGCGAACTACGGCTTCTCGCCCTTCACACCGAAGTGGTGGGAGCTGATGGAGGACTACGCCCGGATCCGCCGCGACTACCGGCAGAACAACCTGAGCCTGCCGACCAGCAACCTACTGATCCAGGGCGGTACCACCGTCGACTCGGACGGCAAGGTGCACTTCGACTGGCGCACCTTCGACCAGGTGGCCAAGTTCTTCATCGACCGCGGCACGGTCAGCCGGCTGGAAGGCCTGTGGATGGCCGGCGGCCCCGGGTACTGGACCAAGTGGGACGTCGAGATCCTGGCCCGGGATGCGAACGGCAAGACGGTCAAGCAGTACGTCGACTGGGACTCGCCCGAAGGCAGGAGCTACATCACCCAGTACGTGACCGCCCTGCGCGACCACATCAAGGCCAAGGGCTGGGAGAAGCTCTGGTGGATGCACGTCGGCGACGAGCCGCAGGGCGCCTCCGGCCGGGAGGGCTGGAACGGCATCTTCGACCTGATCAAGGGCATCTGGCCGGAGGTCAAGATCGGCGACGCCACCTTCCACGACCCGAACGCCACCGAGGTCAGCAAGCGGGAGGACATCACGATCCCGAACCTACTCAACTACGAATGGAACCCGGGACCGTTCGACGAGGCGCGCACACAGGGCAAGGACCTCTGGTTCTACAACTGCAACATCCCGACACTCGGTTTCCTCAACCGGTTCATCGACCAGCCCGAGTATTACCAGCGGCTGACCGGCTGGCTGGCCGCGGCCCGGGGCGCGAACGGCCATCTGCACTGGGCGTTCAACAACTGGAACATCTCGATGGACGACCAGGACGTCAAGGGCGACTTCTGGGTCGTCAACCCCGACAAGGACCGGATGCTGTTCGAGCGCACGCTCCGGCTGGAGTCGCTCCGGGACGGGATCGAGGACTGGGAGGTGGTGGAAATCCTCAAGCGCACCCGACCGGATCTCGCGACCGACCTGGCCAAGGCACTGGTGAGCACTCCCGGCACGTTCACCGGTGACGTCACCTTCCTGGACCGGATCCGTGCTCTGGTGCTGGACCTGGCGGCGGGCAAGCAGCTGGCCGGTAAGGACCTGGTTGAGCTGGTCAAGACCGGTGGAGTCGCCGACCTCGGCTCGCAGCATCAGGTGGACGGCGTGTACCTGAAGTGGGGTGCGTCGCAGCCGGCCGTGTACACCGTGCAGACCTCGTACGACGGGGTGAGCTGGGTGGACGCAGGGACCCGGAACAAGGCCGACGGCGGCGAGGACTTCGTCGGGCTCAACGCCAAGGCCCGGTACGTCCGGCTGAAGGCGGCCACGCCGGCGTTGGAGAGTTTCAAGGTCGTGAGCAGCCCGCTGCCGCGGCAGAACCTGGCCGGCGGCCTGAGCTACACGAAGTCCTGGACGCCGCCGGAGCGGTTCCCGGACTCGACCGGGCTGGAGTCGACCGACGGCGTGATCTCGGACAACTGGGGCGACGGCCGGCCATACGTGATCCAGGGCATGCCGGACGAGAAGAAGGACTTCGACGTGAGCTTCGATCTCGGCAACCGGAAGGTCGTCCGCGAGGTGGATGTCCAGGGGTACGTCGAGTACTCCGGGTACCGGCCGGACACGGTCGAGGTGTTGACCAGTGACGACGGCACCACCTGGACCAGCCGGGCCAAGGTGACCCGGCCGAACGATGCCTCCGGCAACCGGTACGAGCTCAGGTTCGCGCCGGTCCGGGCCCAGCATGTGAAGGTGGCGTTCACCCGGACGTTCACCAAGTCCGCGGACGGCGTGTTCCTGGACGACATCGAGATTTACTGAGGCCGGGGTCGCTGGGTGAGGCGCAACTGGAGCGCGGCTGCTCCCAGCAGCGCTCCACCCAGCGGCATCAGGCCGAGGTCCACCGAGATCGCGACGAAGCCGAGGACCAGCAGGACCGGAGACCAGACCGGCAGGCGGTGCCCAAGAGTGAGTAGCACCGCGAGCGTGGCGAACCTGACCGACAACGAGCCCGCCATCTCCGCGTCCGACAGGCCGCGGCCTTTGAATCTGGGCAGTTCACGGGGCTTGGCGTGCTGCTTGCGGATCTGCTTCAAGTAGCGAGCTGGCTTGAACAGGATGTCGTAGTTGGGGATCCACGAGTTCAGGTATGCGAAGAACCCGTGCGGCTTGCCAAACTCCAGCTCACTGCGCCGCCATCGGGTCGACGTTGGCGCTGAGGTAGACGTCGGGCGGGTGGCCGCTGGCGGCGAGCAGCTCCATGGCACGCAGGGCCACAGCCTGCAGGATGGCCGCTCCCACGACGGTCGAGGTCGGCCCCACGGCATGGGCGACGCCGGGTAAGTCGACGCAGGCGTCCCCCGGTGCGCCGTGGTTGTCGAGGACGATGTCGGCGTAGTCGAACAGCCGACCGGGAGCTGGCTGCCGTGGTGCTGTCGACTGGCTGTGCGCCAGGCTGGTCAGAGCGATCGTGTGGACACCGAGCGCTCGTGCGGTGGCAAGTGCTTCGACCGGTACGGCGTTGCGGCCGGAGTTGCTGATTACAAGCAGGACGTCGCCGGCCGCGAGGCGGGCTTCGCGCACGAGCATCTCGCCGTAACCACCGAGCCGTTCCGCCGCTGTCGACTTCGACAGTCCCTCGGCCATGGAAAGCGTCGCGTTGTGGATGATCTCGATCCCGGTCAGCCCGCCTGCCCGACCGCAGAGCTCGAGGGCGAGCAGGGACGAGTGGCCCGTGCCGAACAACGCCACCCGCTTGTGATCCCGAAGAGCAGTGGCGATGCGGTGTGCGGCCGCGTCGATAGCTCCGGCTTCGTCCTTGCGCACCGTGTCGAGCAGGTCATGGAGCGTGCGGAAGTAGTCGTGGTATGCGGGCGGCGATGTGGGTGTCGAGGCTGGCATGAAGCTCCTCTGTGACTGGCGTCCACGCCGAACGCTATGCCGAGAGCCAATCCAAAGTGAACCCTCGACCCGCACCTGGTTGGACCAGTTGCTGCGATCAAGGTGCAAAATCGGCGCCACGGCGGCGTGTTACAGGTGCGTAGCACCAGAATTGGTCTACCCGGAATCGTTGCCAGGCTGGCCGTCCGGACTTGGATCAGCGACCCTGGCAGGAGCCGGTTGTCGGCGCGCCGGCGCGACCGATTGGAGGGGAGTCCCATGAACAGCCTCGTGACAGGGCGGGTCGCCGAGATCAGGACACGGCTCCTGTCGCTCGTCGACGAGCTGCCAGAAGGGTCGATGCTGCCGCCAGAGCGCGACCTGGCCCAGCGCTGGGGTGTGGCCCGGATGACGTTGCGTCGAGCGATGGGTGAGCTGGTCGAGGACGGGTTCCTGGTCAAGCGACAGGGCTCCGGCACCTACACGACGCGGCCGAAGATCGCGCGCCGGCTTGTCATGGCGTCGTTCACCGAGGAGATGCAGCGGCGGGGGTTGACGGCGACGTCCCGGACCATCGAGCTCCGCCGGCGCCGCGCGGACCACCAGCTCAGCCGGACGCTCCGGATCCCGGCCGGCGACCTTGTGCTCAGCATCGTTCGACTGCGACTCGCGGACGGCATTCCGATGGCACTGGAGCGGACGTCCATCCCGGATCGGTATGTGCCCGGACTGACGCTAGACGATCTCGCCGGATCGCTCTACGACGTACTGGCGGGACGCTACGGGGTGGACCTTGTCGCTGGGCAGTCCACGTTGGAGGCCGCGATGCCGGACGCCCGGAGCGCCGTGCTGCTGGAGATTCCAGAGACGCAACCGTGCCTTGCGCGACACGGCATCTCGCTCGACGCGCGTGGCCGGGTTCTCGAACATGCCTTTGCGCTCTACCGCGGCGACAGGTTCTCCATGACGATCGACCTGCATCGGCCGCGCGCGGTGGCCGAGCCGTCGCTTCGACAGAGCGGGTGATCGATCCGGTGGATACCTCGCGTTTTCCGATCGCGGCCGGCGGGCTGATCGTGTCGTGCCAGGCTCCGGTCAGCAGTCCGCTACATGGGCCGTCGCCCATGGCGTTGATGGCGCAGGCCGTCATGCGAGGGGGTGCGCGCGCGATCCGGGCCAACGGGCCCGCCGACGTCGCGGCGATCCGAGCCGCCGTTTCGCTGCCGCTCGTGGGCCTTCACAAGATCGGCGATCCGAGCGGCGTGTTCATCACCCCGACGGTCGCGGCGGCCGCCCCGGTCGTAGCCGCCGGCGCCGATCTCCTCGCGATCGATGGGACGACGCGCCTTCGGCCGGACGGGTCAACCTGCGCCGCCCAGATCCAGGCGATCCAGGCTGAGCTGGGAGTGCTGGTGGTCGCCGACGTCGACTGCCTCGAGGCCGGGCTGCGCGCCCGGGACGCAGGTGCGGATGCGGTCGCCACCACGTTGTCCGGCTACACCGGCCAGGCGTCGCCGCCGGATGAGCCGGACATCGCGCTGGTGTCCGACCTGGCCGCAGCTGTGGACTGCCCGGTGTTCGCCGAGGGCAGGTACCGGACTGCCACGCAGGTACGCACGGCGCTCGATGCCGGAGCGCACGCCGTGGTCATCGGCGCGGCCATCACCAACCCGATGGCGATCACGCAGCGGCTGGTGCACGAGATCGCCCTCTCTGCGGGCCCGGTTCCTGGACGGACTCCGTGATGCTGTACGCCGGCATGGTCGCGTACGCCGCCCCCCTTCCGGTCGGCGTACCACTCGGCGGATACGCGTTCCGGGAGGGTGTCAGTGTCGGGACGCACGACCCGATCACCGCGACCGCCCTCGTCGTCCGGCAAGGACGCTCGACCGTCGCGATCGTCTCGGTCGACCTGGTAGCCGTCACCTCCGCCCTGCGACAGCGGGTGCTAGCCCTCCTCGCGGTCGACCCTGGTCTCCGCCCAGAGCAGGTCCTCCTGGCGGCCACGCACACCCACTCGGGCCCCGGCGGGCCACATGCTGATCTGCATGACGGCGGCGCGTACTACGACGCCGACACCGCCGACAGGCTCGCCGCGACGATCGCCCGCGCGGTTCGGGACGCTCATCGGGACGCTCATCGGGACGCCGAGCCTGTCTCTGTCCGGGCGTGGGCCGGCGTGGCGTCCGGTGTGGCCAGCGACCGTGTGACGGCTGTGGTCGACGTGTCGGTGCCGGCCGCGGTCGCTGTGCTGAGCACCCCCGGCGGGCGGACGATCGGCGCTGTCGCCAACTACGCGTGCCATCCGACGGTGCTGGACGAGTCCAACCTCGAGTTTTCCGCCGACTACGTGCACGCAACTCGGCAAACGCTGCGGGAGCGCCTCGGCACGCCGGTCGTGCTGTTCCTCAACGGGGCGTGCGGTGACCTGAGTACGCGGTACTCGCGCCGTGCGGCAACCTTTGACGAGGCCGCCCGGCTCGGAGGCGTCGCTGCCGACCACCTCGCCGCCCTGGTAACCGACCCACCGGCCGACACGGAGATCCGTTCCCACCCAGCCGTCGACACCCGCACCGAGCTCGTGAACGTCCGCTGCCGAAGGCCCACTCCCCAGGTGACACGAGATGCGCTGCACGGGGCCATGCCCGCCGGGCCGTCGTCACGTGCCGTCCGCGCGGCGCGCTACTCGCTGGAGCTGGAGGAGCGGCTCGCGGCCACCCATGCAGGCCGTGACCTCCGCCTGCCTGTGCAGGTGCTGCGCTTCGGTCCGGTGGCCGTCGTCGGGTTGAGCGTCGAGCTGTTCTCAGCCTGGCGGCCGCGATGGGACGACGCGTTCCCTGGTGTCGTTATGCTGGCGTGCTACGCGAACGACTACCACGGCTACGCTGTCCGCCCGGAGACGCCGGCAGAGGCGTACGAACGCGCGAACAGCTGGCTGCCGGACACAGCAGGCGGCACACTCGTCGACGCGGCCACCCGCCTGCTGGGCCGACAATCCGGCGGGCCGGTCCGACACGGGACGACGTCATGACGGGACAGGTCGTCCTGGCGATCGACGCGGGGCAGAGCGGAACCAGGGCGCGGCTAGTTCGGGGCACCACGGTACGCACCGCCAGCGCTGGCGGCGTGGGTCTGGTCGTCGACGCCGACACGCTGCACCGGACCGCCAAAGTCTTCACTGGACTTTGTGGCACCCTCCTCCGAGATGTCGATGACGCCGCGGTGGACACGGTCGTGGTCGGTACCACCGGTCTGTCGCGTCACCGGGACCAGAATGCCGAGCTGGCCGCGATCCTTCTGGCCCGTACGTCGGCACGCAGGGTGGTCCTGGCTCACGACGGACTTACCGCCCACCTCGGCGCCCTCGGTGGTCGCCCCGGTGTGGTCGCCGCCGTGGGCACCGGCGTCGTGGTCTTCGCCCGTACGTCGACCGGCCGGTGGCTCCCACCGCTGGACGGTCACGGTTCCGCTCTGGGGGACCGCGGCGGGGGTTACCATCTCGGACTCGTCGGCCTGCGCGAGGCGGCTCGCCAGCACGATCTTGGCGAGCTCGCTGCTCCGCTGCTCGACGCGGGCCGCAGGCGCTTCGGCCCGGTGGTCGCCTGGTCCGGCGCGATCGTGGAGGACGGCACCGCGCGAATCGCCGCGTTCGCCCGCGACGTGCTCCGCCTCGCTGCCGGGGGTGACCCGACGGCCATCCAGATCAGCGCGCTCGCGGCGGGAGAGCTTGCTCGCACAGTCTGCGCCGCTGTGTGTGCCCTGCGATCGGCTGGCGACGAGCCTATGGAGACAGTGGACGTATCGTGGTCGGGCTCAGTGCTGACTGATCCTTCGTACCGCACGTTGGTCACGGCGCGTATCAAGGAACTCTGCACAGATGTCACCGTGCGGGCGCCCGAGGGATCCGGACTCGACGGCGCCATAATCCTCAGCACAATCGCCGAGCTGGCGCCGGCGCCGGGCCTCGTGGAGGTCTACGGTCCCTGATCCACGACCGTCGGATCACGATGCCGCACCTGCTGCGCAACCGCGTCGCTTCTATGTAGACATATGCGGAGGGCGAGGTTTCCGGGGCCTCGATTCCGGCTGATCGATGTGAGCCAGGCGCCCAGGCCGCCGCAGAGGGGTTCCGGGAGCGGTTCCATGACTCTTCCTCTATGTCCCCGATCCGTCGCGTGACGGCGCCATAGGCAAGGAACGGTGGCACCCTTACTCGAGCAATGCGTCCGATTGCGGAGGCGGCTGCCGAAGCTCCCGGGCGACACCGGCCGGAGCGAGGTCGTCACACCCCGACGATGCGTCATCGCTTCACCGCATCGCATCGTCACCGACCTCGACGCCCTGCGCCGTCACCGGATCCTTGGGCACATCCTCGCCCCGTTACCTTCTTCGTGGCTCCAGGTTGGGGCTGCAGGCCACCGGTTCAGGCATGACTGGCTGCCCCTGTCGTCGATGATCTGGGGGGGTGTTGTCACCTGGGCTGGCGGATGCCAGTGACCGCTGATAGAGACCTGGCCTTGATCGTGAAGGTCTGTTCGTAACGTGGCTGCCGGCGCGGGTGTCCTGGTCGGCCTGGCACTTGAAGCGAGGAGACCTTCGTTGTCGAACTCCGACAAGTCTGCCGTGGAGCCGTTCGGTGTGTTCTGCGGCCTGGACGTTGGCAAGGGTGAGCACCACGCCGTCGCGCTGGACCCGGGCGGACGGCGGCTATACGACCGGGCCCTGCCCAATGACGAGGCTGCTCTGGGCAGCGTGTTCGGCGAGCTCAGCACTCACGGCAGGGTGCTGGTGGTGGTGGACCAGCCGGCCTCGATCGGAGCGCTGCCCATCGCGGTCGCTCGTGACCTGGGCATCGAGGTGGCCTATCTGCCCGGGCTGGCGATGCGCCGGATCGCCGACCTGCACCCCGGACAGACCAAGACCGACGCCCGCGACGCCTACGTCATCGCCGACGCGGCACGCACGATGCCGCACACTCTGCGCCGGATCCGCGGCGAGGACGAGACACTGGCCGGGCTCGGGGTTCTCGCCGGCTATGACGCGGACCTGGCCGCACAGTCCACGCGGCTGACCAACCGGCTCCGCGACGCACTGCTCAACGTCCACCCGGCCCTGGAACGCCTTCTGGGCAAGCACATCCACCGTGGTGGGGTCCTTGACCTACTCACCGTCGCCGCCACCCCGGACGCCCTACACTCGCTCGGCGTCGACGGCGTCACGGCCGCTATGACCGTCCGTTCACCCCGACTGGCCAAGACCCTGCCCGCGCAGATCCTCACCGCTCTGGATGCCCAGACGGTGACCGTCCCGGGCACCACCGAGTTCGGACGCGTCATCGCCGGCGTCGCCGGCCAGCTGCGCGACGTTCTCGCCGAGAGGACCTCCCTCGCCGCCGACCTCGAGTCCCGCCTGGAGGCCCACCCTCTTGGACAGGTCCTGACCTCGATGCCAGGCGTCGGGATCAGGACCGCCATCATCCTGCTGGTCATCGTCGGCGATGCCTCAGCGTTCCGCACCGCCGCACACCTGGCCGCCTACGCCGGCCTGGCCCCGATCACCCGCCGATCCGGCTCCTCAATCAAGGGCGAAACCCGCTCCCAACGCGGAAACCACACCCTCAAGTCAGCGCTGTTCTTGTCGGCATTCGCCAGTCTCGCCGACCACGAAAGCCGCGCCTACTACGACCGCAAACGAGCCGAAGGCAAACGACACAACGCCGCCCTGATCTGCCTCGCCCGCCGCCGCATCGACGTCATGTTCGCCATGATCCGCGACCGCAAGCCCTACCAGCCGCCGAGCAGCCGAAACCCAACCCCACAGACCACGGCGGCTTGACAGCCGCCATAGAGACACCCCCCGCGCCCGATCCCCAGCCACGATCGTTCATTGCTCACTGGGGGTCAGCGGATGGAGAGTTGTTTCTCGAGGTCGGCCTTGAGTTGGTCGCCGCCGCGTTTGTGCCACTCCGCCCGGCACGTGGCGAGGTCGCTCATCGGGCGGCGGCCGGTGACGATCTGGTTGACGTAGTCGGTGGTGACCTTCTCCAGTACTCCGCCGACTCGGTCCGCCACCGACGACGAAAGGCTGGCGATCGGGTCGTCCACCGCGCCGTCCATCATCGACTCGGCGTACGCCAGCGCCTCCTTGTGCCCGTTCGGGTTGCCTGGGAAGTAGTACCCATGCGGGTACTGACCGAGCCCGGCCAACTCACTCTGCAGGTTCCCGTCGTCGACCGGGATCGGCTCGCCCTTTGCGTTGTAGTTGTAGTGCCGGCCTTCGATGCCGAACCGGTTGAACATGTACTCCTCGGTCCCGAATGAGGCGTTCAGGAAGTCCAGGCAGCGCAGGATCGCCTCCACCCGGGACGGGTTCTTCGCCGACTTCGCCGAGATCCCCCAGCGGGAGAACCAGCCCGTCGTCTTCACCCAGGCGGCCTTCCCCCCGTCGTGCCCGGGCGGCAGCAGCGGGACAATGCCGGGGTTCTTCTGCCGGATGCCGTACAGCGGTGAGCTCACCGTGAACGGGTACATCAGCCCGCTCTTCATGATCCCGAGCAGCCCGGACTCGAACATCCCGATCGCCTTGATCTCCTGGGCGTCCAGGGCCAGCGCGTCCGGGTGGAAACCACCGCCGGCCCAGACCTCCCGGCACCAGGCGATCGCCGCCTCGTATTCCGGAGTGTCCAGCCGGTTCACCAGCGTCCCACCGTCTTCGCGCCACTCCGGGCCGGCCCGAAACATCGCGTTCACCAATCCCATCACTGGACCGGGGAAGGCGCCGATGCCGTACGGCGTGTGGCCGTTGACCGTGCCGATCGCCTTCGGGATCGCGGTGAAGAACTCCTTCAGCTCGCTGGCGTTCGCGGGTGGCTTGGTGAAGCCGATCTTCGCCGCCCAGTCGCCGCGGTACGGGAACACCGTGTCCACCGCCGGCACCGGATTGGTCACGCCCATCACCCGGCCGTCGATGAGGGTGACCTTCCATGCCTGCTCCGGCGTGTTGTTTGACAGGTTCGGGTAGCTCTTCATCTTGTCGCCGGACAGGAACTCGCTGAGGTCCGCGAACGCCCCCTGCCGCAGCGCCTTGTCACTGGTCGGATTCGGCAGCAGCGCAGTCACGTCCGGCAGGTTGCCGCTGGCGAGCAGGGTCGCCAGCTTCGACTCGTACGAGTCCGACGGGCCCCAGATCATCTTCAGTTCGAGCCCGAGCTTGTCGTTCAGCCGCTGCCAGAACGGGTTCTTCTCCGGCGGAGGCGCGGGCGGACCCCAGATGATGGTGAACATTGACATCGAGCCGCCGTCGCCGGGTTTGTTCGGCCACGCCTTGCGTAGCGGCTGCGGGACTCGGGCGTAGGCGTTCGGCAGTCCGGCGTGCTTCGCCTTGATCTCACCCGGAACCGCCGGCGCCGGGAGGTGCTTCGGCAGCTCGATCGCGCCTTTGCCGGCCTTGACGCCGGAACTGCCGGACGATCCGCTGCACCCCGGTACGACGAGAGGGGCTGTCCCCGCGGCCCCGGCCTGCAGCAGCAGGCGTCGGCTCAGCACGGACGATCGGGTGTCAGACATTGTGGTACCTCCTGGGAGATTCGGACGGTTCAGCCTTTGATGGCGCCGGTCAGCACGCCCTTGGTGAAGTACTTCTGGAGGAATGGGTAGACCAGCAGGATCGGCAGCACGGCCAGTACGACGACCGCCATCTGCACCGACTGCGGTTCCGGGATCACCTGGTTCGGGTTGTCCACCTGCGGGATCGGCGAGCCCTGGATCACGTACAGGTTCAGCACCAGCTGGATCGGCCACTTGCTGGTGTCGTTGATATACAGCAGCGCGTTGAAGAACGAGTTCCAGTAGCCGACGGCGTAGAACAGCGCGATCACGGCGTGCACGGCCTTCGACAGCGGCAGCACGATGCCGGTGTAGACCTGCCGGTCGTTGCAGCCGTCGATCCGTGCCGCCTCCAGCAGCTCGCGCGGGATCTGGAGAAAGAAGTTGCGCAGCACGACGAGGTTGAAGGCGCTGACTAGTCCGGGCAGGATCAGTGCGGCGTAGCTGTCGAGCAGTCCGAGGTTCTTGATGAGCAGGAAGTTCGGGATCATCCCGGCGCCGAACAGCATCGTGAACAACGCCAGGTAGAGCACGGCGCGCAGGCCCGGCAGGTCCCGGGTGCGGGTCAGCCCATAGGCCATCATGCTGGTGCTGATCACCGACAGCGCGGTGCCGACGACCGTGATGCCGGCCGACACCAGCAGCGCCCGGCTGACGATGCCGCCGCGTATGATCGACTGGTACGCGTCCAGGCTCCATGCTCGCGGAAGCAGGCCGCCGTACCGGACGTCGGCGGACTCGGCCAGTGACACCGCGATGACGTTCCAGAACGGGTAGAGCATCAGCGCGCTGATCGCCAGCACCACGATCAGCTTGGCCGTTCGTACCAGAACCGACGGTCGCCCCATCCAGACCGGGCGCGTGTGCCGGGCCACCTAGAACAACCCCTCGTGCCCGAAACGCTTGCTCAGGGCGTTGGCCCCGAGCACCAGCACGGTTCCGACGACACCCTTGACCAGACCGACCGCCGTGGAGAACCCCCAGTCGGCGCCGACCACGCCACGGAAGTACACGAAGGTGTCGAGCACCTCGGCGGCGTCGGCGCCCACCGAGCTGTACTGCAGGTAGATCTGCTCGAACCCGACGGTCAGCACGTCGCCGAGTCTCAGCACCAGCAGCAGCATGGTCACCGGCAGCAGCCCCGGCAGGGTGATGTGCACGATCCGCTGCCAGGCGTTGGCGCCGTCGGTCGCGGCGCTCTCGTACAGCTCGTTCGGGATCGTGGTCAGCGCGGCGAAGAAGATGATCGTGCCCCAGCCGGAGTCCTTCCAGATCACCTGCGAGGTGACCAACAGCGGGAACGTCTCCGGGTTGCTCATGATGTTGACGTTCTCGGCCCCGAGTCGGCGGAATAGGTCGGCCACGACCCCGGCGCCACCGAGAATCTGTTGCCAGATCGAGATGACGATCACCCAGGAGATGAAGTGCGGCAGATACACGATCGACTGCACCCAGCGCTTCACCGCCGGCGAGATCAGTGAGTTCAGCAGCAGTGCCAGCGCGATCGGCGCCGGGAACGCGAACATGATCTGCAGCAGCGACAGCTGCAGGGTGTTCACCACCGCGTGCGCGACATCGGGGTCGGACAGCAGCCGGCTGAAGTTGTCCAGCCCGACCCACGGACTCCCTGCAAACCCGAGAAACGGCGAGTACTCCTGGAACGCAGCGACGTTGCCCAGCATCGGTACGTACGCGAACAGCACGAAGAAGACCAGCCCGGGCAGCACGAACAGATACATCCGCCAGTGCCGCAGGACCAGCGCACGCCGGCCCGACCGCCGTATGGCTCGGGTCGCCGGCAAAGTCGCGGCACGGGTGGCGCCTGCAGTCACGACGGACTCCTCTCGCACGAGCCCCATCGTGTTCCTGGGCGATCTGGCCAGGCAATCGATCCGAGTAGACCACTTGCGGGTGGCTGGCTCCGGTGTGGGCGGGTCGCGCGGCGCACTGTGGATCGGCGGCGGGTTCCGTTCCCGGCGGTACCCGGTCACCTGGCGGCACAACCGCGGGCACCACAACATCGAGCACGACTTCGTCGCCGGACTGATCGACTACGGGCACACGCTCGGCAGCCGTACCCTGCTCGGGTTCGTTCCGTTCGACTTCGACGGCATCAACCAGTACGCCGTCCAGCACCCGCGGCTGAAGGCGTTCGGTGCCAACGGCAAGTACCTGGAGTCGCAGGGCATCCATTGCTGGGGCTATGCGCTGAATCCGGCGCTGGCGGAATCGCGGCGACTCGTCGCCGAGTACGTAAAGGAGCTGTACGACGACTTCTACCCGAACGCCGACGGGCTGCTGATCGAGTCGTCGGACCTGAAGCTAGGCAGCGGTCCCGGCAACCACCACGCGCTGGAGTTCGAGCTGGTCCGGGAGATCTCAGCGGACTACTCGGCCGGGCATCCCGACGGCGAGGTAGTGGTCTACCCGCACTACTTCCGCACCGACCTCGGCCGGACCAGCTGGTACGACGACCGCTGGCGGCTGGTATTCACCTCGCACAGCACCGAGCTCGACGATTGGCTGATCGGCAGGGCCGCGTACACGTTCTACGCGGACTACTCGATGATGACCGGCGACCCGGCCAGGTTCGGCGGTCGTGCCGGCTGGTCACCGGCCGCGGGATCGACAGCTACCTGCCGCCGTTGGAGTTCTTCACCTACACCCCGGAGCGCGGCGAGATGGGCGAGCCGGCGGTGATCGGACGCGCGCCGCGGCCGTTCGGGCTGCGGCACCTCAGCGCTCCGTGAACCCGTACGACGATCTGCTGGTGGCGGTCCCGGATCGCCGTCCGGGTCTTCCGGCGGGATCCCTAGCTGGAGCTGGACGAGTTCTGGCCGGTACTGCGGCGCGAACTGCTCGGCGCGGACGCGTCCGAGTCAGACCTGGCGGATCTGTGCACGCTGCACGCCGTGCACTTGCGGCACAAGAGCTACTTCAGCGCCGGACCCGCGGCATTACCGCGGACCTTCCGCGACCTGCTCGACCGGGGGGCGGCTCGGACCGGGCGACCTAGAGTGGATCGCCGCGCGGCTGGTCGAGCTACCAGCGATCCATGACCGGCTGGCTGCCAGCCGGTCGGCAGCGGCGAACGCGCTGGCCACGCGCGCCGCCGACGTGCTAGCTGCCTGGGACGAACCGTCACGCACGTTGCTGCACGACCACCTCCGGGCAGCGTGATGACCACGCGTCCGGACTTCCAGGACCGAGCAGGTGGCAGGGCGACGGCTTCCGGCACGGCGGTGATGGCGTCGACGCGCTGCTGCGAACGTCGGCCACATAGGGGTCGATGGTGCGACGACTTGTTGCCAGAAGAACTGACCCGATCCTCGAGAGCCGGAGAGGTATCGAGGACGGAGCGCTGCCCATGTCAACGATGCGAAATCGCTCCGTCGACCGACAAGTGGTCTAGTCAGCTTGCTTTACTCCGCGCGGCGACGCACCGATAGTCCTGATGGCGCGCTGTCACTGGGAGGTCATCATGCTACGCACGTCGCGGAAGCTCGCCCTAGGAGTCGCCCTCGCTCTTGCTCTCACTGGCGCGCTCTCACCGGAGCCGGCCGCCTCGGCCAAGAAGCCCACCGAGGGTGGTGACGCCGTGCTGAGCAGCGTCTGGACTCAGGACGCGTACCAGAATGTGTTCGCCGACGATGTTCCGCCACCAGAGGCGTCTCGCTCACTGTCCATGGTGGCCGCCCGCAACGAGTTCGAGTCTGGCCAGATCATGGTCCGCAAGACCAGGGCGTTCGAAATCAGCGAGGTCAGGTTCAGTCCGCTGACTAGTGAAGCCGGCACCATCGACACGGACAACCTCGACTACCGCTTCGTCGAATACGAGTACATCAAGGCGAACTCCACGTTCGCCGGTCGCCAGCCGATCAGCAACCCGATCCGCAAGGCACCGGGAATGTATCCCGACGCGTTGTCCAACGAGCGATCCATGAGCGTCGAGGCGAACACCACCCAACCCGTCCGGGTCCGCGCGTATGTCCCGAAGGCCACCCGACCCGGCACCTACCGCGGCATGGCGACGTTGGTGACCAGCCTCGGCAACCACACTGTGCCGATCACCTTGACGGTGGCGGGGGTGACCATTCCAAACGCTGGCCAGAGCAGCTTCACCACTGACCTCTGGATGCTCCAGTATGGCTCGCTGTCGTGGGACGAAGGGGCCGGCGACACCATCGGGCTGTTTTACGGCTACAAACGACTCAGCCCACAGTGGTGGCAGCTGATGGAAGAGTTCGCTACATCGATGCGAGAAAACCGGCACAACAACCTGCCGGTGAACATGCTCCAGCTTCTGATCGGTGGCGGCACCACTGTCGATGCGGCTGGCCGCTACGACTTCGACTGGTCGCTGTTCGACGAGTTCGTCGAGTTCTTCCGCGACCGCGGTGTGGTCAAGCAGTTGGAGGGATTCTGGATGGCCGGGCCGAACGTGCGCGGTGTCCCGTACCCCCGATTGGAGATCATCGATCGTGATGACAAAGGCAAGGCGGTCCGGGGATACGCCGAGTGGGACGGTGACAAGGCGGCGAACTTCGTCGACCAGTTCGTCCCGGCGCTTCGCGATCACGTCCGCGCCAATGGCTGGTCGGCCCAGTGGTGGATGCACGTCGGCGATGAGCCGAGCGGCACGGAAAACGTGCGGATGCACCTCGGTCTGGCCAAGCGCTACCGCGAGCTCTGGCCCGACGTGAAGCTGTCGGACGCGATAGTCGACTGGGGCAGCGTCGAGCAGGTCGCGCCGCACCAGGACTTCCTGATCCCCAACGAGCTGACCCTCAACGAACACGAGGACTTCTATTCCGCCCAGGTCGCCGCCGGCAAGCAGGTCTGGCTCTACAACTGCAACGTTCCGACGCACAACTACCTGAACCGGTTCATCGACCAGCCGGTCTGGCACCAGCGGTCGACGATGTGGTACGCGTACAGCCGCAACCTGTCCGGCTACCTGCACTGGGCATTCAACAACTGGCAGTACCGGATGGACGACCAGGAGGTCCGCGGCGACGGGTGGATCACCAAGCCCGATCCCGAGAACAACACACTCAAGTACACGGTTCGCCTCGAGTCGTTGCGCGACGGGCTGGAGGACCGCGAGCTGCTCGAGATCGTCGGCAACCGCGATCCCGGCCTGGCCCGCGACATCGCACGCACATTGGTCACCACCGCCAACCGATATTCCCGCGACACCGGCTACATGGCCAGGATCCGCACCCTGCTGGTGCACGCCGCCGCCGGCGAGGCCGTGCCACATGACCTGGCCCGCGGCGCAACCGCCACCGCCTCCAGCGCGGCGCCCGACCACCCAGCCGCGGCCGCCATCGACGGCGATCCGACTATCACTGGCTGGCGACCCGCGGTCGACCAGACCGGCGAACAGTGGATCCAGGTCGACCTCGGCCGGCAGATCCAGGTCGACGCCGTCCAGCTGCGCTGGAGTGGCCGCCCGTCGTCGTACCGGATCGAGACCTCCTACGACGGCGATCACTGGGCCACCGCCGACCACGTCCAAACCAAGGACGGCAGCATCGATCTCGCCGGTCTGAACGCCAAAGCCAGCTACCTGAGGGTCCTGGCGACCGGCGACAGCTACCAGCTTTCCGCGCTGCAGGTCAGTGGCGCGCCACTGGCGCGGCCGAACCTCGCCGGTGGCCGCCCGTACACGAAACCGGATCCGGTCGCCGCCTATCCCGACGCAGGCGATCGGGAGTCCACCGACGGCGTGCTCGCCGGCCACTACAGCGACGCCAGGTCGTACGCCTACGACGTCGCCTCCGGGAGCACGCGAACCGTCGACGTCGTGGTCGATCTCGGCACCGTACGACGATTCGACCAGATCCGGGTGCATCGCTACGAGGAGTTCGAGCGCTTCCGGTACGCCCCGGATCGGGTCACCATCGCGGTAAGTGCCGACGGCTCGACCTATCAGCGGAAGGCCGGTCTGTCGATAGCCAACGGTTCCGACGGTCTCTGGTACGACGCGCGCTTTCCCGTGTCCGAGGCCCGCTACCTCAAGGTCAGCTTCACCAAGGACTACGGCGATCTTGCCGACATGGTGTTCCTCGACGAGATCGAGGCGTACGGACCGGGCGACGGCTGGCTCAGCAATGTGGCCGAGGGGCAGCGTTATGCCAAGTCGGCCGAGCCTGACGATCCCGACTATCCCGACAGGGGAAACCGCGAGTCCACCGACGGCGAGATCGGCGGGCACTACTCCGACGGCCGGAGCTACGGCTACTACCTCAACCCGGGCGAGTCCCGCACCGTCACCGTCACCGTCGACCTGAACGGGCCAAAGGCGGTGCGCGAAGTTCAGGTGAAGCAGTACGCCGACGGCGTACACCAGTACGCCCCGGATCGTGTCCGGGTGCGGGTCAAGCCGATCGGCGGTGAATTCCGCCCGGTTGGCGAGCTTGCCTGGGCCAGCGGCGGTTGGTACGACATCGGCTTCGACGAGCAACTGGTCACCGCGGTTCAGGTCGAGGTCACCAAGCGGGAGGGCAGCTTCGCCGACTATCTGTTCCTGGATGAGATCGCGGTGCTCGGTGACCTGTCCCGGTCGCCGACCAACCTGGTCACCGGCTCGACGTACCAGCGCAGCACCGCCGAGCTGGACCCGAGCTATCCAGACAGCACCGGGATCGAGTCGACCGACGGCGTGCTCGCGGGCCATTACAGCGACGGCAGGTCGTGGGCCTACCACCTTCGGCCAGGACAGACGCTGACCGCGGACATCGACTTCGACCTCGGTACGCCACGCTCGCTGAGCCTCGCCCGGTTCCGGGCGTACAACGACGGCGAGCACAACTACCGACCAGATGCCGTGACGGTGTTGACCAGCGACGACGGGAAGACCTTCACCGAGCGGGCGATGACCGCCGAACCTACCAACCGATGGTTCGAGGCACCACTGAGTGGAGTGTCGGCCCGGTACGTGCGATTCCGGGCGATCAAGAGCGATGGCTGGTTCGCCGACTACATCTTCGTCGATGAGTTGGAGGTCTTCGGGCGGTGAGGATCCGCCGTGGAGCGAGGCAGGTCCGTGGGGGCGGGAAGTGGTCTAGTCGGGGTGCTGTACAGCCGCTATGACGGCTGGCCATGGTGGTCGCCATGACGACGCCGACGTTTTGTTGCGTACCGGACAACGACCTGTACCGCGCATTCCTCGACGGGGGCGGCGAGGCACGGAGGGTGCCGGACGTCGCTGAGGCGGTCGAGCGGGCCGAGCCGCAGGGCACGGTCCTGGTGCTCGCCGACGGCTACCCGCACCGGCGTACCGAGATGCCGGTCGAGGTGCTCGAACTCGCCGCTGCCAAAGGGTTGCGGATGTACGTGGAGTTCCCCCACGACCTGCCAGCGGTGTCCTTCGGCGAGCCGCGGACCGCCCAGTGGGAGCGCCTGGTCGTCACCGACGAGACCTTCGGCCCGGCGCTGCCGGCGGCCAGCCTATTGAGTGCACATGCTTGTGTGTTCCTGCCGACAAACCACCAACGACCACTGCTGGTCATCGCCCGGATCGCCGGCTACGACCGCGCAGACTTCGGTGTCCCGGCGTCCGCCTACCCGGCGCTGTTCGAACTCTCCGGCCAACCAGGCGTCCTGGTCGCGTCCACCAAGCTCAGTGGCTTCCGCACCGGCCGGTACGCCCCCACCGCTCGATGGACGCAGCTGTGGAGCGGGATCCTCGACCGGCTGCTACCCGACGGCCCGCCCACCCTGACCTGGACGCCCGTCGTCTCCCCCACCCACCAGCCTCACACCCAGCTCGAGGCGGACGCCGAAGGAACAGCGGTCGAGCGGGCCTGCCAATGGCACCTCGCCTCACACGTGCTGCTCACCAAGGCTGGCAATCAGGCGGTTCGCACCGGGCTCGATCAGAACGCCGAGGCCATACCGCCGGACCGGCTGCCACTCGACGCCGGCGACGGCAGCAACGGTGTACTCGAAGGCTTCGAGTCACAGATCCAACCCGACGGGACCCAGCGATGCCGGCTACCACTGCGCGCGGACTCCACAGCGGAGACCGCGATGGTGCTCGCGGTCTCACAAGCCGGCACTGCCGCGGACAACCTGCTCGACTACCTGTTCCGGTCGTCCGGAATGTGCGCCGGCGACCGCGCTGACGCCGACCATCCGTCGTACGGACTGATCTCTTGGGGGGTGGGGCATCCGGACTGGGAGATCGCGAACTACGGCGACGACAACGCCCGGGTCCTGCTCGGCTGCCTGCTGGCAAGCGCCCGACGCAACCCCACCCGATGGACCGAACCGATCCTGAAAGCCGTCCTGGCGAACTTCCGCACCACCGGCCGCAGCGGATTTCGCGGTGACCGGATCGACATGCCCGAGTTGACCAGCCGCGGCTGGCGAGCCTACTTCGACGCCGCCCTCGACAACCCGTCCCCGCATTTCGAGGCGTACCTCTGGGCCTGCTACCTGTGGGCCTATGCGACCACCGGATACCGGCCATTCCTGGAACGTACGACGACCGCGCTCGCCTCGATGATGAGCACCGGACCGACCGGCTGGCGACGCAACGACACCACCGAGCGAGCCAGGATGCTGCTGCCGCTGGCCTGGCTGGTCCGGGTCGACGACACCCCACGACATCGCGGCTGGCTGCACGAGATCGCCACCGACCTGCTCCGCCACCAACACCCCAGCGGAGCGCTGCCCGAGCTGGAGGCAGGCGGACTGGCGATCTTCAAGGTGCCGCAGACCAACGAGGAGTACGGCGTCACCGAATCGCCCATCATCCAACGGACCGGCGACCCGGCAAGCGACCAGCTCTACACCACCGGGTTCGCGCTCCTCGGCCTCCACGAAGCGATCGCCGCCACCGGCGACCCCACACTGCGCGAACCCACCGACCGGCTCGCCGACTACCTCGTACGGATCCAGACCCGCAGCGACCAACCCTGGCTGGATGGCACCTGGCTGCGATCCTTCGACTTCCAGCGGTGGGACTACTGGGGCAGCTCAGGCGACCTCGGCTGGGGCGCCTGGTGCATCGAACTCGGGTGGGCACCGGCATGGACCACCGCCACCCTCGCCCTCCGCCAATCCCAGTCGTCACTGTGGGCCGAGGCCAGCCGTGTCATACCAGACAAGAACCTGTCCAGACAGCTCCTCCGCGGCATGCTCGCAGAACGGCTCGACGAGGACTTCGACTAGGCCGTCCACGCCGATGGAGGTCTACCCGCGGTCGAGTATCGCGACCTCGGGACCGTCGAGGTAACAGGTCGCGACACTGCCGCCGACCAGTGAGCCGAAGTGGTCTACTCCGCAATTCCGGACCCTCTTCCAATGGTGGTCTCGCAGGCATATGCATAGCTGACACGCCTCGATCGTCTTCTTACTCCAGACAGGACACAAGTAATGAGCACTTGCGGCACCGTCGATCGTCGGACGCTTCTCCGCTTCGCTGTGGCGGCCCCCGCGGCGGGCTTGGTCGCGTCCTGCGCCCAGCCTGCCAAGTCCGGAGCTCCGGCAGTGGCGCCGACCGCCTCCGGATCGATCAAGGTGGACCCGTCGGCGCCGTTGGAGTTCTTCAACTTCGACGGCGGCTACGGCAAGGAGTGGACCACTCTTCCGTTGGACCTGTACCGCAAGGAGTTCCCGAAGGCGAAGGTCAAGCTGTCCAGCGGGCAACAGCTGCAGCAGCAACTGCAGCCGAGGTTCGTCCAGGGCAACCCGCCGGACCTGATCGAGAACGTCGGCTTGGACGGCGCCGCGCTGGCTGCGCAGAACCAGCTGCTGGAGATCAGCTCCCTCCTGTCCGCGCCAGCATTCGACCAACGAGGCAAGACCGTCGCGCAGACACTGCTGCCGGGTGTCGCCGAGACCGGGCGGTACGACGGAAAGAAGTACCAGATGGCCTACGTGTTCGGAGTCGGCGGAATCTGGTACTCCAAGCCGCTGATGGACAAGCACGGCTGGGAATATCCGAAGGACTGGGACCAGATGTTGGCCCTCTGCACGGAGATCAAGAAGACCGGTGTCGCTCCGTGGACGTACCAAGGCAAGTTCCCGGGCTACCTGTCCGTCCCGCTGCTGTGGACCGCGTATAAGGCCGCCGGGCCGTCGATCCGCGCGGCTGTCGACAATCTGGAGCCGAACGCGTGGCGGCACCCGGCCTTCATCGAATCCGCCACCCGCTACCAGGAGTTGGCGTCGAAGAAGTATCTCCTGGAGGGATCGCAGGCCCTGACCCACACCCAGTCGCAGACTTACTGGGCGCAGGGCAAGGCGGTGTTCATCCCGTGCGGCGGCTGGCTCGAGAACGAGCTCGGCGACATCGCGCCGAAGGACCTCGGCATGACTGTCGCGCCGGTGCCCGGCCTACAGGCCGCCACGGACAAGGTGCCGTTCCACATGGTCAGCGGCGGCCCTGGTGGCGCGTTGATCGTGCCTGCCAAGGCGAAGAATCCCCAAGGTGGCCTGGAGCTGCTTCGGATCATCTTGTCGAAGCAGTCGATGCAGAACTTCACCAAGCTGACCAACTCGATGACCGTGGTGAAGGGCGCCAGCGAGGGCCTGCAGTTGTCGTCCGCGATGGCGTCGATGGAGAACGTCGTCGCCGACGCCGGCACCGACATCGTGCAGGACTGGAACTTCCGACTCTGGTACGCCAAGATGCTCGCGAATTTCGACCAGGCGATGGCGGCGCTGATGAACCTCGACATCACGCCCGACGAGTGGAGCAAGCGAGTGCAGAGAATCGCCGACGACACCGCCAAAGACCCCTCGATCAAGAAGTACCACTCCTGACATGCACCACGGGAAGTACCGCTTCATCCTCATCCTGCTAGTCCTTCCGCTCGCGCTCTACACGATCTTCGTACTCTCGCCGTACGTACAGGCGTTCTCGATCGCGATGACGGACTGGCAGGGGCTGTCGCCGACGTACAACTACACCGGATTCGCCAACTTCACCCGGTTGTTCCACGACGGCGACTTCTGGATCGGTCTACGGCACAATCTGTTCCTGCTCACTTGCATCCCACTGATCGTCTGCACGCTGGCGTTGTTCTTCTCGACAATGCTCAACCATCGCGGCAGCGTCCACGGAGCGCGGTTCTACAAAGTGGTCTACTTCTTTCCCAGTGTGCTGTCGATCGCCGTCGTCGCGGTGCTGTGGCAGTTCGTCTACGAGCCGCGCAACGGGCTGTTGAACGGCTTCCTCGACGCGATCCGGCTGGACAGCCTTCGGCACACCTGGCTCGGCGATGGCGATACCGCACTCGGTGCGATCATGGCGGTCGTGGTGTGGGGCGGTGTCGGATTCTACGTCGTGTTGTTCACCGCCGCGATGAGCGCGATCCCGGCGGAGCTCTACGAGGCCGCACTGCTGGACGGCGCCGGAAAGTGGCAGTCGTTCTGGCGGCTCACGCTTCCGCTGATCTGGGGGAGCGTGCAGGTCTCGTTGGTCTACCTGGTGATCGGCTCGCTCGACATGTTCGGGCTGGTCAACATCTTGTCCGTCGGTCCAGGCGGGCCGGACAACGCGACCCAGGTGATCTCGCTGTACATGTACCAGAACGCTTTCAAGTTCGGGCAGTTCGGCTATGCCAGCGCGATCGGCGTCACGCTGTTTGCGCTCACCCTTGTCCTGACCCTGCTCGCGTTCCGGCTCACCCGCCGCGAGCGCGTCGAATACTAAATGGAAGGTTCGATGGCGACGCTTCTGGACCCCCCGAAGGCAATGCCGGTCGAGCCAGGCAACGATAGCGCGCGGCGTCGCGGTCGCGGTGTCGAGCTGGTCCTGGGCGGGACCGGGCAGGCGTTCGTCGCGCTCTGGGCGGTGATGGTGGTCTTCCCACTGCTGTGGACGGTGGTGAGCTCGTTCAAGTCCGACCGGGAGATTTTCGACAGCCCATGGAGGCTTCCGTCGACGTGGCACTGGGACAATTTCTCGCGAGCCTGGCAGCAGTCGAACATCGGCGGCTACTTCCTGAACAGCGTGATCGTCGTGTGTTCCGGCGTCGTGCTGACGCTGCTGCTGTCGTCGGCGGTTGCGTACGTGCTGGCGCGGTTCGAGTTCCCCGGCAACCGGGTGCTCTACTACTTGTTCGTCGGCGGGATGGTATTTCCAGGCTTTCTCGCGCTGGTTCCGTTGTTCTTCGTCGTACAGAATCTCGGCCTGCTCAACACCTATCTGGGGTTGATACTTGTCTATGCCACGCATGGAATGTCTTTCTCGGTGTTTTTCCTGACCGCATTCTTCCGGACCCAATCCCGCGAGCTCGCCGAGGCGGCTTTGGTGGACGGGTGCACGCACTGGGGTGTGCTGTTTCGAATCATGCTGCCGCTGGCGCGGCCGGGCCTGGTCAGCATCGGCATCTTCCAGTTCCTCGGCATGTGGAACGAATACCTGCTGCCGCTGGTATTGAACACCGACGAGAAGCACTACCTAGTGACGCAGGGGCTGGCGAACATCGCCGTGACGCAGGGGTACCACTCCGACTGGTCGGGGCTGTTCGCCGGTCTGACGATCTCGATTCTGCCGGTGCTTGCGGTATATCTGGCGTTCCATCGGCAGATCAGCGCCGGCATGACCGCGGGTGCGCTCAAGTGACGGCCTCGGAGCGAACGCATCTTGTGGCCAATGCCATTGTCGATGTGACTCCGCCACCGGCCGCCCGCATCCCTACGGACCGTGTGCTCGTCTGCGCGTCGCACAGCCACTCCGTGTGGCACACGATCGCCTGGACGATCAGCGGTCCGGGCACTGTCGAGGTCGCGCCGTACGGTGGGTCGCCCAGGCCGTGCTGGCGCGGCCTCAGATAGCGGCGAGGCCCATGACAGGGGCGTCGGGGAGACGACGACAGCGGCCGCCGGGCGGCCGGGAAAGGGTCGATATGACAACAGCGCTCAGCAAGAGCACCCTGAAGGCGGCGCTCGGCACGCCGGCCGGGCGATCGGAGACCGTCCGTGACACGGTCGCGCGGATCATCGAGGACGTGGGTACTCGCGGCGACGCGGCCGTGCACGAGTACTCGCAGCGGTTCGACGGATGGAGCCCTGACGACTTCCGGCTGACCACGGCCGAAGTCGAGCGGGTCGTGGCCTCCGTGCCCGGCCAGGTGATCGAGGACATCCGGTTCGTCCAGCGGCAGGTGCGCGGGTTCGCCCAGGTCCAGCGCGACTCGTTGCGCGACGTCGAGGTGGAGACGCTACCGGGGGTACGCCTCGGCCAGCGGCACGTCCCGATCACCGCGTCCGGCGCATACGTCCCGGGCGGGCGCTATCCGCTGACAGCCTCGGCGCACATGACTATCGTGACGGCTAAGGTGGCCGGCGTGGAGCGGGTGGTCGCCTGTACGCCACCCATCCGTGGCCAAATGCCGGCGGCCACTGTCGTGGCGATGGCACTCGCTGGCGCCGACGAGATCTACCTGCTCGGCGGCGTACAGGCGGTGGCGGCCCTAGCGCTCGGCACCGAGACGATCGACCGGGTGGACCTGATCGCCGGGCCGGGCAACGCGTACGTCGCGGAGGCCAAGCGCCAGCTCTTCGGTGAGGTGGGCATCGACCTGTTCGCCGGGCCCACCGAGATCCTGGTCATCGCTGACGAGCACGCGGACCCGTTCGTGGTGGCGGTCGACCTGCTCAGCCAGGCCGAGCACGGCCCGGACTCGCCTGCCGTGCTGATTTCCACGTCGGCGGAGCTAGCCCGTACCGCCATCGAGCACGTCGAGCGGCTGCTGCCTGGCATGCCGACCCGGGACATGGCCGAGCCCGCCTGGCGGGACCACGGCGAAGTGCACGTAGTGCCCGACCTGGACGCGGCGTTCGCGCTGGCCGACGGGTACGCGAGCGAACACGTCCAGGTGCTCACCCGGGAGCCGCGCCGGGCACTGGTCCGCATGCGGCACTACGGCGCGCTGTTCCTCGGCGAGGGAACCTGCGTCTCGTACGGCGACAAGGTGATCGGCACCAACCACGTGCTGCCCACCCGGAAGGCGCCGCGCTACACCGGCGGGCTGTGGGTGGGCAATTTCCTTCGGACGGTCACCTACCAAGAGGTCACCGATCCGGTCGCGAGTGCCTACCTGGGTGAGCTGTGCGGCCGGGCCGCCCGGGTCGAGCTGTTCGAGGGGCACGCGCGCTCCGGCGACGTCCGGGCGGCCAAGTACGCCGATGCTCCGCTGCCGTGGACCGACCACCGTTTTCCCGAACCGGCGTAACGGCGCTGCTGCCCGACACGCCGCTCCGGCGCCGGATTGATCCCTGGCCGCTCGCACAGTGCTGGTGACCGGCGTTTGGCGGCCCGGCCGGGTCGACGTGCTGGCCAGCAACGGCGGGGCGAACCGGCCGCAGCCGGCATTGGCGGCGGACGAGGCCGCCTGGGATGAGGTGCTGAACGCCAACCTCAAGGGGTCTTGTTCCTCTGCCAGACGTTCGCCCGGCGTCCACCGGCTCCTACTCGCCTGGCCCGCCACGCCCGGCGGATCCCGTGGTCGACGCCGAAACGCGCGCGAACCTCGAACGCGCAGAGCTCCCGCGACGATCGTCGACGGACTCCTGACGGTCGCCGATGGACCCCGATATGGAGACGTCGAGTCGCTCCGCATGAAGCTTCTCGTAGAAGGGCTCGTGGGGAGCGGCGAACCGGGCTATCTGTCAGAATTCTCGACGGTGTGTGTGTATCCACGCGTTCGCGCCTTCCAAGCCGGAGCAGGCACTGGCGTCCCGAGCGCCAACGCATCGTTCAGCGCACCGATCATTGCCCTTCCCGTCCTCGGTGTTCGCCATAGCCTAGGTCGTTCTCCCTGACACGTACCGCCGGCCGGTCGGACGTGTCGTCGCTGCATGGACGGCTGCGGGGGAGTAGCCGGTCGGGCAGCGGCTGCCGACGTAGACCTCACCGCGCCGCCATCATCTAGCGAAACGCGGGGCCAGTTCGGTAGCCTTCGGCCATGCTGCTCATGGACGTCTAGCGCGGCCGCCTCGGTCACTGTGCCGAGGTGTGCCTCTTTTTCGCGCACGTCCACGCACCGCGCCGGGATACCGTCGCGGCGGTGGCGATGGAGTCCAGCAGGAAACAGGCCTCGGCCAGGCCGGGGCCGCAGAGGACATGCGCACCCCACGGAGGCGTCCGGTCAGCCGCCAGGATGCCGATGCCGCAGTCCGCGGCGGCCAGCGCGGCTCCCGGTCCGGCCGAGACCAGCGCCACGATTGTCCAGCTCGCCGCTTACGGATCCGTGACCGGTGCGCTGCTGGCGCTGGGCGGCCCGCGGGCGAGTGCGACCGAACGGGCCGTGCTCGGTGTCAACGGCGCGGCCGGCGTCGGCCTGGTATCAGGCATCTGGTCCGCCCGCGCACTGGCCCGGCGACCGGCTCCGGTGGTGTCGGACGCCCAGATCTGGCACGAGCTGGAATCGGCGGAGGCGGCCAGGGGCCTGGGCAGTACGCCGGACGGGCTCACCGACACCGCTGCCGCGGAACGACTCGCCTCCCGTCGACCGGACCCTGAGGAACGTCCGCCAGGCATCCATTGATGAGCTCACGAATCCGCTAACGCCGATGCTCGAGGCCGGCGCCGGCCTCTCGGCGGTGAGCGGCTCGGTAACGGACGCGGGCCTGATCGCCACCGTCATGGCTGCCAACGCCCTGTTCGGAGGCGCCCAGCGAGTTACCACTGACAGGGCGATCCGCCGCCTGGCAGACGCGGCAGCCGCACCGGTCCGGGTACCGCGGGCCGGCCGGGAGGTCGAGGTACCGTCCGCGGACGTCGTACCCGGCGACGCGATCCTCGTGCAAGCCGGGGACGCCGTACCCGCGGACTGCCGGATCATCACCGCGAGCGCCCTGGAGACCGACGAATCGACCCTCACCGGCGAGTCCCAACTGGTCGCCAAGTCGGCTGAGCCGAGATCGAAGCCGAAGTGGAACGGCTGGGCCGCCAGGGTTTCCGGGTACGCCTGGGCTGAGCGACTGAACCTCCCCGGCGCGCCGCCATGCCACACAGGTGGGCAGGACGATCTCGGGCGCGCCCTTGACGACGAGCCGCATGCCAACGCCGTCGGGCTGTAGCCCGACGTGGGGTCCGCGGGCAGCGTTTCGTAGGGTCTGACCTGGCATATCGACTACCTCTGGGTAGGGCGTGCGCGACGAGGCCGTGAGACGGTTCTCACTATCGGCTGGACGGAAGGCGAGGCTTGTGGCGACATTGGAGCGGACCCTGGTGGTGCTGAAGCCGGACGCAGTTGCGCGCGGCTTGGTAGGTCGGATCGTGCAGCGGTTCGAGGACGCTGGCTTGAAGATCGTCGCGGCCAAGATGAAGGTGATGGACCCGGAGTTCACCCGCCAGCACTACTTCGATCTGGAGGAGCGACACGGCAAGGCGGTCTATGACGCCACTGCCGCATCGATGCAACGTGGTCCGGTGATTGGCATGGTGCTCGAGGGGGTCGAGGCCGTGGCCAACGTGCGGAAGCTCGTCGGCGGTACGTACCCGAACGAGGCCCCACCCGGCACCATCCGTGGTGACTTCGCGCACCACTCCAAGGCGTATTGCATCGACGAAGACAAGGGCGTTGCGAATCTGCTTCACGCATCGGGGAACCTCGACGAGGCAAAGTACGAGGTGGGGCTGTGGTTCGGCACAGACGAGCAGTTCGATTACCGCACCCTTGCGGAGACGTTCACGTTCTGACCCCACGATTCGGGGGTCGGCTCGAGGAGGAAGGCGGCAATGATGCCACCAGTCGGGGCGCTAGAGCAGGAGTACCAACAAGCGCTCGCATCCGCAGATCACCGTGTTGCCGCCGAGACAGCGTATGCCCTCGCGATGCGCGCCATGGAGGCGAGCAACTACGACGATGCGCATCGGTACGCCAACGAGTGCCTCGCAGAAGTCGAGCGACTTCCCTCATCGACGCTGGACGATGTGGCGGCGACCCGCACGCACGCCGGCGGGGTTCCGTTACCCGACTACTTCCACGAGGGTGTCGTACGAGAGCGGCTGGGCGGCCTCCTCGACCGCTGACGGTCGGTAATGGAGGGGCGCTTTGCGAGAACCCGCGCGTCAGGCCGGTGATCGCTCGGCCCCGTTCCGCTGATGGGGGAGTACGGCATCGAGGTGGTTCTGCACGGTTGCCATGAAGCCATGAGGTACGTACTCAGTCAGCTGAGCGTGTTCTGCCCAGACGAGTCCTGCGAGCTCGTCCTCTGCGATGATGCCTGGCGTCCCCCGGATGATTTCGCAGGCGACGTACACCATCTTTCGCCCCGTGGCGGGGTGTACGCGCTCGCCAAGGGTCTTGATCGGCTTAACTTCCAGACCGACTTCTTCCTTCGCCTCGCGCGCGGCCGCGTATTCCGCAGTCTCACCGGGTTCTACCCTGCCACCGGGAAACGCCCACAGCAGGCTTCCTTCGCTCTGGCGTCGGCGTACGAGGAGAACCCGTCCGTCCGCGACGATGATGGCGGCGGCAATGGTGGGTCCCTCGTCAGGAAGCTGCTGTGTCATCCGAACCTTCCAGCACTTTCAGTAGTGGCGGGTAGATCGACTCGCGTGGAATGAATCGGGTCAGCTGATCAATCTTTGCCCAGGTGACGTCGACATTTTCGAGGATGTCTCTGTTCTCGATCTCTCCGGATAGGTACTCGCAGAGGAAGTACTCACAGTAAACCTTGCTGATCGGATGGAGCCTGCCACCCAGGTGGTCTCGGATCGCACTGTGGATGCCTGTCTCGCCGAAGGTCTCGCCTACGGCGACCTGCTCGACGGATAGCCATGGCTTGACGATGCCGGCGGGAAACTGCCACCGGACTCCTCCTGCGTCGTCGCCGCGGCGGCAGACAAGCAGGACCTCCGAGTCCCGTACGACGGCAGCAATCGCCACGCGTAGCGGTTGGACCTGATCGTCAGCCGGGTGCTGCAGCACGCTCCCGGGTGCAGGTGCTTCCCCCAACAGCATCGCGAAGCGGGCCTGCTCAACTGGAGTCGCGTTCGCGAGAGCAATGTCCAGGATCTGCTGCATCTCCGTGACTGGTCGCCGATCGGGCTCCCTATGCCAGGACGCCACGGTGCTGATGCCGATGTCGAGCCTCTCGGCGAACCTCTCATTGGTCAGCCGCAATGCATCCTGCAATGCGGTCGCGCGTCGCCCGCTCCACACGTCGACGACAATCTCCGGCACGCCGCCTCCTCGATCGGCTCGCAGATCCAAGAGAAGCGTAGTTCACCGCGAGCACGACTTGGCTCATCTCATGTGCACTGTGGATGCACTGCGCGTGCGCATGATGGCTTGAACATGTACTGCCGCTGCACCATGGATGCATGGTCGAACCGCGCTACAAGCCGTTGACTTGAGGCCATGAGCCAGACCGACGAAGAGCGCCAGGACGTCGAGGACCTGGTGGTTCGCTTGGAGATCGTGAACGCGCGGTTGGAGCGACTCACTCGTCGCGTCGACGCGTTGGAGGACGTCTCTTCGGAGACTTCTGCTCCACCGCGGCGACGCGGCCTTCGAGCTGCTCGATCCGATCGAGAATCTCGTCGAGGCGTCGCGTGATGGTCTTGGCGTCGGAAGCATCGGTGGTGGCGGGCTTGCGGCTCCGTACGAACGTTCCGCGGCCTTGCCAGCCGACGACCAGGCCCTCGGCTCGCAGCACGCGCAACGCTTGCTGGATCGTTCCCACCGCTACGCCGTGCTCCTTGGCGAGCTCGCGGACTGAGCTGAGCTGGTCGCCGACGGGGATGCGTCCGGACGTGATCGCGTCCCGGATGCTGGCCGCCACCTGCAGGTACGGCTGCTGCGGGTCGTTGACGTTGATGGATCTGCCGCTCACAGGTCAAGGCTACTAAGCCTGTCCTGCCTATGTCGGAACACCTGGAATACATGGCACGGTATTGTATTGAGTGAACTAGTACAACTGGTACAGTCGGGATCGTGAAGTCGCCTGGATCGGACCCAGGCACGCCGTGAGGAGGGAATGTGACGTCGGTATTGCGGAGTAGAGGTGCGTCGCCGTCTGACGCTGACGTGTTCGCGGCGAATGTGAGTGCTGCGTTGGCCCAGCTCGCTAGCGGTCAGCGCCGAGTCGACGACGCGCCGGAACCGAGGTTCTACAGCGTCGCCGAGGTGGCTCGGATGTTTGGCACGTGTGACGCGACGATCCGCCGGGCGATCTACGCGGGGGAGTTCCCGGCGGTGAAGATCCGCGGTCGGTACATCGTGCCGGCGAAGGCGCTGGACGAGATGGTCGACGCGGCGGTGGCATCGCGCGCGCTGGTGGACCCGGCGGACTGGGTGGCCTCAGGTGGTGTTGCCGGATGACGGCGACCTGGGCTGACCTGCGCTTTCACGGCGACGCTGATCTTGCGTCGGCGGTGGCGGCGGAGTTGCGACGACTTGCCGGGGTCTATGACGCGGCGGCGAGTGAGCTGGCTGCGACGGCTGGCTACTGGCGTACGGATGCGGACTCAGCAGAGCACTACGCGGTCGCTCGGGTCTTGGTCGCGGATGCCGAGGCGCTGGAGCACGCCGGTGCTGGCGAGGGGGTGGCCTGATGGCTGGGGCTGTCGTTCCGAAGCCAACTGGGGAACAGCAGGCGGCGATTGAGGGGTTCACCTCCGGCGGTCACATGATCTTGGAGGCGGGCGCCGGCTCGGGAAAGACGACGACGCTGAAGATGCTCGCTGGGCAGGCGCCGAGCCGTCGGGGCGTGTATCTGGCGTTCAACAAGGCGGTTGCCGTCGAGGCTGGCCGGAGTTTTCCGCGCAATGTGCAGTGTGCGACGGCGCATTCGTTGGCGTTCCGGACGGTCGGTCGGCAGTTCAAGCACCGGTTGAACGGCCGGCGGGTCCGGGGTCGGGAGACGGCCCGGATCCTCGGGGTGAACGAGCCGTTCCGAATCTCCGACTTGCTGATGCTGGCTCCGGCTCAGGTGGCGCGGATCGCGATGGAGACCGTGACGCGGTTCTGCTACTCCGCCGACGTCGAGCCTGGGCCGCAGCATGTTCCCGCGGTCACTGGTGTCGACGAGGACGCCGTACGCCGCGAGCTGGTCAAGGTTGTGGTCCCGTTCGCCCGCAATGCGTGGGCGGACCTGACCAGTGTCGACGGGCGGCTGCGGTTCTCCCATGACGTCTATCTGAAGGTGTGGCAGCTGTCTGGGCCTCGGCTGGATGTGGACTTCGTTCTGCTGGACGAGGCGCAGGACTCCAACCCAGTGGTCGTGGACATGTTCAACCGGCAGCAGAACGCTCAGAGGGTCCTGGTGGGCGATGCGAACCAGGCCATCTACGGATGGCGCGGCGCAGTGGACGCCATGGCCACCTTCGATGCTGACCACCACCTTTATCTGTCGCAGTCGTTCCGGTTCGGGCCCGCGGTCGCGGATGAGGCGAACAAGTGGTTGGGACTGCTGGAGGCGACGCTGCGAATCTCCGGTACCGCCGCGATCAGCTCCCGGCTCGCGCCGCTTGGGCAGCCGGACGCGGTGTTGTGTCGTACGAACGCCGCGGCGGTCGGGGCGTTGCTGGACTTCCACGAGGCCGGTGTGCCCGTCGCGATCGTGGGTGGGGGATGGGACATCAAGCGGTTCGCCGAGGCGGCGATCACGCTGAAGGCCGGCGCCGGTACGCATCATCCGGAGCTGGCGGCGTTCCAGACGTGGGGCCAGGTTCAGGACTACGTCGACAACGACCATGGCGGCGCTGATCTGAAGGTGTTCGTCCGGCTGATCGACTCCCACGGGCCGGACACGGTGATCGCCGCTGTCGACAAGGCGGTCGACGAGGGCCGTGCACGGGTGACTGTCTCGACCGCGCACAAGGCGAAGGGCCGGGAGTGGTCGACCGTAAAGATCGCCGACGACTTCACCCGGCCGAAGGACACCACCGGCGAGCTGCAGCAGCCGTCACGGCCAGATCAGATGCTGGCCTACGTCTCGATCACCCGTGCCCGGCACGTGCTCGATCGGGGCGGTCTGGCGTGGGTCGATGAGCTCCTCGCTCCGCTGACTGGGCGTGGTGAGGGGGTGCCGGGCTGATGGGGATCGTCTATTGCGGTGCGTACGCCGACCAGATCGGCGACCACGAGGGATATGCCGCACGTCGGTTGCCCGACGGCACGCTGACCGGTACGTGGACCGCCGACACCGCCGAGTTCACCGCCTATGTCCCCGCGTGCGGGTGCGGCTGGCAGGCCGCCAGCGAGCATCCGGCCACCTGCGCCGGCGAGGAGTGGGATCGCGAGGAGTGGGATCGCGACCATCTGCAGCCACTGATCGGCCGCGGCCGCGCTGACTGGTCGGCGTGGGCGGATCGTGTCGCTGCCTACGCCCGAGAAATTGTCCTTCACATCGCAGCGGACCACCCGTGGCTTGCCACTCAGGTGGCCGAACGCCTGGAACACGACATCGCCGTACGCCGGCGCATTGCCGAGCAGCTGGTCGACGAGGGGGAGTAGCCCGATGACCGTCGTCGTACCTCTGCAGACCGATGTCCCGCTCGACGCGAACGCGATCAACGCCGAGCGTCGCGCACTCCTGGCCGAGCTCGCGGCCGAGCGGTTCGGCTCCATCCGCCTGCATCGGGACGGACGGCCGTACGCCAAGGAAGTCGAAGCAGCCAGACACCTCGAACGCGCCGCCGAGCTCGCCCGCCAGGTCGCCGAGCAGGAACGGCAGCGATGCGCGATCCAGACCACCACTAGCAGCACGAGCTCGCGGAAGGAGGTCGCGCGGTGACCACCTTTGACGTAGCCGCCGAGCCAGTCGAGGGGTTGGAGCGGGCTGTTCTCGACGAAGGCGCCGGCGCCCGCGAGAATCAGCCGAGCGTGCCGTGCCGCGCCGACAGAACCGCCGCGGACGACGATCCATGGTTTGAACCGGAGCCGGTCGCGACCGCCACACGGGCGCGCACTGCCTACGAATTGCACGCCCGGCGGCGGTGTGAACCCTGTCTAGTCCGTGAAGCGTGCCTGAAGCTGGCGCTGCGATACGAGTCATGTGGCCTGGCCGCCTGGAGTGTCTGGGGCGGCACCGCGCCCTGGACCCGGCAGGACATCCTCCGCGCCCGCCAGTCCTCGTCCACGATCGCCGACGTCGCTGCCGCGACCGACGCGGTCAAGGGGGCGATCGCATGAGTCTCCTCGACAGCATCCCTGCGCTGCTCCGGGAGGCCGTGGGCTGGATCACGGCTCACGGTCCGATGCTGGTCGTCGCCAGCGGCGCCCTGCTGATCGCCGGCGCCGCGGTGCTCGTCTGGCGGGCGTATCGGACGGACCGGCTGGCCGATGTCGCGACCTGGTTCACGGTGGCGATTGCAACTGCGTACTCCGCCGAAGGCATGTGGGAAGTCGCACGCGAAGGCCTCGACCTGAACCCCTGGCAGGCGGCTGGCCTGTTCGGCGTGGCCGAAGCGGCGATGACCTCAGAGGCAATCCGTGCCCGCCGGCATTACAAGCGGCACGGCCGCCCGGGGCCGCACGGAGCGGCGGTGTGGGTGATCGCCACCTGCGCCGGCGTCATCGCAACATTGAACGCCGACAGCCTCGTCGAGGCACCGGTCCGCCTGCTGGTGCCGCTGCTCGCCGCCTGGCTGTGGTGGCTCGAGCTCACCTCCGAGGGCATCCGCCGCCAGGTCGACACCATCACCTGGCGCCTCTCGCCACGCCGGATCCTCGTCCGTCTCGGCCTCGCCGAGCCCGGCGAGCGCGATGTGGTCGAGGTCGACCGGGCACGCCGAATCGCCCTACTGACCGCGGTCGCGTACCGATTGCATCACGGCTGGAAGCCACTGCGCACGTTCCATTCCGCACGACTGCGCCGACTGGCACTTGGCGCCGACGACGCGATGGTCGACGAGGCACGGACCCGGGTTGATCGGGCACACCACATCGCGACACTCACCGCACCCGGCACCCAGCCGTCCGCTGGCAACGCCCCTGATGGCATCCCGGCCCGAACCACAACCTCTGTCTCCGCGGCTGCCGGTGATCGCTCCCGGCAGCCGCGGGCTCCACACGCTGGCGCCGCATCGAGCAATAGCAGGCCATCTAAGTCTGCCGCCGGCAGTGTCGTACGGATGGGCGATCACCGCGGTCGGCCCGACAGTCGGGTGCGTGGCGAGAAGGCCGCTGTGGTGAAGGCGTACCGCGACCGCGTGCTGTCCGCCGAGGGCCGCGAGCCGGGCACGGCCGAGATCTCGCGACAGACCGGCGTATCCGACCGGACCGTTCGCGACGTCGTGGCCAAGCTCCGCACCGCTCAGCACGGCCAGGCCGGCCCGATTGGCCACGGCGGTGGGGAGGTGGCGCAGTGACCACGACCATCCAGGTCCCGCCAATCGTCGGCGCCGACACACGGCCGGCAACTGTCGGCAGAGCTTCCGCCCGTGCCGGTCGGCATCTCTCCGACCGGCAGGACACCAGTGACCGGCACTTGCACGCTGCTGCTCATCCGACTGCCGGATCCATTGCCGCGGCAACTGCGTGCCCGGCAGAACTCACTGCACTTTGCCGTCAATGCCACACCGGCCGCGTACGGCAATGGTGCCGGCAACACCGGTCGGGAGTAGACGCGCTGCCGCTGCGCAGTCCTCGCTCTTCCCCTAGCTCGAGAAAGAAGGTCGCTGATGGCCGGACGACGAAGCAAGCGTGAGACGAGGGAGGCCCTCGTGGCTCGACACCAGGCCAGGACCGCTGCGCTGCGGGCGCGGTTGCAGGGCCTGGCGGGCCATCCGGGCCAGCAGATCTCAGTCGCTGCGGACTACCTGCGCGGCGCCGTCGCCCGAACGAGTCGCGACGTGCCTGCCGAGGCCGCGGCAACCGGTCGCGAGGCCGCCGCCGTATTGACAGAGCTCGGCGACCGGCTGTTCCAGGCCGCAATCAAGAAGAGGAGGTCCACTCGATGACGCCCACCAATCCGGAGGCGTCTGCGAACGACGTCGACGACCGACCGCGCCTGCGGGCCGTTCCTGACGCGTCCGCAGGCGCGGAAGGCGCTGAAGGGGCTCAAGGGACGGAGCGTGACGTTCCGATCGGAACTTCCGATGGTGCCTCCACGCCAGCTGTCGGCTCGACGCGCGGAGCACGCGCATACGCGTGCGCGAGGGCTGCGGCAGGTCGAGCCACCCGGCTGGTCACAGATGGTGAGCGGTGGCGGTGCGTCGGCCATCGGCTGTTCGGTAAGTCGGAGCCTGACCGCGATGGCGTCGTGGGTGGGCTGTTCCGTCCGCCGGATGTGTGGTCGACGGATCGGCCGAGTTTGCGCAAGCAGCTCAACTACGCCCGTTACGGCGTCCAGCATCCCGAAGGTGGACCGCTGCGTGTGTTCAGCCTGCTGTTCGCCTACGTCGGGCTGATCCCGCAGGCGTGCCTCTACTTGCTCGCCTGGGTCGCCGAGCGGCCCGGCCGGCTGATCGCTGGCTACGGGCTTTACGCCGTGCTGATGCAGATCCCGGCCGTCCACGACGTCGTGGTTGCGGTGGTCACTGTCCTGACCGTCCCACTCACCTGGCTCGCCTGAGCCGTCGGAAGGAGAATTCCTGATGTCTCTGTCGTTGGGTGCCGCGGCGGCAATTGCCTTCGTCGTGGCGCTGGTTCTGGTCCGCCTGAAGGCGGCACCGCGAGTGGTGCCGTGGCTGATGCTGATTGCCGGCCTGGGTGTTGCCGGGCTGCTCGGCAGGCTGCTCGACAAGTTTGCCGGTGTCCTCGAGACCGTTGTCGGTGCCGGCACCGGTGCCCTGTTCGGTGTCGCGGTGCCGGCGGCACTGGCAGTGGTGTGCGCGGTTTATCTGTTCTTCCACCTTCGCCCTCGGGGTGCCAAGCCGACGAAGTTGACGGTCGTGACGGCACTGGTCTTCCCGTCGGTGCTCGCCTCCCTGGGCGGCGCGTTTGCCGGCCTTGCTGTGGTCGCCAGCGGGTTCCTCGGCGCCGTGGGGGACACCCTCGGCTCGCTGTTCGGCGACGTGATGTCCGGATTGGGGGTGTGACCCGTGGAAACGATCATCTTCTGTCTGCTCGTCTCCGCACTTGTTTTGCGTAAGTCCGCAGTGGACGTCCCGTTCATGGTTCGGGGTAAGACTCCGCCGTCGCACGAGCTTCGGATGGCCGAGCTGCGCCGCCGGGAGGGCGTGGAGGCCAGGAAGGTCGCGGAGCGCAAGGCCCGCGCCGACGCCCGGCGTAACCGCCCCCAGCCGGGGCGGGACTACCTGCGTGCGCTGTACCACCACTCGGTGAAGCAGGCGATGGAGAAGCGCGAGGCGAAGTGGCTGGCGATTGATCCGATCAAAGCTGAGCGGTACGCCAAGAAACAGGCCGCCCGCGCCGAGAGGCTCCGCGAGCGTCGTGCCGCGCGCGAACGCGGCGAGAAGGTCGGCCTGACGAGAAAGGCCTCCGACGTCAAGGCAGGTACAGCAGGCTGGCTGCGCCGGCACAAGATCATCGCCGAAGCCCCGACGTCCGGTCCGGCCCTGGACGGCCGCGCTGAGCCCGAGCCGGTCGCCGTCGACGGATCTGACAAGCGGACACAGGCCGACGCTGCACGACTAGCCGGAATCGACGACGCCGACCGGTCCCACGAGGACGAGGCTGCCGGCGGAGACGATGCCCACGGCTCGGCGGATGTTGCGACTTCGCCCGGGCAACCGCCGAACCCCGAGCTCGGCGACGACCAGGACGACACCGTCGCAGACGACTCGAAGCCTGGCGCCGGTGACGGCGCTATGGCCGGTGCCGACTCCGGTGCCGGTGCACGGATCCCCACGCAGGAAGGAAATCACGTGTCCGCAGCAACTGGCGAGACCACGACACTGAGCCAGACCATCGCCTCGATCGAGGCATGGGAGTCCGAAACTCAGTCCGCAATGGCCAGCTTGGAGCTGTCGATCGCCAGCCTGAACGGCGCTGAGGTAGGCCCGTCAGTGACCGGTGCGATCGGCGAGGCGCGGGAAGGGTTCTCGACCGCGGCCGCGGCGTTCGCGAAGGCCAAGGCCGCGTTAGAGCCATCGCAGCAGATCGGTGACATGTACCGCTCCACGCCGGACGCCGGCTCCAAGGAGTTCGCCAAGAACTAACCAGACCGGGCCCCGGCCGGCCGATCCCCTCGCGGCCGGTCGGGCCCACCCCTCGAACCTGATCGAAAGGAGTGCAGGCTGATGTCGCGGAAGTCGGCCAAGGTCGCCGCCGCCGGGTCCGACCTGATGATCGCCCACGCGATCGCCGGGTCTCGGGCCACCGCTGCACGGAACCGGTCGACGGTCTCGGAAGGCACGGTGGAGCGGCTTCGGGCCGAATACGAGGCGGGCCTATCGACCGCGTTCCGGAACCGCCGCCAGGTGATGCCCCACCTGCACGCCGCCGGCCTGTTCGTCGTGAACGCGATGCTGCAGGTGTTCGTATGGATCCTGCACAGCGACGCCTGGACCCGCTCGGTCGGTTTCCTTGGCCCGCTCGCCGGAACGGTCGTCGTCGCGTTTGTGGTCGTGGCGTGCAAGGTGTCGGCGCGATGGCGCGCCCGCGCTGTGGTTGCGGTGCTCGCCGCTGGAGGGTGGCTGATGTGGGCGGCCGAGGCCGGCATCAGCTGGATGACGACGGGCATGTTGATGTGTGGCTACTACCTGCTGGCTGCCCGCTGGTGGAAGTACTGCCGGCATGACTATCCCGACGGCCCGCCTGCATCGCCGGCTCCCAAGCCGGCGACGAAGCTCAGTGGACCGGCCCGCGACGACATCGCTGGCCTGTGGCAGGCCCATGTCGACTGTAAGAACGGGGCACTGCCCGGCTCGTACCTGCACTCGCAGGTGATCGAGGAGCATCGCGAGGCCTGGACGGTCGAGCTGATGCCCGGCCAGCAGTCGTTGGACAAGGCGTTGGCGAACCTGGACCGGATCCAGACCGGCCTTCACCGTCCGCAGGAAGAACTCATCCTCGAGCCGCACCCGTCTCGCGATCCTGCCCAGCTGCTGCTGACGGTGGTCACCAAGTCCCCGATCAAAGACGCGGTCCTGTTCGACGGGCCGCAGTACTTCTGGGACGCCGAGCAGGAGCAGGGCTGGATCGAATCCGGCTGGTACGCCGACGGCAACGGCCGCGTCAGGGTGGCGCTGTACGCACCGAACTCCGCACGTCACATCATGGTCTTCGGCGGCCAGGGGTCGGGCAAGACCGCCCTGATGAACTCGATCGCGGTCTCGGCGAAGGCATCCGGCCACACCGTCATCTGGTACCTCGACGGCCAAAACGGCACCTCATCCCCGCAGCTGCTCCGCTACGCCGACTGGGCACCCACCGGCTCGGACGCCGCCGAGCAGATGCTCGAAGCCCTCGAGCAGATCTTCGCGATCCGGGGCCTGCTGATGCAGGCCTGGCGGGTCTCCGGGCTGAGCCCCAGCCCGCAGCTGCCCGGCCTGGTGGTGTTCATCGACGAGTGCCACAAGGTCTTCGACAAGACCCAGCCAGGCATGGTCAAGCGGTGGGTGGATCTGGCCAGCATGGCCCGCAAGCTGTGCGTCTCGTTCGTGGTCGCCACCCAGCATCCGGAGCTGGCTTCGTTCGGAGATTCGGACAAGCTGCGGTCCCTTCTGCAGGAATACACGACGCTCCTGCTGCGCACCAAGAGCCCGGTGGCGAGCAACATCCTGCGGCTGCAGGTCGACCCGTCCAAGCTGCCCACCATGCCCGGCTACGGCTACCTGATCGCCGGCGAGGAATCCGAAGGAGTGCGGTCCGCACCTTTCCGCGCCGACTTCCTGGACGACAAGAGCGGCGACGCGGACGCCTGGTTCGAACGATTCCCCGGTGTACCGCTGGACAAGCCATCGGCGAAGGCCGCCGGCCCCGAGTACCACAACCGCGCGGCCATCAAGGCCGAACGCCAGCAGGAGCTCGACACCAAGGTGGAGGCGCTGATGGCCGGTACAGACATCGACGCCGAGACCCTCGCTGAGCTGTTCCCCACCCAACGCGAACCCGGCCCGGGCGCTGAGACCGGGGTGGTCGACGGGCCGCTCGAACTCGCACCGGTCGTCGCGTTCCCCGGCACGATCCCCGGGCCCGGCCAACCAATCGAGAGCACCGACGCGGACACCTCGGCGCCGAACGGTCTGACCGCGTCCCAGGTCGCGGTCTACACCGCCGTGGCCGCCGGCGGGGCCAGAGCCGCCGACGTGGCGTCTGTCGCCGGACTCCAGCTGTCGCAGACGTACAAACTGCTCGGCGAGCTCGTCGACGCCGGCCACATCGCCAAAGCCGGCCACGGTCGCTTCCTGCCTCTCAGACGCCCAGCCGAGCCGGCAGGAGAACCCACTGGCACCTGTGAGGCGCGGCACCAGCCGCCAAGCACGTCCGCGCCCCACAGGCCAACCCCTCCCCACAAGGAAAGGAGCGCCACCTAGTGAACCACCATCAGTGGCGCGACGCCTGGTACGTCCGCGCCGGCGACGCAGTCGACGCACGCACCCCGACACCTGGCACGCGCGTACCGGCATCTGGTTCTGCGCGACCGCGACCGGGCTCATCCTCACCGTCCTCATGCCGACAGTGCTCGGCGTGCTGCTGCTCGCCGGTGTCGGCATCGACATGCGCCGCTGCCTCGCACACCGGCCAGACCCCGATGCCGATCCGCGGGCGGAACGCCGACGCCAATGACCCCACACCAAGCGCGCAACACGCCCACTGACCCGAGCCTTCCGAAAGGACCCTCAACCGTGTCTCGCACCCGCAGAATCGCTCTTAGAGCCATAGAGACGTTCATCGCCCTCATCTCCACGGTGCTGACGTTCGGCGTCGCCGTCGCCATCTTGATGCCTCAGTTGCTGCCGTTGGACCGGACCTGGGTAGGCATCGCCGTGCTGGCCGCGGTGGGTTACAACCTCCTCGTCGACGGCTGCTTCCTCGTACGCCGGGTACACCGCGACCTGCTCGCGCCGCCCGTACCAGTCGCGGTCGTGCTCCAGGGTCGGTGGCGCGACCTCCTCGACTGCCACGGCCTCCACGTCGACGAACCACGAGTCCTCGTCGACCTCCACCGCGGCCCATCAGCCGAGTTGACCTACCGCGACGAGCACCTGGTGCTGATCGTCGGACCGGACCTGCTGATCCAGCCCGCCCGGGTCGTCCGACACGTGCTCGCCGTCCAGGCAGCGCGGCTGGCCACCGGAGCCCACGACATCGTCGCGACCGCACGGATCTTCAGCCACATCGCGAACGCCTTGTACGTAGCCGCTGCGGTGCTCATTGGCCTCGGCATGCTCACCTCCAGCAATGCCGTCGGATTGCCGCTCTACGTCGCCGCAGCCGCCGCGTACGCCGCGGCAGTCGCCACGTCCACGATCACCGACCACTGGGTCACCAGCACCTACCACACCGCCACCCAGGTCGCCGGTCATCTGCTCGGTGAGCCACTCACCACGGCGATCCGCGACCACATCAGCGACCTCGACGGCTGGGAACTGGCCTGGTGCGAACCTGCCTGGAGCGACCGAGCCATCCACCGCGAGGGTGCGGAGGTGAGCTCCTAATGGCCTCCGAACCGCTCACCCTGCACGATCTGTTCGGCGACGCCGAACCCGAAACGATTGTCGAGGACGTCTACGGCGACGGCACCGAGCTGCTCATCGGCCACCTCGACACCGGCGAGATCGACCGCCGAATCCGCGCACAACACTGGTGGCGACCCGGCATCACCGTCGACCACGCCACCGTCGACCACGCCTGGGTCACCTTCGACGTCCACGCACCGCACTGCGACGCACCAGACCCGGCAGATCCAGGCCGGGACTGTGACTGCTCCTGGGACGACTGGATCCTCTACCACTGGCGCGAAGCCACACCGGCCACCAAAGACGCCGCGCCGGTCACCTTCGTACGCCTCGACCAGGCCACCGGTGTCGCGTTCGACACGGGAGCCGCCGCATGAGCCGGCTCCCAGAGATCGAAGCACTCCTGCCGCCTGGGTGGTGGACCGCCGACGCGGCCTGCGCGCAGACCGATCCCGAGGCATTCTTCCCCGACGTCGGCGGCTCGAGCCAGGGGGCGAAAGCCGTCTGCCGGCGCTGCCCGGTCCGCGCCGAATGCCTCGAGCATGCACTCACAAGTGGCGAACGGTTCGGCGTCTGGGGCGGCCTTTCCGAGCCCGAACGGCGCCGGTTCAAACGCACCCATGCCGCCGAGCTGAACGCCAGAAAGGGGAACGCCGCATGACCACCGCCACAGCCCAGCCGCCGAACACCGATGAGCTCACCGTCGTCAAACACCTCGCCGCCGGGCACAGCATCGGTTTCGCAGCCGACGCCGCCGGCATCATCAGATCCAACGCACAATCCATCGCCGAACGATGCGGACACCCGGATCCGATCCAACTCCGCCGAGCGGTCGCGCAGCTGCTGCGCCGGCATGACGAGCAGGCGCACGAGGCGATCCCAGCCGCCGAAACGCTGCAACAGCGGCGCGGGCACATCGTTGAGCTTCGGCAGGCCGTAGGGCCGGGAGGCGGCGCGTGGCTTGATTGTGTGCCGTGTGCACGCCGACCGTGTTCGTCGGCGTACCGGCCGAATGCAACGACCTCGCCGGCCGGCTCACCCGCCGGCCGGCCGAGGTTCGGCGTCGCCTGGCGGCTATGCGACCGGTGCGGCGACCACACGTTCGACAACCACGGCCAGCCCCTCTGCGACACCGGCCGGGCCTCGCACACCGAACCCTGCCGTGCCTGCACCAACGCCCTCGTACAACCCACCACACTCGCCAGCGAGAGGAGGAACACGCGTGGCCACCTCATCAGCGTCGGCAACTCCGAAGCATCCGACGCTGCGACGCCCACTGCCACGACGCCACCGAACCCGATTGCAACTGCATCTGCGGCGGCCGCTACCACGGTCGTGGCGTCGACACGGCCCGAGCTCAGCTGCAGGACGACCTTCTCGCCGGACGGCTCGGAACCGAGCTCGCCGACGCAGCCCGCCACGTACTCGCCGCCGGCGCCCAAGACTCTGTTCTGAACTGTTCCCGGCCGCGTCCGCCGGCACGTCCACTGGAGCCCTTCTGTGAGTATCCGCGTTATGAACTGGCTGTGGGAACACTCCGCAGCATCCGGGAGCGAGCTGCTCCTACTCCTCGCCATCGCCGACGCCGCAGACGACCACGGCCGCAACGCCTACCCGTCCATCAACACCCTCGCCGCCAAGACCCGCATGTCCCGGCGAACCGTCCAACGACTCATCGGAAAACTCGCAGAGGAAGGTCACCTAGAAGTCAGCAAGGCCGGGGGCCGGATGTCCAATTCATACGCGATCACCCTCATCAACGTTCAGGAATCGACTGGAGAATCCACCGAGATTTCCACAACCCCTTCAGGCAGTCCAACTGACACGGCACCAGACATTCCTGAGTCGACTGAAGAGTCCGCAACCGGTGACAGTCTGACGCAGCGTCAAAATGACACCGGTGACAAAATGACACCCCAGGGGTGTCACAGCTGTGACACCCCAGGGGTGTCACAGCTGTGTCACCCAACCCTCCCTATACCCAGAACCCCCTCCACCCGAGCGCGCTCGCGCACGCGCGAGGCACCTGGCCCACAAGGGCAAACCGTAGGAGGTGGAGGAGCAGACAACGACTCAACACGAGACCCACGCCCGATTGAGCGGCAAGCCAAGGGCGGCGAGGTCCTGGAATCCCTCGGACCCGATTGGCGGATCGGAAAACGGTCCGCCAAGCTTCTGCAGAAACCCCTCGCAGAAGCCCTAGAAGCCGGCTGGAGCGCCGAAAAACTCTCAGAGTACCTCCGGGCAAACCCCGAAGGCGTGAAGAGCTCATACGCCGTTCTAGCGGCTCGACTCGCCGACCTACCCGACCCTCCGCAGAAACCGAGGGAATGGCCAACCTGGTGCGGCACATGCGACGAGACGATCCGCATGCGCGAAAACAAGGCCGGCGAACCCTTCCGATGCCCGGGGTGCCATCCCGCCGTCGTGCAGCACGACCCGTCTCTGGAGCAAGCGTCTTCGGGACCGAGTACCGGGCGAGCAGGAAACACGTCCGTGCGCGCACGTCGTCAGCCATACGAGCCAAGGCATCCGAACCGTGCCCTCGGCTGAAGCATGGGCGGACGAGTCGTTCGCAGAACGAGCGTCCGCCGGCTTCTACATCCTCGCCGCAACTCTCGTCCCAGCTAATCGCCGCGACCATGTCCGGACGATCATGCGTGCGCTGCGCGGCAACCACAGCGGCAAACTGCACTGGAACGACCTCGAACCTCGCGAGCGCAAACACGCCGCCGAGCAAGTTGCTGCCCTGGACGAGGTGCATGTGGTCGTCGCCGCCTCGCCGGTGCCGGTGCGCCGGCAGGAGCGCGCCCGACGGGTCTGCCTCGAACGGCTCATCATCGAACTCCACCAGCAGGGCGTCACCACCCTGTTCATGGAATCCCGGGGGAGTCGACGCCTCGACTCGCTCCCCTGAAGTGCGCTGCCGCAGGGTCCCGGTATGCCCCGGGCCCACCTGGCGCCACGACTTCCAGCGCCCGTTGTACCCGCGGGCTGACCTGACGAGCGGGTTGTTACCAGGGGTCTTCGGACACTCCCGGAACCGTGAACTCCACCCAGCCGCGCTCCATCGACTGCACCTCGAGCTCATACTCGCCAAGCCAACGGCGCGAAGAGTCCAAATTGCTCCAGCTACGAGCCAACTCCTCCAGGTGCCCCAACAACGTCGGCGTATCATCCGGATCCGCATAGATCCGGTACGGCTCGGACCGGGCACCATTCTCCCGCCACCGCACCCGAACCTCGAGATTCTCCTCCGCCACCAGTCCACCCCACTCTCGTCGCGGCAGTTGGTCGAGCGTAGCCATGTGTGTGCCGCATCCGGCGGATTGGCTCACAGTGTGCTGTGGCGTCGCGGGCGGGCCATGACCTTCTGACATCACGGCGAGCCCGAATGGGCTGCGCGGAACCAGAACTGGACACCGATATCTCGCCGACCCGGTGACCGGCCGCGAGCTCGCTGTCGCTAAGGCGTCCTGGCCCAGCGGACTCCAGCTCGGCCAGGGGCAAGCCGGTCGTCCTCGACCTTGATCCGGAGGCCGCAGACCTTGCCTGACTCGAGGAACTCGGCTTCGAGGTCTTCACCTCCGTTGACGCACTCCTTGGCTATGCGATGCGCCGCAACGACTTAGCGGCGGGAGAAAGCGTTCCTGATGACACCGCGGCGGAAGAGGCGGCCCAACAGCCCCCGTAGTCAACGCCGAGCGCGGCTGCCAGGCTGCCCGAAGCTGCGTCGTCAGCCGCCGAGCGTGGGTTCGAACGGGCGATGAGGGACGTCTGTGAACGGGCACGCAAGGATCTCACCGGCCTAAGCAGCGGCGCAAACCAGCTCGGGCTCCTGCTCGAAGATGCGCGGCGAGGCGGCAAGGGGGCATTCACAGCAGGGCGACTTTGGTGATTGGCCTGCGGGCAGGTGAGAACTGCCTCACAATGATCTCCTGCTGGGGGGAGATCGCCATGTGCAGTGTAATGTGAGCAGAACGCGGCTGTGAATTCGCCGGCCGCGTGAATAGCGAATAGCGGCTTCCAGCATTCCTCCACACGCAGTACGTTGCCATTCGTGTGCGTGACGAGAACGACGGGAAGACCTTCGGGCCCACTCTGACCTGGCCAGATGGCACAAGAAGTCGTGCAAGTGCTCGCCGGGTAACCGAAGTGCACGCCTGCTGGTAGACGTGGCTTTCCGTGCGCGGTCGATTAGTCAAGATCTGCCGAATACGAAGCCATGCCTGGTGAGGGCGATGAGCACATAGGCAGCACGAGCCAGGCGGACGTGTGGGCGCGCAGAAGGCGGTCGACGCGGCAGTCTACGAGGACGTCCGGTCGACATAGTGGTCGGCGCTGATGCTAGCGCAGTCGATGAGGTGCGGGCACGTGTGACTGACGCCGGACGGCAATAAGGGCTGGCGAGCCTCGAGATGGCGCTGTTGGCGCGGAGCTGAGGGTGACGTTCTCCTGCAGCCGGAGAAGGCGACGGAGCCCGAGAAGGCGGCCAAGCCCAGACGCCGCCGGTTCGCCGCCTGATTCGGGGCGGTGAGGCTCAGACGGTCGTCCCCGAGTTGCTCGTAGAGCACAGACCGCCAGGGCCCTGCCTCCCAGTCCCCGAGGAGGGCCCTGGCCCGAGCGGGTCCATGGCACCCGGTCGTGGATCCTGCCCAGGAGAACCTCCTGGAGAGAGAAAGGACTGGAGATGAAGAGGTTGGTAGTGGCGCTGGCAGCGGTCACGCTGTTGGCCGGCTGTGGTGGTGGTGAGCCGACGGATGAGCCGACGCCCACGCCGACGGTGAAGGCGACGAGGACACCGAAACCGACGAAGAGCCCAGAGCCGAAGGAGCCCGCGCAGGCAGGTGCGGCGCAGGTCTGGCGGGGCGGGGACGGGTCGGTGGTCGAGTCGACGCTGCTGGAGTACCGGCCGTCGGTGGCGACGCCGGACTTCCCGGCGTCGAGGGAGGGGGAGGACTTTGACGCGATCCGGGTGCGGGTGTGCATCAAGGAGTGGTCGGGTCCTCCGACGGCGACGAGTCCGGCGCCTTGGCTGCTCGTGTACCAGGACGGCAGCGCGGCGTCGACGGTGCTCACGCCGTCTGCGGTGGCTCCGACCTACCCGGAGCGGGTGCTGCGGGAAGGGCAGTGCTCCTCGGGCTGGATCACGTACGCGGTGGTGGAGGGGACGACTGCCGCGTCGGTGGAGTACGCGGCAGCAAGTGATGACGCGACGGCCGTGCAGGACGACCTGCCGCTGCAGTGGCTGCTGGACGTCAAGTAGCAGGCAGGGGTGCCGACAGACGACCAGGTTCGAGCGCTGGAGCCCCACGACCGCCGGAGTGGCGGTACCACGAGTGGACTGGAGAGAACGATGAGGAAGGTGATCCTGGCGGTCGCAGCGTTGGCGCTGCTCGCCGGATGTGGTGGGGCTGATGGCACCGAGGCGCCTGCCGACAGCGGGACCGAGAAGGCCGCCCCGGCGCCAAAGGAGAAGCCGGCGGACAAGCGGAAGCCGCACGTGGACGGGCAGGACGTGTTCGCGTGGATCGACGAGAACTACTCGGACCCGCAGCCAGTGAGGTCGGTGAAGGTGGTAGATGGCGGCGCCATGTCGGTGGAGCTGAAGCCCGAAGACGTCGACTGGTTCGACAGCCCCGGTGCGGCAGGGTTCGCCGGCTGCGGCATGACCCGCAACTACTTCGACGAGAAGGGTCTGGATCAGCCCGAGATCCTCGTGTGGGCCGAGGGTCACCCGGCTCTCGCGTCGGCTCCGGCGGGCGGGAAGTGCTCGTTCGGGTGAGCAGGGAGGGCGACCGGCAGCCAGACGTGTGCAAAGGCACGCCCGCCCACGACCGCCGGAGTGGCAGTGCGACGAGTGGACTGGAGAGAACGATGAGGAAGCTGATCCTGGCGGTCGCAGCGGTAGCGCTGCTCGCCGGATGTGGCGGGGCAGCTGCCAAGGACGAGCAGGAACCGGCCAGGGCGAAACCGAAGGTGGAGCAGGTCGAGGAGAAGCCGAAGCAGCCGACGGCTGAGCAGGTGACGCGGCAGCTGGCCGAGGCGATCCCGACGGTGAAGCTGTTCCGCGTGTACACGGCCGAGGACGACCCCAACGACATGCTCGGCCGGCCTGGTGGCTACTTGTCCAAGACGGCGTTCCACGACTCGCGAGCGAAGGACGAGGAGCTGGAGTACCTGGAGAAGGACGCGATCGAACGGGGCGGATCGGTAGAAATGTTCGCTACTGAGCAGGAGGCGAAGCAGCGGTACGAGTACCTGTCCGAGGTGGTGAAGGCTGCGGCGGGTCTGGTGGGCGAGTACGACTACCTGTCTGGCACGACTGTGGTCAGGGTGTCGCGGTTCCTGACCCCCGACCAGGCGAAGGAGTACGAGGCGGTGATGAGGTGATGAGGGGCTTGTTGCTGGTGGCTGCGCTTGTTCTCGGGCCGGCGGCCGGTGTCACGGCCGGTTGGTGTGCTGGAGCGCACTACGCGGCGGCGGCTCCTGTAGGTCCGCGCGGGCCGGCGGGTCCGCCTGGTCTGCAGGGTCCGCAGGGGCCGCAAGGGCGGGCAGGGTTCGCGGCGGCGTACGAGGGCTTGGGGGGCGAGCCCGACCTGTCGGGCGCGATCGTGATCGCCCGGACAGGGCCGATCGGATGTCCCGACGGGACCTCCGCGTTCCTCGGCCCGTTCCCGGTGGAGCTGTATCCGAGCTACAGGCTGTGCGAAGTGGACTGACAAGAGCGGGCCATCGGGCGTTGGCTTCGGCTGTGCGGGGCGGACGGTGCTCGATGAGCTGAGCAAGGAGGGCGGCCAGCCGCGTGCCAGGGTGCGACGCCCGGGCGCCCACGACCGTCACAGTGGCGGCGGCATCGACGAGGAGGAGAAATGGCACCGAAGACAGGCTCGAAGCACAGGGAGCGGACGCGAATTGTACTGCCTGACGGCACGTGGATCAACCTGTACGACGACGGGGAGATACTGATCGCTCGGTACAACTCGCGGGTGGACGTGTCGGAGATCCTGACCCGTGGGCCGGGCCAGGACGGCTCCGGTGCTGCCCATGTGCGGATGAGGTTCGTGCAGGACCCGGGCTTGCCGGAGAAGCGGACGGTTCCGCGCGACGACGACGTAACGATCTGACAAGAGCGCGCCCGGCAGGCGGTGACGCATCTGGCCGGGCCCTCGATCGCCGGTGAGGAGCGACTGTGATGGCCAAGGTAGACGAGCTTGACCGCAGCTGCGAGAGGCTGCTGATTCACCGCGAGCGCGCCAGGTGGCTGTCTTTGCCCGCTCGCGGAAGACGCCGCACAGCCGGAGCTGGCTGTGCGGGTCCCGGAGAGATTGTGGACCCGGACAAGCTGCGTCGGGCGATGCCTGCGCATCGAGGGCAGCGGACTGACTGTGTCCGCCGACGTGAAGGGCCAGGCGGTACAGCAGCTGCTAGCTGCGGCAAGCGTTCGCTGACCACGATGTCGATGCCGAGACGCTGCGGCTGGTCGGGACCATGCCGGAAATTTGCCTGAGGTCGCTGCAGACGCTGGAGCGGCGGAAGCGCATCGCGTGAGCGCCCTGGTCGCGAGAGCCCTCGAAGGCCACGGAGCGCTTTCGGCGCACAGCTGCTCCAAAACCGGTCCTTGCCATCCCGGCACTTCAAGTGTGCGGGCGCGCTCCCGTCACGCAAGATCGTTCGTCCTCGCTCCGTAAGCTCCGCTGCGGGCGCTCCATCTTGCGCTCTGGTCGCTTGTACGCCCGCTGACTCTTCGGCGCCGGGACAGCAAGGGAAAGGGTCGGCCGGCTGGGACGAGACCACCGGTCGGTAGGGAGCGGAGAGGGGGACTGTTGAGTACCGCGAGGAAGACCAGGGCAAGCCGGAAGAGCAAGAAGAACACGGAAGGTGTCCGCTGCGACGCTGGTGGAGAAGGTTGCCGGTCTGATGGCCGAGATCACCGACCAGGTGGCCGAGCTCGCGACGGCCGAAGGGTGGCAGCGGACGCTCACCTGGCCGGCAGCCAGGAACCTGACAACGGGCTGGTCCCGCCTGGGCCGGCTGCTCGGGTTCCGCGCCAGGACGTGTCCTGGCGGACCGGCGGCCGAGGTGAGCGGCTGGTGGGTCGCACGCTGTGGTAGGCCCGCCTCACGGATGGCGGACGCTCCACGCGATACCGATCGGTGAGCACGGCGCCGACATCGACCACCTCCTGATCGGACCCAGCGGCGTGCTCACGATCAACACCAAACATCACCGCGGCGCCACCTGAAAGCCGGACGCGCCGCAGAAGCCCTCACCCGAGTCACCGGCGGCAGTGTCGAAGTCCGCCCGCTTATCGTCGTCGTCGGAGCGGTCCGCATCCGCGGACGACGCACCCGCACCGCCCACGTCCTCGCCCGCCGCTCATTGCTCTGGAACCTGCTCTGGCGCCGCGGCCACCTCACCGCCTACCAACGGGGCCGCTCCACCACCTGGACCAGATCCCACCGCCAGCGCAGGCGCACCTCTTATCCACAGCGCCAGTAGCCGACGCGGGAGGTCTGAGAGCGTCGTGCCGCCGTGCACTTGTCGGAGGCCTCAGGCAGGGAAGGGTCAGAACGCGCAGGTAGCCACTCCTGAGGGGGCCGATCGCCCATCGAGGGCCTCTCTCGCCGCTCGCGGCGATGGCATGTGGGGTAGCACCAACCGGCCGGGTGAGGTGGACGGGCCGCTGGGCCGTCACCACTGACCCCTACAGGCACGACGGGAGAGAGAATTGCCGGCCACTCGGGACTCCGGTCGACCCAGGCGTTGTGCGGTTCCCTCGACACCACCACCCATTGCGTGTACGCTACACGCAATGGCTCCGGTGGGGTTACTCTGGGCCGACCACTGGGTGGTCGCGCCCTAGTCATGAAGTTGGTGTGGTCTCTAGGGCTCGGACCGGCGGCGCACGGGGGTCTTTGCTGAGTGACCAATCATGGCTGCGTGGCCGGGAAAACTGCTGGTCCCCGAGGGCGGTGGTAGACGTGGCGGTTGGCGAATGGGAGATGTACCTGGCGTTGAACAAGGCGCTGTGCGAGGTCGTGTTCTCGGCGGAGAACGCCGAGACTCCCGTGTACTTGGACATGGATGAGGATGTTCTGGCGGCAGTCGCCCGACGTGCAGGAGTGCCTGCTGTCAGGGCCGCCGAACACCTGTCATCCGCGACGCGGGGAACTCTAGGGCTTGACGGGCACGCGCCCGTGTTCGGTGGGCATATCGGGCGACTACGCGCCTGGCAGGAGGGCCTGCGCTTGGCCAGAGCACGCCATCAGGAGCCTGAGCCGCCACCGGTGATCGCGCTGCTTGGTGTGTTCACACTCGCGGCCGAGGCGATGGCAGCGGACTCTGACCATGCGGCGCACGCCTACTATCCTCGGTTATTCGAGCTGTTGCGTGTGGATGATCGATCCGCTCAAGACAAGCTCACGACGGCCTACCGGCAGCACGCGGAGTCATTCTGGCGGGCGCTCAGCGATTGGCTGTCTGCAGCAGATGGCAGGTACGGGTTACCGACCTCCTACGCGCTCAGCCATCGGTATGTGGGGCTCCCAATGTCTCAGGCGTTGGTCCGCTCTACAGACCGTCGGCGATTCCCACGGATGTTCAGTCAGTTTGGTTTACCGCCTGGTGTTGAGCTGCCGCCCGCGGACATGGTGCCCTTGCTTGACGCATGGATCAGGCAGAACCCATGTCCGACTAGCAAGGGTCTGCAGTCGTTGTGGCTTCGAGGCGCTGGTCAGGAACGCATCGCGACAGTTGCTGCGATCGAGCTTCAACACTGGGATGGTGCTCACGCCGAGTTCGAAGGGAACGGTTGGCAGGCGGCCGGTGCGGTGCAGCTGGTCGGCCTGCTTCGCCGGTTCCCACGACCTCAGCTGGAGCTGTCGTTTGTTGCGGACTTCCGAACCGAGGCTTCTCCGCGAAGACTGTCAGTGCTGAGCGCTGCCGGAAGCCCGACGCTCGATCTGCTACCTGCGACGGGCCTGCGCGTGCGGCCGCGAGCCTTCGGCGAGGTCGATCCGGGATCACTGGTGGAGGGTTTGCTGCATCTGCAGGATCCGGACTCGGGCAAAGAGGTTCGGAGGCATCCACGCCGGGTAGTGCCGCTGCGTCGAGACGACCTGATCAATGCATACAGCGAGTGTGAGCGAGTGCAACTTGGCGAGGACGTCATGCTGCTGGTGAAGGACCAGGATGCGCTGCGCCGAGACGTGATGCAGATGCTTGCTGTGGTCGCACGTCCAGGCTTTCGGGAACACAACATCTTCCCGGGGCTCCCCGCAGGATGGGTGCTGATCACCGACGTTCAGGTGATGGCGACCCTCTCGGCTGAGCCCGCCCGCAGCGACCTCAACGCACTCGTACCGCTCGTTTCATCGCAGCTCACGTTGGCTGGCGGACTGAAGCTGCCCGGGCGTGCACGGAAGTGGTCGAGCTTGCGACCTCCTGAGGTCCGCGCGGTCGTCCAGGACGCGAAGTCCATAGCGGTCACCATGACTCCGTTGGGAGGGTCGGACGGTGGGGGGCAGGCACAGACATGGACCAGTACACAGCCGTCGCTGGTGGTAGACCTCGCTACTGAGTCACTACCCGACGGCGACTACGAGCTCGCCCTCGTGAGGGGTGGGCGCGTAGCACAGCAGACGCTGTTGCGCCTGCGCTCGTCAGAGACGCCGGACCTCTTCAGCTGGGAAACCGCCCCATCGCTGGTCCATGACCTAAGTCGGCCGCTGACGGTCCTGGCGGCGGAACCTGCGAACGAGTGGGCAAGGGCCGAGGTCAACGGTCCCTTTGTCTCGAAGGCCGAGGAGCCCGAAGGCTGGCTCCCGGGTGCCCCGGCGACCGTCTGGTGGACCGAGGCGAAGCCATCCGACGGCGCCAGAATTCGCCCGATCGTCGTCGCGGCGCCGGACCCAACCTCATGCGTCGTCACCGGTGCGCACCGAATCGAGCTACCGACGTTCTACGGCAAGGCGACGTCACCACTAGTGACTGGAACCTGCAGCACGTGCGGCCTGGTGAAGCGGTTCCCAGCGTGGTACTCCATCCGTCGTTCGAGGCGGAAGCCGCGACTGCAGGCCCATGCCCCGCCCAAGGTAGACGTCCAGGTGCTCCCCGGCGTGAAGAGCGAAGCTACGGCTTGGGACGACGCGCTCGACGCACTTGTGCACACTGGCGGCGGACGCTTCGGATGGCTCGAGCGCCTCGCTCTGCAGATCGAAGGATCCAGCCTGTTCGTAGACACCTTTGCTCGAGCTGTCGAGGCGCTGGGTCATGTAGAGGTGTCTCGAGGGTCCATGCTGGAGCCAGAACAGTGGAGGGTTACGCCTCCGTACCTCGTCGAGCTCGTAGGGGGTTCGCTTCTCCTCACAGGTGCCTGGACTCCAGCGATGCGCCAGAAGCTATGTCGCCGCTCCGAGATGCTCGGCGGACGGCTTACACGCAGGCGTGTGGGAGACGGGCCGAGCTCGTGGATCGTTAGCGGTGTGGACGCTGCGGCAGTCGGCGACGCCGCGGAGGAGGTTGGCGCCGCTGGCGTCGTTCCGGACGCCGCGCCCAGGCTGGCGCGGGCATTGCCGTCCCTATGCGAAGTCGAGCAGAGTCTTCCGCGGGTACCGATGCCCGGGTCCCGACGCGCCACGCGGTTCCATCCTCCGTCCGCGTCGTGGGTATCCACCGGGGTGACGGCATCTCCTGGCGCATACCGCCTGGAGTCTGCCTTCGCAACCACCGACGTGTTCCGCACGGGCGAGGACGTAGCCCAAGGTAACGCCGCCATCGGAACGGTCCAGCTAGTTAAGCATCTTGAGGCACGCCGGACCGGCCGCCCGCTCATCGCATACGACCACCACGCCGCCCAGCTGGCGGTGCCGTTGGGTGCCGACCTCCCGGGCCTGTACGGGCGCGCAGCCGTGCTGTGCAGCGGAAGGTTACCGACCCGCGACGTCCAGCATCGCAAGCTCATATACCACAACGTTCCCGCGGACGTCGCTGCACTGCTCGCCCGCGCCCTCGCTAGCTGAAACTGAGAGTCACCATGCCAGCTAACCCGTTCTCGGTCTACGACGACATTCGTGCGTCCTATCTGCGCTACTTCGACACCGCCTTCTGGCTGCGGGACCCTCGCCTCATGGCGGAGAGGCGACGGCGACTTGACCATGATGGTCGACTCTTTACCGACCCGCTCCTCGAACCTGTTGTCCCCTACGACGCTGACGTCCCTCTTAGAGAGGTCTGTCGAGAGGCGGGGATCTCCGAGGAGACGGCAGAGACCGTCGGCCGGGCTCTCTTCGGATCCTTCGTGGCGGAAGGCAGCCCGGTGCTCCTCCGCCAGCATCAGGCCGACGCCATACGGCACACGTTCCGTCCTGGCGATGAAGATGAGCGGAACGTTGTCGTCACGTCAGGTACCGGCTCGGGTAAGACGGAGAGCTTCCTGCTACCAGCGCTACTCCGGCTGGTCGAGGAGTCACGTACCTGGAAGCCACAGCCGGCCCGCGATGCCTGGTGGACTGCCAAAGACTCCCCGTCATGGGTTCCCAGCCGGACCCACGAGACCCGGCCAGCTGCAATGCGGGCGATAGTCCTCTACCCAACCAACGCACTTGTGGAGGACCAGATCGTCAGACTGCGCCGCGCGATCCGACGCATCGGAACAGTCCGACCGACAACACCGCTCTGGTTCGGTCGCTACACGGGCAACACGCTTGGATCTGGTCGGCCACCGCTGCAGGGAAGCACCGGAAGCAAGGCCGCCGACCTGGCGGCCGACCTCCGAAGGATAGGCGACGAGTTCAACACGTTGCGGGCCGCTGGAGTCCCGGAGGAGGACCTCGCCCAGTTCTCTGACCCGAGCGCACACGAGATGCTGGTCCGATGGGACATGGTGGCTGCCCCGCCCGACATCCTCGTCACCAACTACTCGATGCTCAACGCAGTACTTATGCGGAAGGTCGAGGACGACCTCTTCGGCAGAACGGCAGACTGGCTGGACGCGGCCGACGACCACGTACTGACCCTCGTGGTTGACGAACTCCACCTGTACAGGGGCACGCAGGGCAGCGAGGTCGCCATGGTCATCCGGAACCTACTGTCCCGACTCGGGCTGGAGCCCGACAGCCCAAAGCTTCGATGCATCGCCACGAGCGCATCACTAAGCGAAGGAACAGACGGGTTGTGTTACTTGGAGGAGTTCTTCGGCGTCCCGAGGTCATCGTTCTATGTCACAGCTGGTAGGCCGCGTGACCTAGGTCCACCAACGACCCTGTCTCGCGAACGCGTACTCGAAGCAGCCGAAACCCCGGACGTCCTGGCTCAGCGATACGACCTCTCCCGGGCCGTCGCCCTGGCCTGCCGCGACGAGGACGAAGGCAGACTGCGCGCTACACCAGTCACTAGCGTGGCCAACCGGTTGTTCGACACTCCGGATGACGGCACCGCGATGCGGACCGTCCTCAACGCAATCGCGACCGTCCGGCCCGGGCACGCCAGTGTCCCGCTCCGGGCCCACCTCTTCGTCCGCGCCGCAAGAGGCCTCTGGGCCTGCACGAACTCACAGTGCCGTGGCGTCCCCAAGGACGACAAGAGCGGTCGAACCATCGGCCGGCTGCTCACCGTTCCGGCTTCTACCTGCCCCGACTGCGGCTCCCGGGTGCTGGAGCTGTTGTACTGCTACGACTGCGGCGACATCAGCCTTGGCGGGTTCGTTCTCGACCACGTAGCTGAGGAGGGCGGCGGCGTTCTGCTCGGTCCCAACGCTACCGACATCCCCGCACTGGACGCCGAACCCGTCTTCAGCCGAAGGTACGGCCAGTACATGTGGTACTGGCCCGGCGACCGTCCCATCCAGGATGACCCGTCCTGGCAGAAGGGCGGCCTCCCAGACGGGAAGAAGGCGCGGTTCTCCTTCTCCATGGCCGAGTACGACCCAGCCATTGGTCTCCTGAACGGGACCTCACATGATCCGACTGGCTGGTACATGACCGTGAGTGGCGTCCCCCCCACCATGTCAGGCGGCACGCCAGCGCTTCCAGACCGCTGCCCCCGCTGCGGTGTACTGGGGACCAACACCGACCTAGACATCTTCTGGAGCGGAACCGTTCGCAGCCCCATCCGCGCCCACACCTCCGGCATTGCCCAGTCCACGCAGCTCTACCTCTCACAGCTCGTGCGCAGTATGGGGTCAACCTCGGCCGAGTCCCGAACTATCGTGTTCACCGACAGCCGCGACGACGCAGCTAGAACAGCTGCCGGTGTAGCGCGCAACCACTTCCGGGACCTCACCCGTCAGCTGGTGCAACAGGCGCTCGAACAGGATCCCCCCGATGCAGTCGAGGTCCTTCGCAAGGCAGCCACCAATATGAGCTCCCTCAACAGCGCCGAGAAGCTGGTGTTCGAAGAGGTCAGCGGGCAGAACCCAAACCTCTGGATGCTCATACAGAAGGAAAGATTCCTACCCCTCGAAAGTCACGAGAAGGAACAGCTGGCACAACTGGCAGACAGCGGCGCTCCACGGTTCAGCTGGGGAGAGCTCCGACAGACGCTAACCGACCGCCTCGTCGAACTGGGTGTACCAGTCGGAGGAGCCGGCCCCTCGGTGGCAACAAACCAGGATGAATCTCCTTGGTACCGTGCCTTCACGCCGCCAAGGTCCGGAATGTGGGAACCCCTACCAGGGACAACCCGACTGCAAGCACAAGCCATCTTTACTAACCTCCTCAACACCCATCTGGCTGAGGCCGTCTTCGACCGCGCCCGCCGCGACATCGAGTCCGTAGGACTTGGCTGGGTTGAACCTCGCGAGACCGACCGGACGACTCCACCAGTCCACCCCGAGACTGCGTACCAGGTTCTCTGCTCCTGCGTCCGACTCCTGGGAGCTGCCCGTCGATACACCGGCGCAGAGTACGGCTATCCCCAGAACAAGCTTCCTGCCCCAATACGCCGCTACCTGCAGCGGGTAAGCAACCGCCATGACGTCGAGATGAACGAGCTCGTACCCTGGGTTACAGACTCACTCACCCGCGTTGCCGCGGTGGGATGGCAGCTCCAAATCCAGGCCGCGACCGCCCGTCTAGCAGTCGTGCGCGCCGGGGACCGCGTATGGCGCTGCCCTGACTGTAACTTCCGGCACCTTCACGCCTCCGCGGACGTATGTGCCAACCGCAGCTGCGCGAGAGTTGGCCTTGTAGAGGGGCCTGCAACCGACATGGACGACGACTACTACGCCTGGCTGTCTCGTCTGAAGCCACGCAGGCTTGCCATTGCCGAGCTAACCGGCCAGACCAAACCGCTAGACGAGCAGCGACGGCGCCAACGCTGGTTCAAGGGTGTTCTGCTGCCGGAGCCAACCGAAAACCACCTCACTTGCGAACTCGACGTCCTGAGCGTCACGACGACGATGGAAGTTGGTGTCGACATCGGGTCACTGCGCTCCACACTGATGGCCAACATGCCGCCCCAACGCTTCAACTACCAGCAGCGCGTCGGCCGTGCAGGACGTGCCGGCCAGGCGTTCTCGTACGCGCTCACCGTGTGTCGCGACCGGACGCATGACGACTACTACTTCAACAACACGCAGCGAATGACCGGCGACATACCGCCCCAACCATTCCTAGACCTCGGCCGCAGGAGGATCGTCCAGCGTGTTCTGTCGGCCGAGCTGCTGCGGCGTGCATTTCTAGCAGTGTCCAAGCAGCCGCTCTGGACCCAGAAGAGCATCCACGGCACCTTCGGACTGGCCACGGAGTGGCAGGACCGTCGCCCTGAGGTCGCCGCCTGGCTGGCCACCTCACCAGACGTTCCGGTTGTTGTGAGGCGTCTGACGGTGCTGACGGGACTGGACCCGGACGACGTCGCCGACCTAGAGGCCTGGGCGCGAAGCAAGCTCGTGACCGATGTCGACGCAGCGATTCGGCGTGAGTCGTGGACGCAGGAGGAGCTCAGTGAACTGCTAGCGGCCGCCGGTGTGGTTCCGATGTTCGGCTTCCCTACGCGCGTACGCAGTCTCTACGGACGATCGGTGAAGACACGGGATGGGCTCGACGCCGCCGAAGTCTCCGACCGTTCGCTTGACATGGCAGTGTCGAGCTTCTCACCAGGTTCCCTAGTAGTGAGGGACGGATGGCTCCACACCGTCGTGGGGTTCGCCGCCTACGACATCCGAGGGCCTCGAGCCGTCGCCAAGGACCCGCTTGGCCCACCGGTGCCCCTCGGAACCTGTGAAGACAGTACGTGCGGATCCACCACCACGGATCCGAACGACGGTACCTGTGCTGTCTGCGGCGCCCCGCTCCGGACCTTCGACCTCTACCAGCCACTCGGGTTCAGAACCTCGTACAGCCCTAGGGACTACAACGACGAGAACGACCTTACGTCGATGGCCCGGCAGCCAAGCCTTGCCATCACCGGTCGGGCCCAGCACGTCGAGCAGGTCGGGACGCTCAGCGTCGAGACCTACGAGCAGGCGCAGATCGTGCAAGTAAACGACAACCGGGGACGCCTTTTCGAGCTGAGACAGCTACGTGATGGGTCCGTAGTCGTACCCGACAGCTCCCTGTACTCGCGGGCCTGGACTGCACCGGAAGGCACGGGACGTGGCGAGGCCGCCATCGGCGAGCTGCGCACGACCGACGTCGTGGTCATCGGGCTTGACCGGCCAGACGTGCCGAACGGTGTCGTGCCGTCTGACCGCACGCAGCTCCCGGCCGGCCGGGCAGCATTCTGGTCGTTGGCAGAGGCGCTACGACGCGCGAGTCAGGTGGCCCTCGACATCGACCCCCAGGAGCTGGTCATGGGCCTGCACCCCGTCCAGTCCGACGGCACGGCAACCTTCCGCGTATTCCTGGCGGACGCACTTCAGAACGGAGCCGGCTACGCCACTGAACTCGGAAGCAAGGAGGTATTTGAACGCATCCTCGCCGACGCTCGCCAGGGCCTCACCGCCCGGTGGGAGATGCCATCTCACACTGACTGCAACACCTCCTGCCCCGACTGCCTCCGGTCCTACGACAACCGGCGCCTGCACGGAGCACTCGACTGGCGTCTCGCCCTCGACATGCTCGACCTCGCCGCTGGAGTGCCCTTGCCGGGGGAGCGCTGGTTTGGCCGAGCTGCCGTGGTCGCCGAGAGCCTCGTAAGGGCGGGATTCGGCCTGGAGTTCGAGGTCATTGCTGGGACACCGACACTGCTCAACGCGAGGACGCAGACCGCCGTCGTTCTTGGGCACCCTCTCTGGCGGCGTGAGCCACCTCTGTACACGGAGCAGCAGAAGGAGGTGCGTACGACTCTCGAGGGCAGCGGCCGTGCCTGTACCGTCTGGATGTCGGACTTGTACGAACTGGACCGATATCCTCTGGCCGTACTGCGACGGCTTCTGTAGGTAGCGCAGCCGATTGCACGGCTGAGGTCGATGTGGCTGGCGAACGTCGGTGTCGGCGAGGATCGCATCTGGTCCTCTCCGCCGCTTGTCGCAATGACGACAACTAGCGGTATGGGCATCAGGTGGTCGCGGGCTCGTCACTCCCCGGCCAGTCAGCTACGCACCGAACCAGTGCCTTGACCGCGCATTCTTCCCGCACTGCGGGAAGGGCGCCCGGGGCGGTCCCGGCGCGGGCAGGACCCAGCCGTCGAAGCCGTGGCTGTGCCGACTGGAAGCGGGGATCGTCGGGGGCACCGTTCGAGCAGGCGGCCAGGTCGGGCAGGGCACTACAGACAAATATGACGTATCTGTCACTCTTGGAGCGTGGATGAGGTCGTTGAGTCACTGGCATGGTTGAGGAACCAGTGCGCGGAGTATGCCTTCGACGTGCGGGGCCTCTTTCGGCGAGCAAGCCCCGCGAGTACCTGGCCGCTGAAGGCCGCCGATCCAGAAGGGCTCGAGTCTCGTCTCGCTGACGGTGGGCACCTGCTACCACTCCCGCAGGAGCCAGCCGCACTCGCCAACGTGCTTGAGGTGTCGGTTGTCAACTTCCTTATGGACCGGCTGACCCTTCTCCCTGGGGCAGAGGCGCAGCGCGGCTCCGAGCGCAGCTACCCCGACCTAGAGCTGAGCGGTTCTGCGTTCGGCGGCGGGCACCATGCGCTGGATGTCAAGGTCGCTCGGCGAGCCGTGACAAGAGGTCGGCCAAGGACGCAGAGCAGGATCGCGCTGTACACAGGAAACACGTACTTCAAGTGGCCGGACCTACGCTGGCCCGGGACGTTCAGGCCGTTCAACGAGTACGTCAGCCGCCTGGACTTGATCCTGATCTACACACACTGAACAGGGACGCCACTCGTCGCGGCGATGACCTTGAGGCAATCGTGCAGGAGCCATGGCGGATCGGAAGCCGGCAACGTTCATCGACGACCCGGGAGTACATCGGCGCCGTGGACGGGCTGGATGACCTCCGCGCCGGCCGCGGGGAGTTCGGGACTGCCAAGGACTTCTACGACTACTGGAGGCGTTACCCGTTCAAGATCAGCCCTCAGGTCCAGCGGCAGCTCGACCGTCTGGTCCAGCAACAGCGGGACGAGATTGAGGCGCTCCGGAAGAGTCACCGCCCGGCCGGGCCCCGCGACCACGAGGCCTTGTGAGCGCGCCGCCGACCAATCGTCGGACCGCCCTGGCATGGTTAGCTGCGTGAGTACTCGAGGCGTTGCCATCTCCCTGTTCTCTGGCGCTGGCGGACTCGACCTCGGAGTGGAGGCAGCCAGCTACTCCGTGCGCGCGGCCGTCGAGTATGACCGCGACGCTGCAGCGACCATGGAGAAGAACTTCCCGGGCCTAGCGTCTCCTGTCATCCAGCGAGACATCCTGGAGGTGCCGACGCGCGAGATACTTCGGGCGGCTGGCCTGAAGGCCCGGGAGCGACCAGACCTCCTCGTGGGTGGTCCACCATGTACACCGTTCTCCAAGTCGGGCTTCTGGCTGGAGTGGAAGCGGGCAGGACTGGACCCCGGCGCGAGCCTTCTCCAGGCGTACACGAGGGTCCTAGCCGAGGCGCGCCCCCGTGCCTTCGTGCTTGAGAACGTCTATGCGCTGACCTACAACAACCGAGCAAGCAGGCCAGCGTTCGACAGGCTCATGCGCGAGATATCTGATGCTGGATATACCGCCCGGCCAAAGGTGTTGAACGCTGCTGACTACGGTGTACCACAGGCTCGTCCTCGGCTGTTCGTCATTGGCGTGCGCAAGGGCCAGAAGCTCCCGGAACACCCACCTGCGACCCACGGCGGCCGCTGGGAGCGACGCGCGACTGGCTCAGCTGACCAGCCCCACGTGACGGCCGGACAGGCGCTTGAGAACCTGGTGTCCGAGCCTGAGCAGGAGGAAGTGCTTAAGGGGCAATGGGGGGCACTGCTGCCCGACATCCCACCTGGAGAGAACTACCTCCACTACACCGCCGAACGTGGACACTCAGACCCAATCTTCAAGTGGCGCAGCCGGTACTGGTCATTCCTGTTGAAGCTTGATCCCCACAGGCCCTCGCCGACGATCCAGGCGCAGCCTGGCCCAAACGTCGGGCCCTTCCACTGGGACAACCGTCGTCTGCGTGTACCCGAACTAAAGAGGCTGTTCACGTTCCCAGACAGCTTCGACCTCGTGGGTAGCCGCTCATCGGTTCAGGCTCAGCTGGGCAACTCAGTCCCTCCTCTCCTCGCGGAAAAAGTCGTACAGGTGCTTGTCAACGAGCGATGACGTCCAAGCGCTGGGTGCAGACCTCGGCTGGGCAACACCTCCGAGGGCGGCGAAAGACGGACACGGAGCCCGAGCTGCTTCTCCGCCGAGCTCTCCATGCACACGGCGCGCGTTTCCGCCTCCACCGCCGCATCGCTCCGGGTTGCACGCCTGACCTCGTATTGCCTGGCCGCCGTATCGCCGTCTTCGTCGATGGGGACTACTGGCACGGATGTCCCGAGCACGGACGAAAGGGCCCGTTCACCGGTCCGAACGCCGCGCTCTGGGAACAGAAGATGCAACGCAACAAGCAAAGGGACGACGCAGCCACCAAGCTCGCTGAGCAGGCGGGCTGGAAGGTAGTGCGGATCTGGGAGTGCGCGGTAAGACGCGACCCGAGTGCCGCGGCCGCGACCGTCCTGTCTTCGTAGCCGGCGGACCCTGACGAACAGTCGTTTGCAGCAATGCGAAATCAGTCGGCTCGTCCGCTGGTCCCAGCGACTTCTTGAGCGGCGCATTCTGGACCGCAGCGTGACTCATGCGCCCGCAACGTCACGCGCCCAGTCGGAAGTTATCCGCTGCAGCGCCATGATCCGATGCGGATAGTCGCCGTGTGGCGCAAGTTCGGCAGCACGACGGTACCGGAATGTCCATGCACCAGTTGGCGCGTACATGCAGGCAGCGAGAACGTCGAACTGGTCGGTACGGTAGTATCTGCTCGCCGGATCGCTCTTTGAGGTGCGGGTCTTCTGAACTTCGACCTTGTAGTCGCCATTCTTGTACAGCTTGGGACTCGCATTCTTACATTCCACAAGCAGCCTACGTCCCCTCACGAGCTGAACGTCAAAGTCGGGTTGGCCGTCTCGGTCGAGCCTCCGCACGGATTGGACGGCTGGGTCGACTCGGAGCTGCTTTTCGAGGTGATGCTCGGCTACACCTCCACGAACTGCCACCTGTAAGCGATTTCTAGTCGAGATTATCTCGAGTAGCTCCTGACTACTAATGTCAAAGAGACGTTCAAGGTCGTGGGGACGACCTCCCCCAAGATTAGAGAGGCTATTGCCGTCGGGGTATGCAGTTAATTCCCGGTGAGCAGCGGCGACGGAGAAACGTAAGGGTTGATCCAGCCCGAAATCGCTGGCCTTCCTCTCGAACTTTACATAGTCAAGAAGCCGCTCGGGCCTGAAGCCGACCATGGTCTCGAGGCCGCCTTGTGCGCGCGGGGCCGCCCGCACCGAGCCCGCACGGTTCACCCGCTCCCAGACGTGCCATCCCTGCACTTTTGCGTCGTGCAGATCGGCGTCTTTGGCGTAGAAGGAGATTCCCATCGGCAGTGGGTCATACAGACGCGGGTCGAGTCCGATGAACAAGCCGTATTCGAGATGTACCCCAAGAATTAGCGTAGTGTCCACACCAGCGATGTCCTTGCCAACCTGATGATCATCGGTGTGCCAGCTGCTTTCACTGCCGTAGCGAATTTGACCCTTGGACTCATCATCGGGCCTGTTCCGTGTCGCGATCCTGCTCATTCGGAACAGGTAGACCAGCAGGCCGAGACGTTCGTCGCCAGGCCCCTGAACGCCGAGATAGCTCGGCGCGCGCGTCCGAGGGCTGGCGAAGAGAATCCGGCAGCCGGCCGCCTCTGCCGCCGCTTGGAGGAAAGCTTGCAGGTCGCCCCGCCGTGACGACACCTCGTAGACACGTGCATAGCGACGCCCAGCAAAGGTCATGCCCAACTCCCGATTAGGCCGACGTCCATCTACTCTAACGCTGGCTAGTTGAGCACCATACCGATGTACTGCCGCTCGTGCCTCGGCGCTGGGGAGCTTAGCCCTACCGGTGAGTGCCTTGTTCCTGATCCGCTCAGCCATGTCGACCCGCAGCCGGCCTACTTGCTCCAGGGCACGCGCTGATCGGAGTCGGCCTCCCATTCTCCCGCGCAGTGCCGTCACCGCATAGCGACTTCCTCGGACACTGTCCTCGACGACCTAACCAACCGCCACCCCGAGGTTCTTGGGTGCGGTCGCCTCGGAATGCGCCGAGGTACCGGCAGTATCGACGTCACATCCCTCGACGGCCACCTCGTAGCGATGTCAAACGTCGCCCGCCACCAGTGATTCGTGACGGTCAAGGGAATCTCTGGCCACAGGCGACCTTTGCATCATCTCGTTGCGGGTGTGAAACCTGACTCGCAGAGTGTTTCGATGACCTCGCCGCCGTCTCCGTACACGATGGTGTTACTGCCCCAGGCGAGTTCGACGTCGTCGGGACCACGATTACGCACGAGCCAGTCGTAGTTCTTCAACGCGATGCGTGTCTCCTCGGTCATGACCAGACAGTAGCGCTTGAACCCGCCAGCGCCCCACCGGTCCAGGCGAGTGAGACGCGGCGCAACCGGGTCTTTCGAGGCTCCAGTTCGGTTCGCCGAGGCCGGGGACCCCATCGGTCCTGCGCCGGGTGACGCCATTGCTCGGTGCTTCAGGATTTCGGATCAGACGAGACAACCGCAGGTCGCCTCGCGGTGCCCGGTTCGACGAGACCCCAGTCACGCAGGAGAGTAGTCGCCCGGTGAGCGGTGCCGACCGAGACTCCAGCACTGCTGGCGATCTCAGTTAGCGTCGGCAAGGGCTCACCTGGCTTGAGCGCGCCGTCGAGGATGTCCGCCCGCAGTGATGCGGCAACCTTCTCGTACGGCGCCTGCGGCTGAGTCTTAGCCAGCTCGGTCCGCGTCGTGGGCTCAGGGCGTGTCGGCAGGCGGGCGAACAGGCTGTGCGACGCGCGCTGATCCGACTCGGAGACCCAGGCTGAGTACACACGTAACGTCGTCGTACCTCCGCCACCATGCCCAAGCCGCCCGGCGACGGTTCGGACGTCGACGCCGGCCGCGATGAGTTCGGTCGCCGAGTAGTGGCGGAGGTTGTGCAGGTGAGTGTCGATGTCAAGCCGCGCGACCAGCTTCCCGTAGCGCTGGCTTACCGAGTCGGGAAGGAGGTGGGTTCGGTTGCCAGGATCGAGGGCGAACACGTATGCATCCTCCGCAAGGTCAAGGCCGAGCGTCTTCGCCTCAGATGAGCGACGCAGCTTGTGCTCCTGAAGCACGGTTACTGTGTCGGGGTCGAGGGCGATCCGCCGCTGCTGGTGAGTCTTGGTGGCCTTCTCCCAGGTCCGTGAACTGTCCTGCGCGACGCTCGAGCTGATCTCGAGGACGCCGTTGTCGAGGTTCACGTGTCGCCACCGCAAAGCGCAGAGTTCGCCGCGTCGTGCGCCTGTCGTCATCGCCAGCCAGACAAGGGTGCCCCAGTCAGGGTCCTTCCACGCCTCGTTCAGGATCGCCGCAGCTTCGGTGGCCGAGGGAGGCCGAGGGTTCGGCTTTGGTGCGGCCGGTGGTTGCGCTTGCGTCATCGGGTTCACCGATACCCAGCGCCATCGGAGGGCCCGCTTGAACGCGCCACTAAGGATGAAGTGGATCTGCCGGATCGTCGCATCGCCGAGCGGCTTGCACACGTGACGTCGACAGCGGTCATCGCACTCGTGCGCGCGCGATGTCCGGTGTTCGACGTACCTGCGACGGTCGCAGTGCGCCCGGCACCGGCGGAGCTCGGCGTAGAAGGAGTCCAGCAGATCGGCGTCGAACGCACCTACCTTGATGGAACCAACGAGCGGTCGGATATGCGTGTCGACATACCCGCGGTAGGTCCGCAACGTCGTTCCCTCGACATCGATCAGGTCCAGGTGCTTGTCAAGGAGCTGATCCAGGGTTGCGTTCGTCTTCGGATTCCGCCGTTCGTCGACCTGGTTGAGCAATCGTGTCCTCGCCCGCTCGGCGAGGTCGGCCGCCCGCGGACCCGGATCGATGATTTCGGTGAGGCTGTTCCGGCGCCCAGTCAGCGGGTCGCGGCCAGCGAACACGCGCACCCGAAGGGCGCCGCTAGGGAGCACGTCGATGGACCCGCGCTGCCGCTTGCGGGGTCTGCTCGACCTAGCCATGACACCGAAAGATAGCAGGTTCGTGTCACGATCGGTGTCACGATCATCTGGCCAAATGAAGCGACCTGGACGTTTGCCCAGGTCAGAACGGGTGCGCCGCCAGGGACTCGAACCCCGAACCCGCGGATTAAGAGTCCGCTGCTCTGCCAGTTGAGCTAGCGGCGCGTGAACCTCGGAGAGGATAGCAGCCCGACCCTCAGCCGCTCACATCGAGGACGGCCCTGGCGGCGTTGTGTCCGCCGATGCCGCTCACACCCCCGGCCCGCCGGGCTCCGGCGCCGCAGATCAGCAGGCTGCGGACGTCAGTCTCCACCCCCCACCTACCGGACTCTTCGGGCGTCTCGACCCAAGGCCAGGCGAGGTCGCCGTGGAAGATGTGGCCGCCCGGCATACCGACATCGGCCTCGACGTCGAGCGGGCTCTTCACCTCCAGACAGGGCCGCCCGTCCGCATCGCGGGCAAGACAGTCCTCGATCGGCTCGGCGAGGTGGACGTTGAGCGCGGCGAGGCAGTTCCGCGCCGCCTGGTCGCGGGCGCTGGCGTTGTCGTGGCCGAAGAGCCGGGCCGGGGTGTGCAGCGCGAACGCCGTCACGGTGTGCCACCCTCGGGCGGCCAACTCGGGGGAGAGGATCGACGGATCGGTCAGCGTGTGGCAGTACAGTTCGCTCGGCTGGGCGGTGGGCAACTGTCCCGCCACCGCGTCCTCGTACGCCCGCTGCAGGTCGGCATAGCCCTCGCCCACGTGGAACGTTCCCGCGAACGCGTGTCGCGGGTCGGCGCCGGACCGCAGCCGTGGCAGCCGGGTCAGGAGCAGGTTGAGTTTGAGCTGGGCACCTTCAGGAGCCTCGGCCGGTGGCCGGCCCCGCAGCCGGTCGAGTGTGGCCGGCGCGACATTGGAGAGTACGAAGGACGCGGAGATCACGCGTTCCTCCCCGGCCACGACAGCAGCGACCTCGGCGCCGTCGTCGGAGGCGTCGACCCGGACCACCTCGACGCCAGTGCGAAGGTCGGCGCCGGCCGTGCGCGCCGCGGACTCCAGTGCGGCGGTCACCGCGCCCATCCCGCCGACCGGCACCTTCCATTCGCCGGTGCCGTTGCCGATGAGGTGGTACAGAAAGCATCGGTTCTGCAGCAGGGACGAGTCGTGGGCGTGGGTGAACGTGCCGATCAGCGCGTCGGTGAGGACCACGCCTCGGACGGTATCTTCGGCGAAGGACTCCTCGACCACTTCGCCGAGCGGCCGCCGGAGGAACCGCTCCCAGGCCTTCGTACCGACCAACTCTCGTACGTCTGCCGCCGGCCGCAGTGGCTCCAGCATCGTGGGCGCGAGGCGGCGGGCCACCTCCTCGAGGTCGGCGTAGAAGCTCTGCCAGGCGTCGAACTCCTTGTCATTACCGGTGAGACGCCGGAACGAGTCGGCGGTCGCGGGACCAGGCTCGCGCTCGACCAGCAGGCCGGTGGGCGTGCCGTTACGGACGACCGGGGTGTACGACGCGACCGCGCGTGAGGCGAGGCGTAGGTCGAGCCCGAGATCGCTGGCGATCTGGTCCGGCAGCAGGCTGACCAGGTACGAGTAGCGCGACAGCCTGGCGTCGACGCCGGTGAAAGCCCGTTCGCTCACGGCGGCGCCGCCCAGGTGGTCCAGGCGTTCGAGGACCAGGACCGACCGGCCCGCCCGGGCAAGGTAGGCGGCGGCCACCAGGCCGTTGTGGCCGCCGCCGACCACGACGACATCGAAGTGCTCCACGGCCAGCAGCCTAGGCGGTGCCTGAGCGACGCGGTGTCGAGGCACCGTTCCATGATCATGAAGGAAAAGCGGGCGATAAGCCCCGAAACCCTCATGATCACGGGACGGAAGCGGGGCATCCGGGGCTGTTGGCGGCTGACGGCCCAGGCCCCAGGTTCAGGTGCTGCCGCCCAGGCCGGTGAGGACGAACGCGATCGCCACGCTCGCGGCCAGCGCGACGGCGCCGACGATCGCGAAGATCACGAAGACCGGCTCCGGCCCGTCGCCGCGGAGCAGCATCTTGCCGGGATCGGCGGGGTCGTACCGGACGACCACCTGTTGGCCCTGCTGCGCCCGCCGGGAAACAGTGCCGCGGAAGGACGGGACGTCCACCCATTGGCCGTCCGGCAGTACGTAGCGGACGACAGGGTGGTGGACGGCGATGCCGTCGCGGGTGCGTCTCGTGGTCTCGCCCACGACGACGCCGGACGCCTCCACGCCGGAACGCTGGATCCGGACCACCCTGCGGACTCCGCCCCACCCGATCCCGCCGAAGACCAGCCCCACACCCAGCGGAGCAAGCACCGGCAGCAGTCCCGCCACCGCCGCCCGACCCGACGCCGGCAGCACCGCGAGCGCCGCGGCCACCACCAGCGCGGTCACCCCGACCGCGAGGAAGATCCGGTAGATGCCGCGTTCGAAGCCCGCGACCACCGCGCGCTCCGGCGCCGCCGGGTCGTAGTGGACGACCACCGGCCGCCCCGGGATGTAGCTCGTGTGGGTCGCCTGCGCCGGAGGTCTCACCTGGACAACCTGGCCGGCCCGGGTGGTGAATCGCACGACCGGAGCGTGTGCCAAGCCGCCGCCGCTTGACTCGGCCGACGAGGACAGGAAGCTCGCATCCTGCCCGACCACGACGCCCGTCGCCGTGACGCCCCGACGGCGCAACTGTTCCAGCGTGCGCAGTCGTACGAACGACACACCCGTGAAGAGCACGCCGAGCACGAGGAGGACGAGGCTCGCGGCATACCAGGGGTTCATAGGTCCTCCGGCTGTGAAGGTGCTTGTCCTGCGTACATCCTCCTCACGAGGTCTTCCTCGGCACGCGGCCACTGTCTGCCAGGCTGCCAGCTGCTTGACCTGAACCGCGGTGGAGGTCCTAGGTTGACGGACGTGATCGACATCGCGGCGCTCGCGGCCAATCGGACCATCGACCTCACGACCTGGGGACGCCGGTCGGGTCGACCTGTGCGCATCGAAATCTGGTGGTTCCATGTGGACGGGCGGCTCGTCATCACGGGTACACCGGGCCCTCGGCACTGGTACGCCAACGTGCTCGCCAACCCTGCGGTGATCGTGCACATCGGAGATCGGGATCTGCCTGGTACGGCGCGCCCGATCACTGATCGCCGACTGCGTCACCAGGTGTTCATCGACGTGCAGACCTCGTGGTATCTCAGCCAAGCCCCGCTCGAGGAGCTGATTCAGAACTCACCAATGATCGAAATCGAGCTTGGGTGAACGTCCTGCCTCTACTCCACGCGACAGGGCGGCCGATCCGGAGATCGGCCGCCCTGTCTGCTGGGGTGAGTGACGGGGATCGAACCCGCGACAACTGGGACAACAACTCGTCTGCGAAGTGGGTCCAATCACCCTGGGACCGCCCGGTTGGGCTCCCTACGGCGCACCTAGCGGGCTGCGCCGGGGCGCCGTCCTCGCGCGGGCACGGGCGAGCGACGTTCGACTTTTGCGCCCAGGTCAGCAGATCACGCAGAACTTGAGCCCGTTGGGGTCTTCTAGGACGACGATGCCGTCACGGTGAGGCCACTCGACGCGCCTGGCCCCGAGCCCGAGGAGTCGAGCTACGTCAGCGTCGCGCTCCTCGGTGTCGCCGTCCGATCCCAGCGTGTTGAGGTCGAAGTGCGTTTGATCATTGGCATTGAACGTCAGCCCTACGCCACCAGGACCTGATGGCTGGAATGCCACTGAGTTGGCGGTACGCCAAGCGAGCCGCAGATTGTCAGTGGGCTCAAGGGCCTTGCTCCAGAACTCGGCCGCCCGGTCGACGTCTGGCACGTTGAGTATGACTGTGCTGAGTCGGTACATCGTCACCACCACCTGATCAGTTGGAGGCGCGGCACTCTACGCCGACTCAGCACGGCCAGGCCACCACGAGCCGACCTTCCGGGGTCCCGTCCTCCTCGTTCGCCCGTCTTCGGGCTCCACTACGTGCGTAAGGACGTGTGGTCCGCGACCAACCAGTGCGGCGGCCCGCGCAGGATTGCCTCGCGGACCTCGCAAGGATCGGGTTCGACCTATCGACCCCACCAGGTCGCGCCGGCTGCGGCAAGCGCGGCTATGTCATTCAGATCGTCGGTGCCGCTCACCTTCATATCGAAGTGCTCGGCGCTGCCCTGCTCCTTGGCGACGAGCTCGCAGAGTTCGCGCACGTCATCGGGCGTGATCGCCCGTGGTCCTCTCCGATCGGTCCCTTGTACGGGCAGCATCCGCCCCAGCGAGCACTACGCCGACGTACCCCGGGAACCAGAAGGTCGCCGACGCCAACCGGCAAGGCTGGAGAAGCGCGGACCGCCCGGCCCTGAGTGGGTTCCCGCTCAAGATCACCCCCATGTCGCCCCCAAAACGGCCAACAGGTCCAGAAGACCGGAAAGCCCAGGTCATCATGGCCCTGACCTGGGCTTTCCCCTTGGGGTGAGTGACGGGGATCGAACCCGCGACAACTGGGACCACAACCCAGTGCTCTACCAACTGAGCTACACCCACCACGGCCGTATGCACACCGATCGAGCAGCGCCAAACCGGGGTCCGTACGGACGACTGCCGCGAAGCAGCGCTTCGCGACCCGCCAAGTGTAGCCGGGCGCCCGCCGGCTCCCGCACCGAGATCAGGTGCCCTCGGCGCGTGTCTGCGGACCTGGGGAGTCCGGCCGCGCCGGGGTCGCCCTGGACGGCTCGTCCGGCGCCTCGGCGGGCACGGGTTCGGTCGCGGCGGACACCGGCGGCGCGGGCTGGGTACCGCCGGTCGGCTTGCCGAGGATCTCCTCGGCGATCGTCTTGGCCGCGGCGGAGTCGGGGCCAGGCGCCGGGACGAAGACCGCCGCGCGGTAGTAGCGCAGCTCGTCGATCGACTCACGGATGTCGGCAAGCGCGCGGTGGTTTCCCGTCTTGTCGGGGCTGGCGAAGTAGACCCGCGGATACCAGCGGCGGACCAGTTCCTTGATCGAGGAGACGTCGACGATCCGGTAGTGCAGGTGGCTCTCCAGTGCCGGCATGTCCCGGGCGAGGAACGCCCGGTCGGTGGCGACCGTGTTGCCCGCGAGGGGAGCTTTGTTGGATTCCGGTGCGTACGTACGGACATAGGACAGGACGCGCTCTTCGGCCTCCGCGAGCGAGACCCCGCCCGCGAGCTCGTCGAGCAGGCCGGACGCTGTGTGCATCGTGCGTACGATGTCGCGCATCTGGTCGACCGCCTGCTGTGGCGGCTTGACCACCAGGTCGACACCCTCACCCAGTACGTTGAGGTTGCCGTCGGTGACCAGCGCGGCCACCTCGACGAGAGCGTCGGCCCGCAAGTCGAGCCCGGTCATCTCGCAGTCGATCCACACCAGACGGTCATACATAGCGCTCCACCCTATGCGGTGGCCCCGGCGTGTCGAGCCGGCAGTCAGGCCAGCGCGCAGTCAGGCCAGCGCGCAGTCAGGCCAGCGCGCAGTCAGGCCGACCGGCGGAAGCCGCGGCGGGCCCGGAGGTAGTCGGCCACCACGAAGTCGCCGAGCCGGTCGAGGTCGGGGGTGAAGACTCGGCCACCGTTGCGCCGGGCCACCGCGTCGACGAAGCGCGCCAGCCCCGGGTCCTCGCCGAGCATGAAGAAGTTCAGCGTCGCGCCATAGCGGGTGACCGCGTCGACCTCGTTGATCGTCGCCCGCAGCGTCTCGTGCGTGGTCGGCCAGGAGAAGTACGGTTCGCCGTCGGCCAGCAGGTGAGCGGTGGGTTCGCCGTCGGTGACGACCAGGATCACGGGCTCGGCGTCGGGGTGCCGGCGTACGTGGCGCCCGGCAAGCATCAGCGCATGCTGCAGGTTGGTGCCCTGGATCCAGTCGGGCTCGATCTCGGCGAGCTGGACGGGAGACAGCCGCCGGGCCACCCGGTCGAAGCCGATGATCTCCAGCGCGTCCTGCCGGAACCGCGTCGCGACGAGATGCGAGAGGGCGAGCGCGGTCTGCTTCATCGGACCCCAGCGGCCTTCCTGGACCATGGAGTACGACAGGTCGACGCAGAGCGCGACGGCCGCGGACGACCGGCGTTCGGTCTCGGCGATCGCGAAGTCCTCGACGCTCAGCTGCACCGGTGGTCCCGAGCCACTGCCGGCCGAACGCAGCACGGCGTTGTGGACCGTACGTGTCGCGTCGATGGGATGCTCGTCGCCGAACCGCCACTCGCGGCTGGTCCCGACCGGCTCGTCGGCGGCGCCGGTGCGGTGGTCGTCGTGGTCGCCGCGTCCGGTGGACTCGAGCTGCTGGAACACCCGGCGGAGAGCGGCCTCGCCGAGCCGGCGCAGCGCCTTCGGAGTGAGGCGCAGGCCGTCGGGTCCGCGGGCGATGTAGCCCTGGCGTTCCAGCTCCTGCTCAAGCTGGCGCAACGCCCGCATGTCGACCGTGGCTCCCGGCCCGAGCTGGCGTTCGAGCGCCTCGACGTCGACGTCGTCCAGGGTCGCACCGGGGTGTTCCTGGGCGAGCTGCTCGATCAGGGCCTCGACGTCGGCGAGGTCGGCGACGGCCTCGACCGCCTCGCCGTAGCCGAGCGGTTCCTCCCCGCGCATCCGGGCGCGTGCGTCCCACTCGAGTCCGGGACGCAGGGCGCGAAGGTTGTCGCGGAGCTGCCCCAGCTGCGAGGCCAGGTTGGGATCACCCAGCGCTTCCTGCATGAGCCGGGCCAGTTCGTCGCGTTGCTGCGGCGACAGCGACCGCATCATGCGTTCGGCAGCGGCCGCCCGGCGGGCGAGCAGGTCGATGAGTTCGTCGGTGTTGCGCGGGTTCTCCGGGAAGAACTCGCCGTGCTTGTCCATGAACTCGGCGAACTTGTCGGTCGTGTCCTCGCCCCGCGCGTGCGCCGCGAGCAGGTGGTTGAGGTCGGCCAGCATGTCGCGGACGGCCTCGCTGACGGCCGGGTCCTGTCCGGACAGCGCCTGCTTCATCCCGGCGAACTGGGCGTCGAGGACGTCCCGGCGCAGCATCTGCTGAATCTGTTCGTAGGTCTGCCGCGCCTCGTCGGACTGCCAGTCGTACGACGAGAGCTCCCGCACCGCCCGCGCCGTGTCGTCGGGGAGTGTGTCGAGCTCCATCTCGTGCATCCGGGCGTCGTCACCCGGGTCACGGGCGAGGGTGTCCTTCTCGGCGGCGAGGGCCTGGTCGAGCATCTGGCGTACGCGGTCGAGGGTGCCAGCGAGGTCACCGCGTCGGCGTACCTCCTCGCGGCGCTGGCGCGCACGGGCGAGCAGGTCGTCGAGACCGCGTCGACCCTCCGGGCCACGGCGGAGCAGTTCGCGCAGTGCCTCGCGCAGGCTGGCGCCGGAGAGCACCTCGCGGCCAAGCTCGTCGAGCGCCTCGCGGACGTCGTACGGCGAGGTCAGCGGATCCGGCCCGCCGTCCCACGGCCCGTAACGGAACTTCCGGTCAGGCATCGTCAAGCTCCGTACACGGTCACGCCGTCGACGGTCTCCTTCGCCAGCCGGCGGGTGAGGTGCAGGCCCTCGAGGACGAACTCCACCGCCGACGCGACCTCACCCGGTGATGCGGCGTCGCCGAGTCCGAGCCGGTCGAGGACCTTCGCCAGGCCGGGGACGGTACCCATCTGGTCGAGCAGTTCGTCGCCACGGGTCAGCTCGCCGGTCTCGACCGTCGTACCCTCCTCGAACCGCGCCGTGAAGCCCGCGAGATCGAGGCCACGCAGGCGGTCGCGGAACGTTTCGGCCGTGGCGACACGCAGCTGGTGGGCGAAGATCTCGTGCTCGCGTCCCTCCTCACCCATCTCGAACTCCACCTTGCCGTGCAGGGTGGGGAGTACGCCGGGCAGGTCGCAGATCCGGGCGATCGCCGTGGACTCACCGGTGAGAGCCGACCGCCGCAACGCCGAAGCGGCGACGGTCTCGGCCGCGGTGATGGCGAAGCGTGCGGAGACGCCCGACCGCTGGTCGATCGACGGAGACTCGCGCAGCCCGCGGGCGAGCCGCGCCACGACCTCGATCAGGTGCTCCGGAACCGGCGCGGCGAGGTGGGCCTCCTGGGCGATGAGGCCGATCTCCTCGTCCACCTCGAGCGGGTAGTGCGTACGGATCTCCGCGCCGAACCGGTCCTTCAACGGCGTGATGATCCTGCCCCGGTTGGTGTAGTCCTCGGGGTTGGCCGACGCGACCAGCAACAGGTCGAGCGGCAGTCGCAACGTGTAGCCGCGGACCTGGATGTCGCGCTCCTCCAGGACGTTGAAGAGCGCGACCTGGATGCGTTCGGCGAGGTCGGGCAGCTCGTTGAGGGCGAAGATGCCGCGGTTGGTGCGCGGGACGAGTCCGTAGTGGATCGTCTCCGGGTCGCCGAGTGTGCGACCCTCCGCCACGCGTACCGGGTCGACGTCACCCACCAGGTCGCCGACGCTGGTGTCGGGCGTCGCGAGCTTTTCGCCGTACCTGTCCTCGCGGTGCTTCCAGGCCACCGGCAGGTCGTCACCGGCTTCCGCGGTGAGCCGGCGGCACCGGACACAGCTGGGGGAGTACGGATGGTCGTTGATCTCGCAGCCGTCGATCACCGGTGTCCACTCGTCGAGCAGGCCGACGAGCGTGCGCATCAGCCGGGTCTTGCCCTGGCCGCGTTCGCCGAGGAGCACGAGGTCGTGTCCGGCGAGCAGGGCCCGCTCCAGCTGCGGCAACACCGTGTCGTCGAACCCGACGATGCCGGGGAAGGCATTGCTCCCGTCCGCGAGCGCGGCGGTGAGATTGGTGCGGATCTCTTCCTTGACAGTGCGCTGAACGTGGTCGGTGGCACGGAGTCCACCGAGCGTCGAGGGTCGAGTCACGCCATCGACCGTACGTCGGAGGAGGCGGTTTGGGGGAGCCTTGTCATGTAAACCATTTCCAGGCGCGGGAATTCGCGACCGTCGGAACGGGTCGGACAGGTGTGCGACCGCCGCTCTCGGCCACCGGTGACCAGCAGCGTCAGGAGGTTCGGCCGTCGTACTGCGCCTGGCGTGGTGGTGTCTGGCCCTGCTGGTGGTTCTGCCACTCCGGTGGGTGCGCGTTTCCCTGCTGGTGACGCTGGTGAGGCGTTGGCTGTGGGTCGGAGCCTGGCGGGCGCAGTGGTTGACCGTGGGGTGACCGTCCTGGCGGTGCGTCTCGCGACGGATCCCCTCCCGGGTGGTGCCCCGTGGGCGGCGGCGTCGGGTGGGCGCTGTGCGGCGGTGCGGGGTTAGCCCCCGGTGAGCCCCAGACGGGTCCGTTCGGTGGGACCTGCTGTGGCCCGGAGGACGAGGGCCCGGAGGACGAGGGCCCGGAGGACGAGGGCCCGGAGAACGAGGGCCCGGAGAACGAGGGCCCGGAGAACGAGCCCTGCGGCGCGCGGGGTCCCGGCGAAGCCTGTGGTGGCCCCGACGGCGGTCCGGTGGGAGGGCCCTGGGGTTGGCCGCCTGGTGGGCCCCAGCCTGAACCGCCCTGGGGTTGGCCGGGAGGTGGGCCGATGGGAGGGCTCGGCGACTGACCCAGTGGTTGGCCGGGAGGCGGGCCCCAGCCAAGCGTCCCCTTGGGCGTGGTGTGCCCGGCCGGTGAGGGACCTGGATGGGCGGGCGCTGGTGTGCTCCAAGCGTTGCTCTGGGGCGGTCCTTGCGGGAATCCCCAGCCGGGCGGACGAGCGGGCTGTCCGTAGTTCCAGGTCACCGCCGATGACCCGGACGCCTGCTTGCGCTTGCTGATGATCAGCACAATCCCACCGATGAGCGCCGCGACGACCAGGGCGACGATCACGGCGACGACGAATGCGAAGGCCAACTCTGCTCCTGGAGCCATGACATGCCGGTGGAAAGGTACGCGGGGTGCCTCAAGTCGGACGTAAAAGTCTTTCTGCGACAAAACGGCAGCCACGCGGGCGCCACCCTACTCACCCGCGCCCGGCCGACGCCATGGGTCGCGAGGACAAGATTCGAGGACTGTGCCTACGGCTCGTCAGGCAGCGGGTGAGCGCGGATCTCGACGCGGTTCTTCCCCTGGCGTTTGGCGCGCAGCAACGCTTCGTCGGCGGCCGCCAGCAGCTGGGTCCGGGTGGCGCCGTGCCACGACTGGGCGAGCCCCGCCGTGATCCTGATCCGTCGCCCGGCGGGCAGGCAGTTCCACACCCGTTGTTCGATCCGCTGGCGCAGGCCGTCGATCAGGTCGTACGCCTGCCTGGCGGTGCGGTTGGGCAGCACGACCACGAACTCCTCGCCACCGAAGCGGGCGATGGCGTCGTCGGAGGACAGCGTGGACCGCATCTCCTGAGAGAGCTCACGCAGCAGATCGTCGCCCACGAGATGGGAAAGCTCGTCGTTCACGCTCTTGAAGTCGTCGATGTCGACGAATGCCACCGCGAGCGGTCGACCGGTCGCCGCCGACTCCACCAGGAGTTCGGGAAGCCGGATCTCGATCAGCCGGCGGTTGCCGAGGCCGGTCAGCGGATCACTGAGGTACGCCGCGGCCCGGCGACGCAGCTCGTCGCGGATCCGTTCGGAGTCGAGGCGTTCGGAGAATGACTGCATCCGCGCCCGGCGCTCCTCCCAGCGGTCGTGCACGAGGCGCCAGGTCAGCTGGGCGAACGCGTCGACGGTAGGTGTCGTGCCGTCGCGGGAGCGGAGCAGGTGGGCGTACTCCCAGTAGGCACGGGCGGCCACCACCTGCAGCCGGGGGAGCGTGTCGCCGACCGCGCAGGCCATCTCCGCCTGCTCGAGTGCCTGCCGTGAGTCGCCTTCGTTGGCGTACGCCCGCGCCATCGCGAGATAGCCGATCAGCATCGCTTCCTGGCGCTGCGTGGCGGCGACCGCGCCGATGTTGGCGCGGAGCTCCGGGAGGACAGACTCGCCTTCGCCGAGCATCGCCCGCGCTGCGCAGGCCTGGACGATGACCTCACGAGGCCAGTACGAACGTTCGATGACGTCGACGCCCGCCGGTGCCGCTTCGAAAGCCGTCAAAGTCCGCCGGTAGTGCTCGCGCGCCTCGTCGAGCTGGCCGATGAGTTCGAGCTCGGCTGCCCAGTTGAGCTGGAGCCAGCCGGAGTTGTAGGCGTACAACGTCTGGAGTACGGCGTCGGAGAGCGCTGTCGCCACGTCGTGCAGTCGTTCGAGCCACTGGGTGGCCAGCTCGTAGAGGTCGAGGCGGACCAGGACGAGGACGACCGCGTTGATGGCGTGTCCGACCGCGTAGCTCGGCGTCGTCAGCTCTTCGAGGAGAACGACCGAGCGGGCGAGTTCGTCGTAGGCCGGCTCGAAGCTGCCGCGGAGTAGCAGCGCCATCGCCCGGAGTCCGTGGCCCAACGACTCCCAGATCCGGTCGTCGAACGGTTCGGCGAGCCGGATCATCTCGACCGCCACCTCGTCGGCGCGGTCGTAGCGGCGCAGCTCGTGGAACGCCGCGAACCGGACGAATCTCAGCCACTGGGCGCGGTCGTGGGCATGCTGGACCCGGGCCTGCCCGAGGAGGACCTCGAGGTCGTCCAGGACCTGGCTGGCTTCTCCGGACTGGGCCCGGATCAGCAGTTCGGATATGTCGGAAAGCGCGGCAGGGCGCGGCTTCATCGGCCCCGACACGTTCCGCTCCCTGTCCAGCGGCGTGCGTGTCGGATCAGGCGCCCCGTGGTTCCCCCGGCCGGAACCATGAGTTCGGGTTCTCCCTCCATTGCCACCATCTGCGTAAGACCCGAGGACAGGCTATAGAGCAACCCTGGGGCGGGCGACGCGGGCAGCGGTCCCGGCCCCTGCGTACCCGAACGGCGCGCCGTCGCCCCAGGTGTCGGGCACCTGTCTCGCCGCCCTCGCTGCCGTCTGACCGGTCGACGGATCGGCGTCTGACCCGCGCTCACAGCCAGCTTCGACCATCGTCCGGCGCTGCTGTCAAGGCTAGCTTGACAGCAGTGACCAACGGCGCGTTTCGCCCGTCCTGGTTGAAGGTTCGCGACCACCGACCCGCTCTTCCTGGTGTTGTCATCGTGGTGCGCGGGTAGGGGTACGGGCAGCGTGCGAGGGGAGGTCATGATGCACTCCCGTCGGTCGTCTCCCGCGGTGCCTGACCGATTTCCGCTCGCGCTGGCGGGCCAACTGTCGGGCAGCGTGGCAGGCAAGGTCGTCACCTCGTTTCTCCAGCCGCTGCTGGTCGACCTGATCGCTCTTGTGTTGTATGGCAAGCAGGCACAGTGGCACCTCCACGGCCGGCATGTGCGCGCGATCCGGGAACCTCTGGAGCGGCTCATTGCCGATATACGGGTACGAAGCGACGACGTGGCGCTGCGCATGGTCGTGTTCGGCGCCTGCGTGGACGTGCGCCCTGCGACGGTGGCGACGACGACAGGCCTTCCGGACTTCCCGCCCGGTTTCGTCGGCGAGGACAAGACCATGGGTGCACTCATCGACCAGATCGACTCCGCCATCGCACGAGCCCGAAACGCACTGGGGCCGCTCGCAGCGATCGACCCGGTGAGCCAGACCATCGTCCTCGGCGTACTCACGAGCTTGGAGAAGTCGCGCTGGGAGTTCGCCGCGCAGGTACCGGCCGAGCCGTCATCCTTACCGTCTGACGAACCCTCCGACCAGCCGCACTCGCCGGAATGATCAGGTCACCTTCATCCCAACGCCAGTGCGCGCGCAGGATCGGGCCGTCCGGCTCCGTCAGCGGACTTCTGCCTCCAGCGTGACGGGCGCGTCGAAAGCGGCGCGGCGAGCCGCACGACGAAGCGACACGAGCAGTGGCCGCGCGGCCACCAGCACCAGCAGGACGTTGAGGACCGCGCGAGCGGCGTCCCAGCCGAGCGACGTCGTCGCGTAGAACACGGCGTAGTGGCTGAGGTTGGTGAGGATCGGCCCGCCGGGTACGAACGACGCACCGGCCGGCAGGAAGCTCGCGACCGGCCAGAACCACAGGTTGAGCAGGGCGCCATAGCCGAACCCGCACACGCCGGCGTAGGCCATGAGCAGCCAGCGCTCGGCCCATCCCGACGCCCGCGGCAGGCAGCCGGCGCCCAACCCCACCCACGCGAGCCCGAACATCTGGAACGGCATCCACGGACCAACGCCACCGGTGGTGAGCGCGGTCGCCAGCATGACGACCACCCCCAGTGCGAACCCGAACCCAGGTCCGAACACCCGTCCGGCGAGGATCAGCAGGAAGAACGCCGGATCGAACCCACCTGCCCCGGGATTGAGGGACTGCAGGGCAGCGCCCACGGCAGCGAGAACCCCGAGCATCGCCACCGCCTTGACGTCCATCCCACCGTCGGCGAGTTCGGCGTAGACGATCGCGACGACCAGCAGGAGTACGCCGATGAACAGGTACGGCGCATCGTGGCTGTGCTCACCCATGGCACTGGAAGCGTCGACCACGAACGGCCAGCCGAAGCCGATGAGCCCGACCACGCTCGCCAGCGCGAGAGCCAGGACCGAGCGCGGACGCAGGGCGATGACAGCCGTGCTGTTTCGGATCGTCATCTAGCGGCCTCCTGCACTCAGAGCGATCGTGAGGAGGACGGCGACGGAGGCGAGTTCGACGATCGAGCCGAAGACGTCGCCGGTGACGCCGCCGATCCGGCGTACGACGCGGTGCCGCCACACCTCCGCGACGGCGAGCCCGACGGCGGACCCGGCCAGCAGGCGGAGGGACGTCGCGGGCGCCCCCCACACGAGCGGGACAGCGGCGAGCAGCGCGGTCGTCACGGCGACACCGAGGAGCGCCGTGCGGTCGGCTGATCCGGCAACGAGGGCGCCGAGGCCGGAGGGTCTGGCCGAGGGAACACCGGTGCGGGCGGCCAGGACGACAGCGACTCGTCCGGAGTGTTCGGCGGCGACCAGGGCGAGTACGCCGACACCCGCCCCGTACGCCGTCGAGACCGTGGCAAGTGCCGCCACCTTGATCAGGACGACCAGGACGATGGCCAGGACACCGAACGCGCCGATGTCCGGCTTCCGCATGATCGCCAGCGCCTGCGCCGGAGGAGTCGCACTGCCGAGTCCGTCCACGGTGTCGGCGAGACCGTCGAGGTGAAGGCCACGGGTGGCGAGCGCCAGGACAGCAACGGCGAGTGCGGACCCCAGGACCGCCCCGGTTGCGTACGGAGCGAGGACCATGCTCGCGAACAGGGGTACGCCGGCGACCAGGCCGAGCCCCGCGCCGACGACAGGCAGCCAGCGGAGCGCCTGTGCGGCCAGCTGCCGGTCGAGGTGCCGCGCCGCACGTCGGGGAACTGGAATGGCCGTGAACAGAGCGACCGCGGTCGGAAAGCCCCAGCCATCCCGCCGTTCAGCCTGGTCCGTGGGTGCGCCGGCCGTTGGTTGGTCAGTGGGTGTACCGCCCGCAGGCTGGTCGCTGGGTGCGGCGTCCGTTGGTTGGTCAGTGGGTGTACCGCCCGCTGGCTGGTCGACGGTCATCGCAGCCGCTGGGGAATGCCGGCCGTCACCAGCCACACCTCGTCGGACTCTGCCGCGATCCTGGAGTTGAGCAGGCCGAGCTGGTCGCGGAACAACCGGCCCGAACGGGTCGCCGGGACGATCCCCGACCCGACCTCGTTGCTGATCGCGACGGCCGTCCGGGATGTGCTGCGCCAGGCCTCGACCAGGGCATCGACCTCTGCCGTCACCTTGGCCGCGGCATCGTCGGCGGCCATGCCCGCCGCACCGTCGGCCGTGTCCGGGTCGGCGTCGGCCGCGGCCGTGTCCGGGTCGGCGTCAGCACTGTCATCTCGCCACATGTCGTGGTCATCCATCGTGGCGGCGAGCCAGGTGCCCAGGCAGTCGACGACGAGCGGTTCGTTCGTACCGGTGGCCAGCAGTCCCACCAGGTCACGGGTCTCGACCGTCGTCCAGCGGGCCGGTCGCCGGTCGCGGTGGAGCTGGACGCGTTCCCGCCATTCCGGGTCGTCCGCTGAGGGCGCCGGTCCGGTGGCGACGTAGGTGACCGCGGCAGCCGACTCCACCATGCGTTCGGCGGTCGCCGACTTGCCTGAGCGCGCGCCGCCCAGGACGAGGATCCGACGCCGGATGCCGGGCGCCACGGCGTCGGCGTCGCCCTGCAGGTCCGCCAGCGTGGCGACCTCGTGCAGTACCCGGGCAGAGGCCTGGACGACCGGCAGCGCGAGAACCGCACCGGATCCCTCACCCAGGCGCATCTCCAGATCGAGGATGGCGGCTAGTCCCAGTGTCGACAGGGCAAGGCGGGCGCCAGGCTCGGCCGAGACGTGGCCCGCGATCAATGCCCCCGTCACCTCAGGAGCGAACGCCGCAGCCGCCAAGGCCGCCGCTCCCGCGACGACCCCGTCGAGAACGACCGGAACGCGTCCCGTCGCGGCGCCCAGCAGGAACCCGACCGTCGCCGCGTGCTCGAACCCGCCCACGGCCGCCAGGATCCCCAGCGGGTCGGCGGGATCGGGGTGATGCAGGTCCAGTGCGCGGCGTACGACATCGACCTTGACTGCCCAGGTGGCATCGTCGATGCCGGTCCCGCGTCCGGTCACGTCCTCGGGCGCAGCTGCGGTGAAGGCCGCGATCAGCGCGGCGGCCGGCGTCGTGTTGGCGATGCCCATGTCGCCGGTGAGCAGGCAGCGGCACCCTTCGGCGACGAGATCGGTCGCGGTGTGGATGCCGACCTCGATCGCCTGGGAGGCTTCGTCCCGAGTCATCGCGGGCCCGGTGGTGAGGTCGTGCGTACCGGCGCGGATTCGGCGTTGCGCCAACCCGGGCGCCGGGGGAAGGTCAGTCGCGATACCGACGTCGACGACCTGGACGCGGACGCCGGCCTGTCGCGCGAGCGTGTTGACGACGGCGCGCCCGGACAGGAACGTCGACACCATCGCGGCGGTGATGTCCTGCGGCCATGGCGACACGCCTTGGGCGTGGACGCCGTGGTCGCCGGCGAAGAGTGCGAGCCCGGCCGGTTCGGGCACAGGCGGCGGACATTGGCCGGCGAGACCGGCGAGCTGACGGCCGAGCTGTTCGAGGTGGCCGAGCGCACCACGGGGTTTGACGAGCCCGTCCTGGCGGAGCTGTGCGGCGGCCATGGCGTCACCGTCGAGCGGGCGGATCGCCTCGACGGTGCGGTCGAGCAGCGTCAGTCGTCCGGGCATCGGTGTCTGGCGTCCTCTCCACAGGAACGCCCACCAGCATGGCACGAGTGACGTGATCATGAAGACCCCGCCGACCCCCGCGGGCCGCCGTGGTCCTGCTGGTCGGGGATGCGCGCCGGTCGACGCCGGTGCCGCTCGCCGATGGGCTGCGTTTGGAGTGCAGAACGACGGTCGAATGACAGTCCCTTGTGCGCACGTGAAATGGCAGCGTCCCGGGCCGCACAGTGCCCTCCCGCGAGTCAAGACCCCGGGCAGGGATGTGGGAGCGGCAGGGTGGAGATCAGGTCAAATAGATGGACCGAAGCTCGGCGCGTCGGCGGTAGACCTCTTCACAGGGTGCGCCGCGTCGGCGAGCGCGTGCGACGCAGAGTTCGAGGCTCTGGCCGAGGCGGTCGGCTGCCGAGCCTCGCAACGATGAGATGTCTGCCCAGCGGGAGATGTGTTGCAGGAATGCCGATCCGTCGTCCCGGTCGCGGATCACTTGTTTGACCGCCGCGATCCACATCTTGAAGATCTGGGGCCAGTGGTAGTGCTGCGCGATGTCCGCGCCGGGTTCATGGTCCGAGCTCTCACCACCGATGTCGACGTGCCAGAAGAGCGGGTAGTTCTCCAGGTAGAGGGTCCGGACGTAGGTGTCGGGAAGCCTGTCGAGTCCCCACCCTGCGATCAAGGGTCTTCCGAGCGGGATGAGTAGACCGGGAAGTTTCGTGGCGAAGGCACGGTCCGACAGACCGTCGACGACAGCGACGAGATCGATGTCGGAGTACCGGTCCGAATGGTCGCCGCCGGCTCCGAGACTTCCGTACGGACGCACCTCAACCACGTGTGGCGACTGGAGTAGCAGGTCGCGGACAGCCCTCGCCAGAGCTGCTCGTCGGTCGAGGTCGTCGACGTGCTCTGATCCCACGGCTCGAGGCTAGCCTTTCAACCACTGCCATTTCGCTCTCGCGACCTTGTGCGGGGAACGTGACCAGAGAGCGCTTCTGTTCCCTCTTCGGCGTCGCGTGCCCTATCGTGGCTGCGCGGCCGATCACGCTGGCCGGTCTCCGAGCCGCACCCCACCCACGCTGGGTTGCGGTGACGAGGACAAGGGTCACCGACTCGCGTGCTGCGCGCCGCATGGGATTTGTCTCCGTCATCTGAGCCGGTGGGCGTGGGTCATCGGCTGAACAGGATGACGTCATGACACAGGACAAGGCCCGCAAGAAGGCGATCCGCGCCCGCGTCGCCGCGACCGGCGAGTCCTACACCAGGGCCCGTAGGAGAATTGCCGGTTCCCCGGGAAAGACTTCCCAACCACGTCGCGTCGCGGTCTTTGGCGCGGGGTACGTCGGTCTGGTGGCAGGGGCCTGCTTCGCAGAGATGGGTCACCGGGTCGTCTTGTGTGACATCCAGCCGGACAGGATCCGGCTGTTGCAGGCCGGTGAAGTTCCGATCTTCGAGCCTGGCTTGGGCGACCTCCTGGCCGGTAACAAGGAGCGGCTGTCGTTCACGCTGGAAGCTCAGGAAGCGGTACGTGACGCCGAGGTCGTGTACGTCTGCGTCGACACGCCTCCGACGGCGTCCGGTGATGCGGACCTGTCCCACCTCTGGGCGGTCATCGACGCGCTCGAGGAGGTGCGCTCGGATTACCTGGCCGCGCTGGTCATGAAGAGCACGGTGCCGGTCGGCACGGGGGAGCGCGTCCGCGCCGTGCTGCACGATGCCGGGCTTGCCCATGTCGGTTACGCGGCGAACCCGGAGTTCACCGCTGAGGGCCGGGCCGTGAGCACGTTCCTGCATCCGGACCGGGTGGTGATCGGCGCGGCGGACGATAGGACAGCCCGACTCGTGACGGCTCTGCACGAGGGCGTGGACGGGCCGGTGGAAGTGATGGACATCCCGTCCGCCGAGATGGTCAAGCTGGCCTCGAACGCGCTCCTGGCGACGAAGATCACCTTCATCAATGAGATCGCGACCGTGTGTGAGGCGACCGGTGCCGATGTCGAGACTGTGGCCAAGGGAATCGGCATGGACCCCCGTCTCGGTCCGCACTTTTTGAAGGCGGGGCTCGGGTACGGAGGCTCGTGCTTTCCGAAGGACTCCCGCGCGCTGCGCGCGATGGCCAGCAACACCGGCCATCCATTCCAGCTGCTCAGCGCGGTCATCGAGGTCAACGAACTGCAGCCGCGGCGGGCCATCCAGCGGCTGAAGAACGAGCTGGGAACCCTCAAAGGCCGCCGGATCTGCCTGCTGGGCATGACGTTCAAGGCCGGCACCGACGACATGCGCGAGGCACCCTCCACCGTCGTCGCCTCGCGGCTGCTTGCGGAGGGTGCCGACGTCCACTGCTGGGACCCGCTGGCCCGGCCCGCCGAGACCGAACCGTGGACATCGACGACCCGGCACGCAAGCCCGGGCGAGGCGATCGCTGAAGCCGACGCGGCGATCGTGGTCACCGAGTGGCCGCAGCTCAAGGACGTCGACTGGGCGGCGGCGCGGAACAAGATGCGCAACCCGCTGATCTTCGACGGCCGGAACCTCCTCGACCCGAAGCGAATGCGGGACACCGGCTTCACGTACATGAGCGTCGGTCGGCCATAGGGACCGCGCAGCGGTCCGTCCGGACGCCGGCGCACGTGGGGGTTCACCGCCGTGATTGATCATCGACGGCCTGCCGGGTTTGGCCGGATGCGAGGCCGGTAGGCCAGGATGGCGGTGTGATCGAGGTGAGTCGAACGCGGCGGCCGGTGCTGGCCGCGACTGTCCACGATCCGGGAGTGCCACTTCCTCGCGGCCCTGCAGAGGCAGGCCGTCCCGCTGCGCGACGTCTTCGGAGGATTCGGCGTCCTGGCCACTACCCCGACGTCAAGCGCTGTCATCTCGTTCCTCGAGGACGAGCTCGGCGCCACTGTCAGCCAGGCACCGCCGGCTGCTGAGCACATCGGGATGCATCGCCGAGAAGCGGTTCGGCTGGCCTCGACCCTCGACCCGTCGGTCGTCCTGTACTCCGATCTCGACAACGCCTTGCGTTGGATCGAGGCTGATCGAATCGAAGTCGAACGCCACCTCGAGGAGCTGCCAGCCGACTTCGTCGTGATCGGCCGTACCGACCGCGCCATGAACGCGTGTCCGAGACGTCTGCGCGACACCGAAGCAATCGTCAACCACATCTACCAGCTCGCCACCGGTCGGACCTGGGACCTGATGTTCGCTGTCCGTGCGATGTCGCCCGAAGCCGCCTCGGTCGTGGTCGAGCATGGCAGCGAAGACACGATCGCCAATGACGTGGAATGGCCACTGATCGTCGAGCAGGGTGGTCTGGGCGTTGCCTATCGCGACGCGGACGGGCTTTCGTACCGCATCCGGCAGGACTTCGATGCCGATGCCGACGACCACGATGATGACCCGATCCAGTGGGTGGCTCGGGTCGAGATCGCGAACCTGCACGCTCAGACTCTCAAGAGAATCCTCGACGCATGGCAGCCGGGCCGTCACGGTTGACATCAGCTGTGAACCGGCCGCCTGCCAGGTACTACGGCATGCTGCGCCTGCCCGTGGCCGAGTCGACGGCAGGCACACCGTCGTCGACTCCGACGATCAGGCAGGAGTGGTCCCGCCGCCGGCGCAGGTGGTGGACTGCCTCTTCGACAACGAACCGATCAACGTCCCGTCTTTCCTGGGTGGCTGGGGAGGTAGCCACCCATGGTGCGGAAGTAGTCCGTCGCCGGGAGTTCGTCGCCGTCGTCCGTACGTACGCGCCGAAGAACCAACCCGTGGTGGTGACCGCGCCGGGCGTCCGCACCCGCGACGATCACGACGCCATCACCCTCGCGGATGAAGATCCTCCCCGGAGTACCGCCGTAGCGCCCCTCGGACACTGAAGCCTCCACTACCCGCAGCCGCTTGCCGCGGTGGAACGTGAACGCGTTCGGATAGGGATCGGACTGCGCGCGTACGAGCCGGTCGTCTCCGGCCGGATCGATACCTACGACGTCGCCTGCCTGCACACCGAGCTCACCGACCCCGAACCGCTCGCGGCGTGGCCACCGATCGTCAACGCGAGACTCCGCGGCAGCGCCGAACGGCGCAACACAGGCGGCCAGCAGAACCACACCACGTAGAGGAGAAGGCAGGACCCATGACAAACCCGTTCGATGATCCCGACGGCACCTTCCACGTCCTTGTCAATGACGAGGGTCAGCATTCCCTGTGGCCTTCGTTCGTGGACATTCCCGCGGGTTGGACGCCGGTGGTCCAGGACGAGTCCCGCGAAACCTGTCTCGACTACGTGGAGGAGCACTGGACCGACATGCGGCCGGTGCCGCGGCGGTGGTGTTCGCGGCCCTGGCGCTCAACGCGTTCGCCGACGAACTGAGGCTGTGGGTCGTCTATCTGTGTGCCGCGGCGATCGGTGTCATCGACGGCATCAGCGAGACGGCGCTGCTGGCGATCACGCCCAACCTCGTCACCCCGGACCAGCTGGCGGCCGCTGGCGCGCTCACCGCCATCACCACGCAGTGGGGCACGATGGTCGGCCCGTCGGTTGGCGGCATGATCATCGCGGGGCCCGGTGTCGCCTTCTGTTACAGCATCACCTGCGTCGCCACGGTGATCCAGGTGTCACCGTCCGGGTTCGCCGTCGGCCGCCGACGGCGGTCGAGCATCGGCACCCGATCCGGGCGATGCGGGAGGGACTTTCGTTCATACGCCGGAATCGCGTCATCGCCGGGTTGCTCCTGATGGACGTGGCGGGCGGACTGTTCGCGTTGCCGTACGCGGTCTTTCCCGAGATCGGCGAGCGGGTCCTGCACGGCGACCCGCGCACGATCGGCCTGCTCTACTCGGCTCCTGCGGTCGGTGCGTTCCTGGGTGCGGCGTTCAGCGGATGGGTGGGTCGGGTCCGCCTGCCTGGCCGGGCGTTGACCGGGACGATGGCACTGTGAGGACTGGGCATGGCGGCATTCGGATTCAGCCGGTATCTCCCACTGGCGTTGGTGTTCCTGGGTGTCGCGGGTCTGGGGATGATTTTGTCCGAGATCCTGCAGCGCTCGTTGTTGCAGCGTCATACGCCTGACCACCTGATGGGCCGGGTGAGCAGTTTCTGGCTCGCGCAGGCAACGGTGGGTCCGGCCGCGGGGAGCGTGGTGGCAGGGGGTGCCGCCAGTGTGGTGGGGCCGAGCGCCGCGGTGGTGGTGGTGGTGGTGGTGGGTGGCCTGCTCTGCGCGTGTGTCGTGGTGCTCATCGCGGTGGCATTGCCCGGATTCCGCAGGGTGACGTCTGCCGGCGTGGTGGTGGAGGAGAGCGGCGACGGGACAGCCGAGGATGTGCTTGTAAGGTAAGGCTAACCATGCTTAGATGGCTGGCGGAGCCGCCGCGCAGGGTCGCCGGAGGCACGGGTGACCGGGTCACCCGTGCTCCGGACGAGGAATGTGGCCGGGGTGCACCAGGTGTGCTCACCGCAGGTGCGAGGAGTACGGCCGGGCAGCGGCACGTCGCTCAACATGAGGGAATGGTGGGTTCACCGATGGCGTATGCCGAATCGAAGTCGTTCGGCCGGCGGGGACTGGTGCTCGCTGCGTTGGGAGGTGCGGCCGCGTTCGGGCTTTCGGCGTGCGGACCTGACGACGACTCCACAGGTCGTACGCCGCAACGGTCGCAGCAGCCGACCACCCGCGACTTCAAGACCGCCGGTGGGACCACGGTCGAGATTCCGGCGCGACCTCGACGCGTCGTGTGCACGAGCTACCAGATGGCCGCACCGCTTCTCGACGTCGGATACACGCCGGCCGCGGCGGCGGAGATCCCGAACCTGGAGACCTTCATCTCAGGCGACGTCCTGACGAAGTACCAGGCATTACCCTCGATCGGTTCCTGGGTCGAGATCAACATCGAGAAGGTTCTTGCGGCAAAGCCGGATCTCATCCTCGTCAACGGCGTGCCGGGTTACACCGACCCCTTGATGAAGGAATACCCGAAGATCGCGCCGGCCCTTGTCCTCATGGCCGAGAAGACGTCGGACTGGACGAAGGTCGCGATCCAGGCCGCCGATGCGGTGGGGCGCAAGGCTGAGGCGGAGAAGCTTCGTACGCAATACACCGAGCGCGCTGCCGGACTCAAACGCGACTACGCCGACGTCCTCGAGCGGACGAAGTGGAGCATGCTCTATGAGGTCTCCTACGGCGAAGGTCAATGGTCACTTCTCTACCCGGACGGTTGGATCGGCGTCATCCTGCAGGACATCGGGGTGCGCTTCGGCCACGCGACCATGGGCCAGACCGGCACCGGCAAGGCGTACTCCCTCGAACAACTCACGCTGATCGACGACTCCGACGTCATCGTCGCGCAGGCCGACAACACCGGTGCGCTGGTCAAGCCGATGCGTGCGCTCACGGGCAAGCCTGGCTGGGAGAACCTCCAGGCCGTCAAGGCGGAGGCGGTGTTCCCGATGCCGAACTTCTACACCGTGAGCTACAGCAGCGCGCTCGCCGTGCTGGACACGCTCGAAGGCATCCTCACAAAGCTGCGCTCCCGGCCCTCCTGATCGCGATCCTCCCGTCGCTGGGTGCAGGGTCTCATCATCCAATGGGTTCGCTTATGAGGGGCGCCCTATTCCAATGCGGTGGCGCGTGAGGGCGGCCCTCATCCGATCCGGTGGCGGGAGGCCGCGGGGATCACCAACGGGGTACCGGTCTCGGGGTCGTCGATCACCCGGCAGGCGAGGCCGAACACCTCCTCCACCAGGTGCGCGTCCACGATCTCCCGCGGATCTCCTTGTGCCACAAGAGATCCGCCCCGCATGGCGACGAGATGCGTGGCGTACCGGCAGGCCTGGTTGAGATCGTGGAGGACGGCGACGAGCGTCCGACCATCCCGGTGCAATCCGGCGCACAGGTCCAGAACCTCCACCTGGTGGGCGATGTCGAGGTAGGTCGTCGGTTCGTCAAGAAGCAGGATCGGCGTCTGCTGGGCCAGCACCATCGCGAGCCATACCCGCTGCCGCTGGCCACCGGAGAGCTCGTCGACGAGCCGGTCCGCGAGGTCGTCGACGCGGGTGTCAACCATGGCTTGCGCGACGACGCGTTCGTCGTCGGCGGACCACTGGCGCAGCAACCGCTGATGCGGATAGCGGCCACGCGCCACCAGGTCGGCCACCGTGATGCCGTCGGGCGCGTGAGATCCCTGCGGCAGCAGCCCGAGCCGCCGCGCAACCTCCTTCGAACGCAGGGACTGGATCGACCGCCCGTCCAGGTAGACAGTTCCGTGGCGCGGCGCCAGGAGCCGGGCCAAACCACGCAACAGGGTCGACTTTCCGCAGGCGTTCGGGCCGACGATGACCGTGAACGAACCATCCGGGATCGACACTGTCAGGTCATCGGTGACGAGCCGGTTGTCATAGCCGAGGCTGACGGCTTCGGCCCGCAGGCGATCTCTGGCCGGCTGGGGCGGTTCGGTCATCGCGGTCCCTTCAAGCCTGTCAGCCCTTCGTACGCATGCTTTCCCACGCCTTCTCACCACCGACCGGATCGCCACTGGGTCGCCAACAGAAGGCCGAGGTAGACGCCGCCCACGGCACCGGTCGCGATGCCGACGGGAAGCTGCGTGGGCGCGAACAGTCGCTGTGCCGCGAGGTCACTGATCGCCAGCAGCAGCGCGCCCGTCAGCGCGGACGTCACCACGATCGGCCCGGTCGCCCGGGTCAACCGCTTCGCGATCTGCGGCGCGGCCAGCGCCAGGAAGATCACCGGCCCCGCGGCGGCTGTCGCCACCGAAGCGAGCGCCGTGGCGAGGACGAGAAGGCCAGCGCGCACCCGCCCGGTACGTACGCCGAACGCGCGGGCGGCCTCGTCGCCCAGGTCGAGCAGGCGAAGCGCCCGGGCGAGGACCAGTACCAGCGGCAGCAGGACCGCGAGGGCGAGCGCCAACGGTCCGGCGTACTCCCACCCGCGCGCGTTGAGGCTGCCGATCAGCCACGCCTGGGCGACCTGGGCACGTTCCAGGTTGGCACGGGCGAGCAGGAAGTTGTTGACCGCGAGCAGCATGGCGGCGAGCCCGATCCCGACGAGCACGAGCCGGTAGCCGTGCAGGCCGCGACGCCAGGACACCACGAGGACGAACGCCGCCGTTGCGAGACCGCCCGCGACAGCTCCGAAGGCCAGCTGCGTGAAGCCGCCACCGATGACGAGGATGACCAGCAGGGCGCCGGTGGCGGCTCCCTGCGTACATCCGATGACGTCCGGACTGCCGAGCGGATTGCGGGTGAGGTGCTGGAAGACGGCGCCGCTGGCCGCGAGCGCCGCTCCCACCAGCACGGCGGTCACGAACCTCGGCAGGCGCAGGCCGCGGACGGCGTAGTCGTACGCGGGGACCAGGCTGGTTCCGTTGAGGCTGCGGACGACGTCGGCGAGGGGCACATGGAAGTCGCCGACGGCGAGGGCGACCGCTCCGGTGCCGGTCAGCGCAGCGACGAGCACCGCCACAACGGCGAGCGTGCGGACGTGCACGCGCACCGACACCTGGGGACGCTCGCTGCGCAGCACCAGCGTGCCTGACGACGTGCGTACGACGGTCACAGCGCGGCGATCCTTCGCCGGCTCACCAGTGCGATGAACACCGGACCGCCCACGAACGCGGTGACGATGCCGACCTGCACCTCGCTGGGACTCACCACGACCCGACCGATGACGTCGGAGACCAGCAGCAGGAGGGGTGCGAGAACCATGGCGTACGGAAGGATCCAGCGGTGGTCGGCACCGACCAGGCGCCGGGCGGCGTGTGGGACGGCGAGGCCGAGAAACGCGATCGGTCCGACCGCCGCCGTCGCCGCTCCGCAGAGCAGCACGACCGCCACCGCCGAGATCGCGCGGGTACGGATGACGTGGGCGCCGAGGGCCCGGCCGGCGTCCTCGCCGAGAGCGAGCGCGTTGAGCGCCCGCGCCAGGCCCAACGCCAGCATCGCGCCCAGTGCGAGAAAGGGCAGGAGCGGAACCAGCGTCCCGGCATCCCGGCCGGCGAGCGAGCCGACGATCCAGAACCGGAACTCGTTGAACGCCTCGGGATCCAGCGTGATCACCGCCTGCGTCACGGCGACGCAGGCGAAGGCCACGGCGGTGCCGGCCAGAGCGAGGCGGACCGGGTTGACGCCTCCCTGGCCGGCCGAGCCCAGGGCGTACACGACGACGGCCGCGAGGGCCGCTCCGGCGAACGCGAACCACACGTAGCCGGAGAACGCCGAGACGCCGAAGACCGAGATCACCGCGACGACGGCCGCAGCCGCGCCTGCGTTGATGCCGAGAATCCCTGGATCGGCGAGCGGGTTGCGGGTCAGCGCCTGCATCAGGGTGCCGGCGAGGCCGAGCGCGGCGCCCGCGGCGAGGCCGAGCAGGGTACGCGGAAGGCGCAGTTCCCGGACGATCTGGTGGTCGGTCGAGGGGTCCGCGTGGTGCAGCGCGTCGAAGACCACGGCGGGGGAGATCGGCTTCGCTCCCACCATCAGGCTGAGCTGGGCAGCGAGCAGCAGCAGGACGAGAAGGGCGAGAAGGCCGGCGACCCGGGCGGTACGCGAGTGCGCCGCACGCCGGACCCTGGTCACCAGGTAAGGCTAGCCTAAGCCGCGGGGCGGCATTGTTGACGCTTCACCTGGTCGGGTGTTCCACCTGCGCAGGAGTTCGCCGGGTCCTCGATGGTCAAAGGACCGCACCACGGGGCGTCACTTCGACGGAGGCCACCCCACGGCCGTACAACACGACGAGGCGGTCACCATGGCGGGTACGCAGCACACCGGTGTCCTGGGCGAGCCGGGAGATCACGTGCTCGACGACCTGCTCCGAGTCCGTGACCTCAGGTTCCTCATAGGTGAGATCCAGCTGCGCGCCGCTGAGCAGCCGTACCCGCAGAACAATCGATGCCATGTCTCAGCACTCTAGAGTGGCCGGCGAGGTATGTCGCCGGGCTCGCTGACCTTGCCGACCGGTCACGAGAGTGCCCGCTGGGGCGCGCGGATGCTGGCTCCGGTCTCGTGCAGGTAGGCGAGGATCTCGCGGTAGGAGCGGATCAGTCCGGTGTCGTGGTAGGCGATGCCGCGTTCGCGGCAGAACGCTTGGACCAGGGGTTTGGCGCGGCGCAGGTTCGGCATCGGCATGCTGGGAAACAGGTGATGCTCGATCTGGTAGTTCAGCCCGCCGAGGGCGTGGTCGACGAACCATCCGCCGCGCACGTTGCGGGAGGTGAGGACCTGCTTGCGCACGAAGTCGAGTCGTTCCTCCAGCAGCGGCATGCCCTTGTGGTTCGGCGCGAACGAACAGCCCATGTAGAACCCGAAGACGGCCTGGTTCACGGCGAAGAAGGCCAGCGCCTTGCCGGGCGAGAGCACCAGGAACAGTGCCGAGAGGCAGCCGGTCGCGTGCACCGCGAGCAGGAACATCTCGACTCCCGGGCGCTTGACCTCGCCGCGCCACAGAGCGCGGATACCGGAGCCGAACAGGGCGAGTCCTTCCAGCAACAGCAACGGGAAGAACAGGAACGCCTGCCAGCTGGCGAAGGTCCTGGAGGCGATGCCGCGTCGCTGGCTGGCCTGGTGTTTGGTCCAGGCAATCCCGCCGACGCCGATGTCAGGATCATCATCGACGTGATTGGGGTTGGCGTGGTGGCGGGTGTGCTTTCCGATCCACCAGCCGTAGCTCAACCCGATCCCGAGGTTGCCCAGGGCGAGCCCGACCAGCCGGGCGCGGCGCTTGGACGCGAACACCTGCTGGTGCCCGACATCGTGGGCCAGGAACGCGATCTGGGCGAACACCACCGCGAGTCCCGCCGCGACAAGCAGCTGCCACCACGAGTCGCCCACCCCGAAGAACGTTACGCCCGCCGCGGCGAACAGCCCCAGCATCACCGCGAACCTCACCGCATAGTGTCCAGGACGCCGATCAAGCAGCCCTTCCCCACGAATCCGGCGTGTCAACGCGGCGTAGTCACTACCGCCTCCCGTGGATCTGTCTGCCGGTTCGCCGCGTCGGGCTCGTGCGGTCGCCCCGCCCGGTCCGGCCGACGCCGCGCTCATGCCTCACCGCCGTCCGCCGGGTCTGCTGCATCCCGGGCGACGGCTGCCGCGGCTTCGGCGAGGATCTTCGGTGCGGGCGTGGTGTTCGCGGCCTGTGTGGCGAGGTTCATCGCTGCCTCGGCGACGGCGGGGCTCGTGGCCGAGGGAATCACCAGCAGGTCGACCCGGTACTTCTCGGCGCACATCACCGTCAGGAGCGCGTCCGGTTGGGTCGTGAACCAGCTGAGTCGGATGGTGCGGTCCGCGACCCGGATCTGGCGCGGTCGGCTGTCCCAGCCGTTGATGCCGAGCATCACACTCGTCACCGCGAGGAGACGATCGTCGACGGCGAGGATCAGCCCCGGCAGTTCGGCGTACGGATCGATGGATCGGGGCCACCAGCCACCGTGGACCAGCGACTGACGTGACAGGGTGGGTGACCACTGCACGCGTGGTGCCGGCGGGGCGGGCGAGGCAGCCGCGGGATGCTGGCCGCCACGCTTCTGGCCACCATGCTTGTAGCCACCATGGATGAACGTCACCGCGGTCCACCTTTCCGAGGCCGAGAGGCCTCTGGTGCAGGCGTCGCCCGCGGCCACAGGCTGAGTCTGTACGTACGGATATCACGAGACTACGCGGCAAGGCTTCCGAGAACCACCATTCTCGGAAGTAGAATCCGCGGCGTGAATGCTGTAAGGGGACCTCGGTACGCCGTGACCGGACGCCGCCGGCGCGGACCCGTGCCGCTCCCGGCCGCCCTGGAGTCTGCCCACGCGATCTACGTCGCCGAGCTCGCCCAGGCGCCGCTGTCACCGGAGTCCCGGCGGACTTATGCCTCCAAGGTCCGCCAGTACCTCGTGTGGCTGGACTCCTGGCTGCATGCTACGGATGCCGGCGGCGACCCGCTCTCCGACCCGGCCGTCAGGGACCGTGCTGTGCGGGAATGGCGTACCCACCTGGTGACCGTGGCCGGCCTCGCTCCGGCATCGATCAACAACGCGCTGAGTGCCGTCGACGATCTCTACATCCGGCGCGGTATGGGGCGGGCGGCCGCTCAGCGGGTCGACGTGACGGCACCCCCGCCCCGCGCACTCGACGAGCAGGCCCAGCTGTGCTGGCTACGCGCCGTCGAGGCTCATCCGTCTGCGCGGGACCGGGCCCTTGCAGCCGTACCCTTCTATGCCGGTGCCCGGATCGCCGAGACCGTCCGGCTCGACATCGGCGACGTCGAGATCAGGGGCACGGCGGGTCTTCTCCGGATCCGTAACCACGGCGGCTCCGTCGGCACAAGGATCCGCGAGGTCCCCGTTCACCCCAAGCTGCGCGACGACCTTCGGCGCTGGCTCACCGAACGCGCGGACTGGCCGGGTGGCCGCAGCACTCCGGCGCTGTTCCTCAACCACCGCGGAAGCCGGCTCACGGTCCGCGGAGCGCGCGACATCATCGCCCGCATCGCCGCGGCGGCGGGCCAGAGCGACGCGATCACCGCGCACGTCCTGCGGCACACGTTCGGCACCAACCTCGTCCGCGGAGGTACCGACCTCGTCCTGGTCGCGGAGTTGCTCGGCCATGCCCGGTTGGAGACGACCCGCAGCTACACCGAGCCGTCGGCGACCGACCGGACCGAGGCACTGAGGCTGCTCCCGGAGCCGGGCGGCACCAGTCGGCGCGGGGCACGGGATCGACGGTCGTGAACGCGGAACCTGCATCGAGGATCGCTCAGCGGTTCGCCATGGGCCGGCGTACGGCTGGTTGGACCTCGGCGGCGAACAGCCGCATCGACCGCAGCGCCTGCTCGTGGGTATGGCCGGGAAGCCTTGCCCAGAAGGCGAACTGGTCGAACGGAACCTGTCGGTGGAGCTCGACCAGCGCGGCGGCGACGGTGGCGGGGTCGCCGACCAGGTAGTCCGCGCGCCGCAGCCGGCTACCGGTGGGCGCGGGCACCGGTCGATCCGCGGGCGCCTCCAGCAGTGAGCGCCATGGGCAAATGCTGGCGGAAGTCGTGGCAGAGCCCGAAGGTAGGAGTCGGCCTGCCTGCGTCGTCCACGCCATGTCCTCCCCTGTGGCCAGTCTGGAAGATGTTACCTCAGAATGATTGACATTGTGAAAACCAACGATTTACTAACTGCCATGACTGACGAGCGCAGACGATCAATTCTGGCAGAGGTGGCTCGAGGCAATCTGACGACGGACGAGGCCGAACTTCACCTCGCCGCCCTCGACGACACCGAACCCACGGTCGCCGAACCCACGGTCGCCGAACCCACGGTCGCCGAACCCACGATCCCGCTACCCACGGTCGCCCAGCCCGCCGATGCCCAGCCCACCCACGCCTCATCCGCGCATGTCCCATCCGCGGAGGGCAGCCAAGATGAGTGGCCGGCGCTCACCGTCCGGGGTCAGCTGTCCGGTGGTGGCATGGTCGAAATCGCCGGCGACACCACGGCCACCGAGGCTCGCATGGAGGGTCCGAACAACTGCACCGTGCGCCACAACGGCAGTCTGACCGAGGTCTCCGGACAGGTGGGCGATGAGGGGATTCTCGTCGTGCCCGCGAACGCCGATCTCGACATCGAGGTCAACAGCGGCGAGGCGCGGCTCATTGGGCTTCGCGGCGTCCTGCGTACCCGTCTCAATGTCGGCGACGCCGTCGTCAAGTGCGCCCTCACCCGCGGCCACTCGACCATCGACGCCAACGCCGGTGACCTGCGGATCGTGCTTTTCCCCGAGTCCGACGTACGCGTGGTGGTGCGGTGTGCCGCGGACATCGGCGTCGACCAACGCCTGCACAAGGTCGGCCGTGGCGAGTGGACCCTCGGCGAGGGCACCGCGCGACTGGAGGTCACCGGCAACCTCGGCTCGGTCGCGATCGGTACGGAACGCTGATGGCGAAGGCACGCACCTACCCTCCGCCGCAGAGCTGCCCGACCTGCCAGGAACCGCTGTCGGTTGCCGGCCTCAGGTGTGAGCACTGCGAGACGGAGGTGCGCGGACACTTCCGTCACTGCGACTTCTGCTCGCTGGACGACGCGCAGCGCGACCTGCTCCGCGTCTTTCTCGCGGCGAAAGGCAACACCAAGGAGCTCGAACGCCACCTCGGTGTCAGCTACCCCACGGCCCGGGCGCGGCTGGAGGACCTCCTCGCCGCTCTCGGGATAACGCCCCGCCCACCGGACCGGCCGGCTGACCGGCGTCAGCTCCTCGACGCAGTTGCCCGTGGTGAGCTCGACGTGGACGTCGCCCTCGACGAGCTCAGCCCGCGCCGGAGTCGATAGACCCTACGCAGCTCCCCTTGTACGAAGCGGCCGGTGACACCTGCGTACGCGGAACTCGGCGTGGCGTCCGAGCACTGGCGTGGGTAATGTCGGAGACGTGCCGCACCGGTAGCGGCCTCCATTTCCCAGACAAGCGCCGTCGAGCGCTGATTTTCATGGAGGTCCGCTGATGTCTTCCATCCAGGTGCGTCCGTTCCGCCGTAGTGATCGCGAGCAGCTCACCACCCTGGTCAACCGGCACATTCAGGCCGTCATCCCCGGCATGTCGGTGTCGGTGAGCACGGTGTTGAATCAGCTCGAGCGGGAGCCCGGTGAGGCCATCGTCGATCCGTGGGTCAGAGAACGCACGACCCTGGTCGCCTACCAGCACGAGCGTCTGGTCGCGGCTGCCCATCTGCTCCGCTACGCCGATGATGACCGGGTGAACGTGGGCTACCGCGACTCCGGTGAGATCCGCTGGATGGTGTGCTGGCCGCCGGACTTCCCGTGGAACGACGCCACGGCCGCCGGTGACACGCTCGCGGCGGCCTGCCACGCGCAGTTCGACCGCTGGCAGGTGAGCGGCCGGTCTGCCGACGGGTCGCTCCCGGCGCCGTCCATCTACGGCGTACCCGCGCAGTGGCCGCACATCCGCGCGATCTACGAACGCGCCGGATTCGTGCATGCAGGAAAGACCGAGGTGGTCCTGCTCGCCCGCGTCGAGGATCTCCCTCGTGCCGGCGAGCCGCCCATCACCGGTCTGACAGCGCGGCGTTCGCTGGGGATCAACGGCACCCGGTTCTCCGCCTACCTTGGCGAGGAAAGGGTTGGCTACATCGAGGTCGAGAACCTTGCTGACGCCGGGCGGGTGGCTCGGCACGACGGCTGGGCCGACATCGGCAATCTCCACATCCTGGAGGCCTACCAACGGCAGGGGATCGCGACGTGGCTGTTCGGGCTCGTGGCCGAGTGGCTGGATCTCGCCCGGGTCGACCGGCTGCTGGAGTACGCCAAACCTGAGCAGGTGGCCGAGTTGGCACTCTTCCACCGGCTGGGCTTCGTCGAGCTGACGAGAACCGCTCGCGGGTTCGACGTGAAGGACAACTGAGCGGACGCCGGGTTTCTCGCGCTTGACCTTGACCTGATCCCGGAGCCGATCGGTGCGCGGGTTGCGCCGAGGCCGGGATGGCACAGCTGTATTGACACGGACCTGCACCGGCCATAATCTCGCCGGCAATCGATTACTCGGTTTGGAGCGGGTCAGCATCCTCACCGCACCGTTGTGGGCCGCGATGTCGGCAGCCACCGACCGGCTGGTCCGCGGCGACGCCGGGTCCCTGCAGGCGTTCGCCGTCGCTGTCCGCCGGTACGCAGGACCGGGGCTTCGCCTGGGACTCGCGGCTGGCACAGCGGCCACGGCGTTCCGCGGAACCGCCACGGTCCTGCCCGATCACCGGTGGCTGCTCGTTCCCCACGCCGCCGACGGTGCCGTCATGGTGGTGCTCCTGCTGGCCGGGCTCTCGGCGTTCTCCCTGACGTCCGGTGGGTTGCGCGGTTGGCCTCTCGTCCGGCCCGCGTCGGAAGCCGGGGCCACCAACCGGACGATGACGGCAACGGCGCAATGCGCGGATCGGTACGACACGGGGGGACAGACCGGCGATGGTTGAGAACGGGCGAGCGGGCAGTCGCCGCGTACGCATGAGGGATGTCGCGACCCGAGCGGGCGTCTCCGCGGCCACCGTGTCGCGGGCGCTCAACAACCGGCCGACGGTCGACCCACAACTGGCCGACCGGGTACGAAAGGTGGCGGCAGAACTCGGCTACCAGCCCAACCGGGTGGCCCGCAGCCTGCGTCGCCAGGCCGGCAGCGTGTGGGCGCTCATCATCTCCGACATCGAGAATCCCTTCTTCACCTCGGTGGCCCGCGGTGTCGAAGAGGTCGCGCTGCACGAGGGGTACTCGGTCGTCCTGTGCAACACCGACGAGAACATCGCGCGCGAACGCCGCTACCTGGATGTCGTGCTCGCCGAGCAGGCGGCCGGCGTCATCATCGCCCCCGCGTCGGACCGCACCGACATCAGCATGCTCCGCGACCACGACGTCCCGGTGGTGACGATCGACCGGCGGATCCGCGACGAGGACGTCGACACCGTCGTCGTCGACAACTACACCGGCGCCCGACTGGCGACGCGGCACCTGCTCGACGCGGGATACCGACGGGTCGCATGCATTTCCGGTCCGTCCAAGCTGACGACGGCCGCCGAACGGCGGAAGGGCTACGCAGCCGCGGTTCGCGCGGCCGGGCAGGAGGTCGACCGTCGTCTCGTCCGCCAGACCGACTTCCGGGTGGAGGGCGGCTATGTCGCGGCGGGCGAGCTGCTCGACCTCGCGGAGGCGCCGGATGCGTTCTTCGTCGCCAACAACCTGATGGCCGCTGGTGCGATGCGGGCGTTGCGCGAACGCGGTGTCGACGTCCCGGACGCGGTGGGAGTGGTCGGCTTCGACGACTCACCCTGGGCACCGCTGATGGCGCCTGCGCTGACGATCGTGGAGCAGCCGACGTACCTGCTCGGCACCGAGGCGGCTCGGCTCCTGCAGCGCCGGCTTGCAGACCGCACCGCACCGGTGGAGGCGGTCACCCTGCCCACCGAACTCCGAGTCCGCGACAGTTCCCGAGGACCATAACCGTGAGGAGCCTGCACCATGGCTGAATCATTCGACTGGCCCGTACTCACCCGCTACGACGCGAAACGGTCGCTCCAGCTGGCAATGCCACTGGGCGGCATCGGCACCGGCACGGTGAGCCTGGGTGGTCGCGGTGACCTGCGGGACTGGGAAGTCGTCAATCGTCCGGCGAAGGGCTTCGCACCGAAGTGGAGCTTCTTTGCTCTGCGCACAGCGCCGACGGCGGGTGGCGACGGCGGGCAGGTCGTCGCCCGCGCGCTGGAGGGGCCGATCGACCTCGTGCTCTACGGCGGTGGCCACGGCTCAGCGGTGGCAAACCACGGCCTGCCGCGCTTCGCCAGCTCGGAGTTCCTGGCGGCCTATCCGTTCGGGCAGGTTGTCCTTGACGACCCCGACGTTCCCGTTTCCGTACGCCTGCAGGCGTTCAATCCGCTCGTGCCGGCCGACACCGAGGCGAGCGGCATCCCGGTCGCGGTGCTGCGCTATGTCGTCGGCAACAACGCCGACCACGACCTCGACGTCTCCCTCGCCGGTACCCTGCAGAACTTCATCGGCTCCGATGGATCCGATGGCAAGCCGGACCGCAACCGCAACGTCGTACGCCAGGGGCCCTTCGGCCAGGGCGTTTTTCTCTCCTCGGAGGGAGTCGACCAATCGGCCGAGCAGTGGGGTTCGCTCGCTCTGGTCGCGTTGGGCGAGGACTCGGTGAGCACGCGGACGGGCTGGGCGGACCACACCTGGGGTGGCGAGCTGCTGGACTTCTGGGATGACTTCACCACCGACGGTCAGCTCGACGAACGGCCCAGCGACAACGATGCGCCGATGGCCTCCGTCGCCGTCAAGCGTACGTTGACACCGGGGGAGACGCACGAGTTCACGTTCCTCCTCGCGTGGCACTTCCCCAACCGACCGGACTGGGACCGCAAGGTAACGGTGGGCAACTACTACGCGACGAAGTACGCCGACGCGTGGCAGGTCGCGGCCGATACGGCGGCCGTGCTGCCGGACCTGGAGCGGCGCACACATGCGTTCGTCGACGCGTTGGTGGGGTCGGACCTGCCAGAGTCGGTCAAGGACGCCGCACTGTCCAACCTCTCGACGTTGCGTACGCAGACGTGCTTTCGTACCGCCGACGGTAGGTTCTTCGGCTGGGAAGGGTGCAGCGACGACGTAGGTTGCTGCATGGGCAGCTGCACACACGTGTGGAACTACGAGCAGGCGACACCATTCCTGTTCGGCGGTATGGCGAGATCCTTACGCGAGGTCGAGTTCCTCTACGGCACGGCCGACGACGGGCGAATGAGCTTCCGCATCCAGCTGCCACTGGAACGCGCCCTCGCCGAACCAGGCGCCGCCGCCGCCGACGGCCAGATGGGTTGCCTCGTCAAGCTCTACCGCGAGTGGAGGTTGTCCGGGGACGACGAACTGCTCCGCACTCTGTGGCCGAAGGCACGCAAGGCGCTGGAGTTCGCGTGGATCCAGGGCGGTTGGGACGCCGATCGGGACGGCGTGATGGAAGGCTCGCAGCACAACACCATGGACGTGGAGTACTTCGGGCCCAACCCGGAGATCGGTGCGTGGTACCTCGCGGCTCTGCGTGCGTGCGAGGAGATGGCCCGCTATCTGGGTGAGGAGGACTTCGCGGCGACCTGTCGCGATCTCTTCCAACGGGGGAGTGAGTGGATCGACCAGCATCTGTGGAACGGCGACTACTACCGGCACGAGATCCGCCCGCCGGGGTCGGAGGACGCTATCGCCCCAGGTCTGCGACTGGCCGGTATCGGGGCGAAGGATCTCGTCGAACCGGAACTGCAGATCGGTGACGGGTGTCTCGCCGACCAGCTTGTGGGGCAGAAGCTCGCGCACCTGTGTGGACTCGGGCACCTACTGGACCCGGCGCACATTCGTACCACCTTCGCCAGCATTCTGCGCCACAACAGGCGCGACACCATGGCAGGACATTTCAACCCGATGCGTAGCTATGCGTTGGGGGACGAGTCCGGCCTCGTGGTGGCGTCGTACCCGCGAGGTAACCGACCGGCGCGGCCGTTCCCGTACTTCGACGAGGTGTGGACCGGCCTGGAGTACACGGCTGCCGTCGGCATGATCTTCGAGGGGATGCGGAGCGAGGCGCTCGGCGTCGTGGAGACCGTTCGCAGTCGTTTCGACGGGCGGCGGCGGAATCCGTTCGACGAGGCGGAGTGCGGGCACCACTACGTCCGCGCGATGGCGAGTTGGGGACTGGTTCCCGCGTGGACCGGATTCGCCTACGACGGTGTCGATCGCACCCTGCGGTTCGCGGCAGCGGACGCCGAAGGCGGGTTGTCGCCGGTGCGGTGGTTCTGGTCGAACGGTGACGCCTGGGGGACCGTGGACCAGCGCCGCGGCGAGGCAGGCGTCGACGTCACCGTGCACGTGATCGAGGGCACGCTCCGCGTCCGCGAGCTTTCCCTGGCGGGAGTGGGCGCGGTGGATCTCGGCGACCGCGAGGTCGGGGCGGGCGAGCAGATCGAGGCGCTGGTTCGCGGTTGACGCGCAGTGATGTGGGTGGGTACGACGGCGGCGCGTTACCAGGGCGGAGCGATTTCGTCACGGTTACGTTTCGTGTGTGGTGTCGGCCACCGTTGATCAAGGTTGTTTGCCTACGATCCCGCAGGCGCCTCCTGCAGGATCCAGAGAGGAAGACAACCCGTGCCCATCCGCATCCTTGCCCAGCAGAACGGCCAACAGGCGAAGGTTCAGCTCGTTTTGCCCGACGATATTCACGACGGTCCGGTGTCGGCTGTCGGGACGTTCAACGACTGGACGCCGGGCCGGCATCGACTCGTCCGCCGTAGCAACGGCACGCGCAGCGTCACGGTAACGGTGCCGGCGGGCCAGGAGATCCGGTTCCGGTACCTCGGATCGGGCGGCCGGTGGTTCGACGATCCGGAGGGCGAACGGGACCACGACGGGTGCATCATCCGCCTGTGACGCACCGGCCACGCCGGAATCCTGCGCCCTCTGGGCGACCGCGTGTGCTAGCGCGGTCAAGCTCCGAGGTCGCTCAACGCTCGGGTCAACACCTTGCGCGCGTCCTGACCGTACACAGCGGTTCCGGCCAGGTTGTCGAACACCCTCCCGTAGGCCGCCACCTCGCTCGCCTGTGTGATGTGAAGAGTCGCGGTGAACAACTCGACGTAGACCGAATGATCGTCATATAAGTAGAAGCCGTGGAGTGGGCCGACCGGCATCACGACGCCGAATGGAACCACGCCGAGCCGAATGGTTTGCACCGTGGTCATCGAGATGAGTTGCCCTAACTGGCCCGCCATCACGTCGGCCGGGCACACCAGGTACCGAAGTACCGCCTCGGTCATGACGAAATGGAACTTCTTCCCTGGCCGGTGGAGTGCTTGCTGGCGGGCCACTCGGCCGGCGATGGCCTCTTCGAGTTCGTCCGCTGACGAAGGAACGCCGCGGTCAATGTCGCCTTCGTCGCCTTCGGCGAACCGGTAGCGAGCGTACTCAGCGGTCTGGAGCAGTCCAGGAACGAAACATGGTTCGAAATTGCGGGTGAGCTGTGTTCGCGACTCGACTTCTGCGATGGTGCGCTGTCTGGATGGCAGTCCGGTTCGAAACATCCGACGGAACTCGACATATTGCTCTTCCAGGGAACGCAACGAAGCTGTCAGCTCCCCAATCGCGTCGGCACGGTCGCACGAGCGCGCCCATGCCTCGAGGTCGGCACTGCTCGGCGTCTGGCGGCCCGCTTCGATCTTGGAGACCTTGGAGGGACCCCATCCCGCGGACGCTGCGAGCTGCCGGCCGGTGAGATGGGCATCCAGCCTCATCTCGCGAAGCCGAATACCAAGTGCTTCGCGCGCGCGTTGAAAGCTGGACACTCACTCGCCCTTGCTGGTCGGTCACACCTGCTTGTCCCGGCAACTTCCCCGCTCGCTCAGATAGTGTGCGCGGGGCAGGGCATAGTGCCGGGCAACCTCACGGTAGTAACAGTGCTCGACGACGACCGCTGGGTCGTCTATGACGTCGGCTCCGAGCAGGACACCCGTGCCGTCGTGTCGAAGGATGCACATGCGCCTCGCGTCGATGAGCCAGAAGTCGTAGTCAGGTAGCTCCAGTTCCTTCGCCTGGTCACGCGGAAGGTAGCGAATATCCTCGCCTGCGGCGACATTGAGACGGGATAGGTGCAGTCCGAATCTCGTGTAGTCCGACCACGGTTCCGACACCACTCGCACCCGCTCCATGCGTACGCCACTGAGAGAGCGCCGCATGATCATGCCGCACCAGTCGTCCATCCAGGAGTCATCCTCGGCCTCGCCGGACAGAAACCGGCGCACAGGCTCCTCCTCCTCAGGCGCTGCGTAGTTGTCGCGGACTTCAAGCCGGAATGCGGTGTACCGATAGCTCCGAACGAAGTCGACGAATCCCTTGCCACTGACGAAGTGACTGGCTACACCAGTCATTGAGTCGCCCCGGTGTGCTTGACCACGATGAGGTCGGCGAGTTCGCGGGTGATGATGACCGCATCCTCGTGATCGGGGCAATTGACAAGCTGTGCACGCACGCTGGGCTCAGTGAGCTTGTATCCCTGGACCACGTATCTGCCGTCGTCCGTTCGATAGAAGGACGGGCTCCCGTCCTTGCCGGTGTTCGGAGTGCCGAGATGAACAAGATTGCTCGGCTGCCGCATGTCTGTCTCCTCCCGTCGCGGACCTTGACCGCAATCGTCGAGGGCTCAGGCCATGCGGTCAAGAGACCGTGCGAGAAATTCTGAGCAACTTTCTTTCAATGTCTCTATCCAAGGCCATACCTTCTGGATCGCGGCGCGGTGGCTGGTTGACCTGCTTGCCCCTCACGTCCTGGCTGGCGCGTCGCACCCATAGCCGGGCGCGGCAGCCAGAGGATCGTCTCTGACGGAGGCGGTTGCCGCGCCCGTTCCCCCACAGCAGAAGGGATGACGGTGCGGTGGAAGATGGCGACGTTGGTCGTGTTCGCTCTGTTCGGACTGGCGTGGGCGGCGATGGTGAGCCGATAACGGACGGTGATCCGATCGACTCGGGCGTGGTCGACTGGGTTTTCGACGGGAGTCTGGCGGCGCGCGGATACACGACGCACGACCTGGGCACGCTCGCCCGCGTACTCTCCCGGCCATGCCCTCATTGCGCGGTGGCGCCTGGTGCGTGGTGCGTCAATCGAGGGACCGGCCGATCGATTGAAGACCTGGATGGCCAGCACCTGGCGCGCCGGCGATTGTCATAGCGCCGGCCGGCGTGGCCAACGGGTGTCACCCCGCATGCGTCGCGACGTACGGCTCGTCCCCGGCCGCGGTCTAGGGTTGGGCGGAACACGGTCGTAGGAAAGGACGGGTTGACATGCGGGTCGTCGTCATCGGAGCGAGCGGGCACATCGGCTCCTACCTCGTACCCCTCCTGGTCGACGCCGGCCACGAGGTCGTCACGGTCAGTCGCGGGCAGAGCGAGCCCTACCGCCGGCGGTCGGTGTGGGAGCGGACGGAGCAGATCGTCGCCGACCGGGTTGCCGAGGACGAGGCCGGGACCTTCGGCAAGCGCATCGCCGACCTCGGCGCCGACGCCGTCATCGACCTGATCTGCTTCGAGCCGGACTCGGCCCGTCAGCTGAGCGAGGCACTCCGCGGACGCGTCCAACAGGTGTTGCACTGCGGCACGATCTGGGTGCACGGCCCGGCGATCGAGACGCCGATGACCGAGGACGTACCCCGGCGTCCGTTCGGCGACTACGGCGTGAAGAAGGCGGCGATCGAGGCGTACCTCCTCACCGAGGCGCGCACCGGCAGACTGCCGGCCACGATCCTGCATCCGGGCCACATCGTCGGGCCAGGCTGGCGGCCGATCAACCCCGCGGGCCACCTGCAGCTCAGCGTGTTCGCGCAACTTGCGAAGGGTGAGCCACTGGCCCTTCCCAACTTCGGCCTGGAGACGCTCCATCATGTGCACGCCGATGACGTCGCCCGGTCGTTCATGGCGGCGCTCGAACGCCGGAACGCGTCGGTGGGTGAGAGTTTCCATGTGGTCTCGCCGGCGGCGCTGACGCTGCGTGGCTATGCGGAGTCGGTCGCGTGGTGGTACGGGCAGGACGCCCGGCTGGAGTTCCTTCCGTACGAACGATGGAAGGACACCGTGGAGCCCGCCGACGCCGAGGCAACGTGGAACCACATCGCCCACAGCCCGAACTCCTCGGTGGCGAAGGCGGCCGCCCTGCTGGACTGGCGGCCGCGGTACACCTCGCTCGAGGCCGTCTACGAAGCCGTCTCGTGGTACGCGGCCAAGGGCGAGCTCCCCACCCTCGACTGATCCACGTGGGCCGAGTGCGCCGGGGTTGGTCGGGCCGAGTGCGTCGCCCCATTAGATGGCCTGGTCACCCCGGTGGGTGGCCTGGTCAGCCAGTGAGTGGCCTGGCCCGGCGTCGGCGAGCATCCCGTGCAGGTGCGCGACCGGGCACGGCGGGGGCATGACCAGGCTCGGCGTCCCCTGACCAAAACCTGGCGCCGCTGACCGGCCCCGGCGAGCCACCGGCACCGCTAACCGGCCCGCATTGTCGACCGGCCAACCAACACACGCGAGGGCCGAAGTTGACCACGTATGCGTGATCAGTTTCGCCGTATGCCGGCAAGGGACCTAGCCTCGCATCTGTCAGTGGAGGAGGAGTTGCCATGCCTGATGCCCGCGAACACGCTGAGCTGCTTGCCGACCTGATCGGTGCCGACGCGACTCCGGACTTGCTGACCGCCCTGGTCGACACGATCGTGCCCGCCGACGAGTGGCCGTCGGCGGCCGCCTCGGGAGGCCTGGGATTCCTGCACCGGATACTCACCGCGGACCGTCGCGAGTGGCTGCCACGGATCCGCGATGCGGTCGCAGCTGTCGTCGCGGCCACCCGAGAGCTCGGGGTCGGCGACTTCGTCTCCGCCGGCGAGCCTGAGCGGCTGCGGGTGCTGGACTCCCTGGCCGAGGACCCGGACTACCCCTGGTTCGCCACGCTCGTCCAGCACGGCTACTACGCCGATCCTGGCAACGGCGGCAACCTCGAAGCGGTGTCGTGGCGGATGCTCGGCTGGTCACCTGACCCGCCGGCCGGGTGGCCGGCGAGCGTGCGCACGGACGAGGGCGTGAGTACGCCGGAGGTCCTCGACCGCTCGGCGGTGATCCGACGCGACCAGCTCCGGGACCGGTACGACGCGATCGTCGTCGGGTCCGGAGCCGGGGGAGGCGTCGCGGCCTGCGCCCTGGCCGAGTCCGGGCGTACGGTCCTCGTCGTCGAGCGCGGGGAACTGCCCAGCGCCGACCACCTCGCCACCGACCACCTCCGCAACGCCAGGACCGGCGTCGGCTTCGATGATCGCACCGCACCGCCCGCGGCCGACAACCCGCGGACGCTCGAGGTTGCCGGCACCGTCATCCCACTCGTCCCGACCGACGGCCGCTGGGGTGCCAACGCGATGACCGTCGGCGGTGGAACCCGCGTCTTCGGTGCCCAGGCGTGGCGGTTCGCGCCCGAGGACTTCGCGATGGCCAGTACGTACGGCATCCCGGACGGCAGCGCCCTCGCCGACTGGCCGGTCACCTACGCCGACATGGAGCCCTGGTACGACCGCGCCGAATGGGAGCTCGGCGTCAGTGGAAGCGCGGACGGTGACACGTCAGGTGCGTGGCGGGCCCGCGACTACCCGATGCCTCCGGTGCCGTCCACGAGGCCCGCGGAGGTACTCGCGCACGGGGCGAAAGGGCTCGGGATCAGCACCCTGGCCGTCCCGCTGTTGATCAACTCCCAGCCCTACAACGGCCGGAACGCCTGCGCGGGATGCGGTCAGTGCGTGGGTTTCGCCTGCCGGGTCGAGGCGAAGAACGGTGCGCACAACACCGTCCTCGCACGGGCGCTCGCCACCGGACGCGCCAGCCTGCTCACCGGGACCCGGGTCGAGCGCCTGGTCACCGACGCGAAGGGTCGCGTGACGGCCGTCGCCCTGGTGGGAGCCAGGAACGGTGCGATCTGGCGCCACGAGGTCGCCGCCGGCGAGTTCGTCGTCTCGGCCGGCGCCATCGAGTCCGCGCGGCTGCTGCTGAACAGCACGAGCACCCAGGAACCTGACGGTCTCGGCAACAACACCGACCAGGTGGGCCGGCACCTGCAGGGCCACCTCTACGCGGGCGCGACCGGGTTCTTCCCCGACCCGGTGAACGACGGGCTCGGGCCCGGTCCCGCCATCGCCACCAACGACTATCGGCACCACAACCCCGGCATCGTCGGCGGTGGCATGCTCGCCAACGAGTTCGTGCCGACGCCGGTGAGCACCCACGGGAACCTGCGCGGGGCCGGGGTCCTGCCGCTGCACGGCCGCGAGGCGAAGCGACTGATGCGTCACTACCTTCCGCGCGCACAGCGGTTGGCTGGCCCGATCCAGGAGGTCACGACGGCCGGTGCGCGGGTACGCCTCGACCCGGACGTCAAGGACCGCCTCGGTATTCCGGTGGCCCGCCTGTCCGGCTCCCTCCACCCGGAGGACCTGCGTGCACACGAGTTCCTGACCAGTCGTGCCGCCGAGTGGCTCGACGCCAGCGGCGCCACGGTGGCGCAGGGGATGGGTCGCCGGCGTACCGTCCACGGCGGGCCGAGCTCTGGACAGCATCAGGCCGGAACCGCGCGGATGGGGACCGACCCGGCCAGCTCGGTGACCGACCCGTGGGGACGCGTCTGGGGCCACGACAACGTGCGCGTTGTCGACGGCTCGCTGCACGTCACGAACGGTGGCGTGAACCCGGTCCTGACCATCTTCGCCAACGCGATGCGGGTCATGGACCACATGGTGAGGTGACCGGCCTGTCGGCCCGGAGTCCGAAAGTTTTCGGTCTGTTTCCTCCTCGTCCCGTCGCCGGGACCGCAGCGATGATCGTGTCCGCCAGGCGTGAACTCGCTGGCCGGTCGCGGAAGGAGAATCTTGACGCGCGAGCGTCACGCGAACTACCGTCCCCAGCACTCAATCGCAACTTTCGGCCGGGATTCGAAAGACGCCGCACCACAGGTCCCGAGTCAACCGTGCGTCGGCAGCTGATCCAGGGAGAGCGATGAAGACCCGGGAGCTGGGATCGACCGGCCTGGCTGTGACGCCACTCTGCGTCGGTACGAGTCCGCTCGCCAGCATGCCCAACCTCTACGGGTACGAAGTGGAGACCGACCGCGCGGTCGCGACGATGCGGCATGTCTTCGAGGGTCCGATGAACTTCGTCGACACCTCCAACGGCTACGGCAACGGTTCGAGCGAGAGTCGGATCGGCACGGCCCTCCGCGAGATCGGCGGCCTACCGGACGGGTTCGTCCTCGCCACCAAGGTCGATCCCGACCCCGCGACCGGAGACTTCTCCGGCAAGCGGGTACGCATCTCGGTCGAGGAGAGTCTCGAACGCCTGGGCGTCGACCACCTGCAACTCCTCCATCTGCACGATCCGGAGCGGATCTCCTTCAGCGAGGCTATGGCGCCCGGCGGGGCCGTCGAGGCACTGGTCGCGTTGCGGGACGAGGGTGTCGTCGACCACCTCGGTGTCGCCGGCGGACCGATCGACGAGATGCGCCGCTACGTCGGGACGGGTGTCTTCGAGGTCGTTCTCACCCACAACCGTTACACCCTGCTGGACCGGTCGGCCGGCCCGCTGCTCGACGACGCGGCCGCGCGCGGGGTCGCGGTCCTGAACGGCGCCCCCTACGCGGGCGGCATGCTGGTCAAGGGCCCGAAGGCGCAACCGAAGTACGGCTACCGCCCGGGCGGCGCGGACATCCTCTCTCGGGTCGCCGCGATGGAACGCGCCTGCTCCGCGCACGAGGTCCCGCTCGCCGCGGCCGCGCTGCAGTTCTCGATGCGGGAGAGCCGGATCGCGTCGACCGTCGTCGGCATCTCGGCGCCCGAACGCGTCGAGCAGACCCTCGAGCTCGCCCGGTGGCCGGTCCCCGACGTGTTGTGGGCCGAGTTGGAAGGGCTCGTCCCGGCGGCCGAGACCTGGTGGAGGTGACCTGGTGAGTCCCGCAACCGCGGCGCGCTACGGCATCGTCGGGAGTGGTTGGCGTTCGGCGTTCTTCCTACGCCTGGCGCGGCTGATGCCCGAGCGGTTCCAGGTGACCGGTGTGGTGACGCGGACCGCCGAACGTGGCGCCGAGGTCGAGGCCGAGTGGGGCGTACGCACCATTCGTACGATCGCGGACCTGGTGGCGGCCGACCGGCCGGACTTCGTGATCGTGTCGGTGCCGTGGGCCGTGACGCCGCAGGCGACCAGGGACCTGGTGGCGCTCGACATGCCGGTCCTGGCCGAGACCCCGCCAGCACCGGACCTGGACGGATTGCGGGACCTGTGGGCGGCGGTCGGCGCGACCGGTCTGGTCCAGGTGGCCGAGCAGTACATCTCCTATCCCGGCCACGCCGCCCGACTCGCCCTGGTACGCGACGGTGTGATCGGCCGGGCCACGTCGGCGCACGTCTCTTCGACCCACCTCTACCACGCGGTGTCGATGATCCGACACCTGCTCGGCGTTGGCTTCGCGCCGGTCACCGTCTCGGCGCAGGCGTTCTCAGCTCCCTTGGTCAACCCGCTGACGCCCGCGGGGTGGACCGGTGACAGCACCCCGCAGGACCTCGCCACCACGCTCGCGACGCTCGACTTCGCCGGGTCCGTCGGGCTCTACGACTTCACCGAGAACCAGTGGTGGAATCCCTTGCGCAGCAGGCGAATCGTGGTCCGCGGCTCACACGGCGAGATCGTCGACGACCGCGTCGTACGCATGGCCGACCCGACGACGCCCGTCGAGTCGTTCCTCGTCCGCCGGCAGTCCGGGATCGACCTCAACCTCGAGGGCTTCGACCTCGACCACGTCAGCTTCGAGGGGAGGGTCGTCTACCGCAACGCCTTCCAGGGCGCGCGGTTGGCCGACGACGAGATCGCCGTCGCGTCCCTGCTCGAACAGACGGCGCAGTGGTGCCGCGACGAGGCGCCGCCGCCCTATCCGCTCGCCGAGGCCTGCCAGGACCACCTGATCAGCCTGGCCATCGGCGAGTCCGTGCGGACGAAGGACTCCGTCACGACCAGCCAGGAGGCGTGGGCGCGATGAAGGCTGCGGTGTTCTACGAACCAGGCCGGCCGTTGGCCATCGAGGACGTCACGCTCGATGCCCCCCGGGAGCGCGAGGTGCTGGTCCGGGTCGAGGCGGCGGGAGTCTGTCACACAGACCTGCACTACATGACCGGGGACCTCGCCTGTCCCACACCCGCCGTACCCGGTCACGAAGGTGCCGGCATCGTCGAGGAGGTCGGCCCCGGCGTCACCACCGTCAGCCCAGGCGACGCGGTCGTCCTGATGTGGCGCCCCCGCTGCGGGAGGTGCAGGTTCTGCGCCGAGGGGCGTCCCGCGCTGTGCGAGTCCGCGAAGATCCAGAAGGCGACCGGTGGACTGCTCGACGGCACGACCCGGCTCCGGCTCGACTCCGGGCAGGAGGTGAAACACCTGCTCGGAGTGTCCTGCTTCGCCGAACGCTGCGTCGTCGCCGAGCAGTCGGTCATCCGCGTCCCCACCGACATCCCGTTCCGGATCGCCGCGCTGGTCGGCTGCGCGGTCATCACCGGCATGGGCGCCGTGCTCAACGTGGTGGGCAACGCCGCGGGAGCGAGCGTGCTGGTGCTGGGCGCGGGCGGTGTCGGGCTCTCCAGCGTGATCGGCGCGAAGCTCGCCGGCGCGCACCCGCTCATCGTCGCCGACGTCGTGCCGGACAAGCTGGCGCTCGCCACCCGCTTCGGGGCGACCCACACGATCGACGTGAGTACGAACGAGTTGGTCCCCGCCGTCCACGACATCTGCCCCAGCGGCGTCGACTGGGCGCTGGAGGCGATCGGCCGTACGCAGACGATCCAGGAGGCACTGTCCTGCCTGCGTACCGGCGGATCGGTCGTCGCGATCGGACTCGGCAAGGTCGGCGCGACGTTCCAGGTGCCGCTCAACGAGCTTGTCCAGCAGGAGAAACGGGTCATCGGCAGTCTCTACGGCTCGGCCAACACACTGACCGACATCCCCAAACTGCTCGCGCTCTACCAGGCGGGCCGGCTTCCGTTGGAGGACCTGCTCGGTCAGGCGTACCCCCTGACCGGTGTCAACGACGCCTATCGCGCGCTCGTCGAAGGAGCGGTCGGGCGCGCGGTGATCCTGCCGAAGGGCTGATCCTGCAGAAAGGGCGAGTCTGCTGAGAGGCCGGACCTGCAGAAAGGAAGTGGTGCCCGTGCCAGCTGAGTACGCCAGCTACCCCAGCCTGCGCGACCGTGCGGTCTTCGTCACCGGCGGCGCCACCGGCATCGGCGCCGAACTCGTCTCACAGTTCGCCGCACAGGGTGCGCGGGTGGCGTTCGTCGACATCGACGCCGACGCGGGCGCCGCGCTCGCGAAGCAGGTCGCGGTTCAGCGTTCGCCCACTCCCCGCTTCGAGGTCTGCGACATCCGCGACATCGACGCGCTGCAGGGGTGCATCGCCGACGCGGCCCAGGAGATCGGTCCGATCCGTGTGCTCGTCAACAACGCGGCCAACGACGATCGCCACGCGGTCGACGAGGTGACCCCTGAGTACTGGGACGACAAGATGGCCGTCAACCTTCGCCCGCACTTCTTCACCATGCAGGCGGTCGCGCCGATGATGCGTGCGGCCGGTGGGGGCTCGATCGTCAACTTCGGCTCCATCACCTGGCGCGGCGGGTTCGGCGGGCTTCCTGCGTACGCCACGGCGAAGGCCGCCATCGAGGGGCTCACGCGTGCGATGGCCCGCGACCTCGGCCCGGACGGCATCCGGGTCAACGCCGTGGTGCCGGGCTGGATCATGACCGAACGCCAGGTGAGGACCTGGATCACACCCGAGGCCGAGGAACGCATCGCGCGATCCCAGTGCCTGAAGGACAAGTTGGTACCGGCCGACGTCGCCCGCCTCGTCCTGTGGCTCGCGGCCGACGACAGCCGGATGTGTACGAATCAGATGTGGGTGATTGACGGTGGCTGGATCTAACGGTATGGACGAGCGGTCGAACGCCGTTCAGGCAATGGGCACCCCTGGGACGATGGGGCCGCCGGCCCCGAAGGCGATGGTCACGATCGCCAAGATCGCCCGCGAGGCGGGGGTTTCGGTGTCCACGGTGAGCAAGGTGCTCAACGGCCGCGAGGACGTCGCACCGTCCACGCGCGCCCGGATCCAGGGACTGCTCACGGAGTCCGGCTATCGCCGGCGTGGCGCGGGACCGCGTCAGCGGGTCGGCCTGGTCGACTTCGTCATCACCGAGCTTGCCTCGCCGTGGGCCTGTGAGGTCCTGCGTGGAGCAGAGCAGGAGGCGCACCGGGGCGGCGCCGGGCTGGTCATCACCGCGACGCACAACCGCAACGCTGACGCGCGTCCGTGGTTGCAGACCCTTGCCGCACGCCGCTCTGACGGCGTGGTGTTGGTGGTGTCCCGGCTTCCGGCCGCAGCAGCCGAACGACTGGCGGCGATGCACACACCGTTCGTCCTCGTGGATCCGGTCGGTGGTTTCGACCCGGCGATCCCGAGCGTCGGTGCGACCAACTGGGCCGGTGGGCTGGCCGCCACCGAGCACCTGGTCGAACTCGGCCACCGGCGGATCGGCATCGTCACCGGCCCTCCGGAGCTGCTGTGCAGTCAAGAACGCCTTGACGGCTATCGGGCCGCGTTGCGGCGTGCCGGCATCGGGATCGACGAGTCGCTGGTGCGGTTCGGGAACTTCTTCGCCGACGGTGGTCGTCGAGGCGTCGCTCAGCTGCTCGACCTGGACGACCCGCCCACCGCCATCTTCGCCGGCAACGACGTCCAGGCGAGCGGGGTCTACGCCGAGGCGTACCACCGCGGGCTGCGCATTCCCGACGATCTCAGCGTCGTGGGCTTCGACGACGTGGAACTCTGCGAGGTACTGTGGCCGCCGCTCACCACAGTCCGGCAGCCGCTGTCGGAGATGGCCCAGCTCGCCACCCGGACCGTCCTGGAGAAGGCCGAGCGCGACGCCGACCATCCGATCCGGATCGAGCTCGCCACCAGCCTCGTCGTCCGAGAAAGCACCGCGTCCCCGCGCTGACGTCGCCGGCCGTCACGGGTACCCAGGCAGGCTCCACGGGGCGCGCCGCCGGGTGAGGCGGCACGGGGGCCCGCACATGCGCCCCGCGGGGGCCCGCACATGCGCCCCGCGGGGGCCCGCACATGCGCCCCGCGGGGGCCCGCACATGCGCCCCGCGGGGGCCGCACATGACCACGCGCAAACTGCAAATGCCCCCCTGCGGGAGCCGCAAAATGACCACGCTGAGCATGCCTGTGGCACCGCAACAGGTGTCGACACCAGTCCCGGGATCCGTACGCATGCTCAGCGTGGTCATTCGCCGCTCCGCCCAGGCGGCGATCGCAACCCCAGATCAGCTGCGAGCGAGGAAGACGCCCCACACGAGGTGGCCCTCACGTCCGCCGGTCACCCAGTGCTGGAGCCCGACCTTCATGTTGTCGAGGTAGTCCTGGCTGATCTGGCTCGCCAGCTCCGGCTCCTGCCGCGTGGTCTCGTCGAGTACCCGCTGGTAGTGCGCGGCGAGCTGCGGGGTCAGGTCGTCGAACTCCACCGAGGCCAACCCGAGGCGAGCGAGCTCGCGGCGGTAGTAGGCCGGCGTGCCCATCGTGTCGAGCTTCAGCCGCTTCAGGATCGGGAGGAGCGCCTCCCGTGGGCACCCGTCCGACGCCATCGGGTCAGTGAAGATCAGTTGGCCGCCCGGGCGGAGGACCCGCGCCGCCTCCTCCAGGACACGGGAACGGTCGCCGCTGTGCAGCATCGCGTCCTGTGACCACACGACGTCGAACCGGTTGTCCTCGAACGGAAGGTCCTCGAACGACCCGTCGACGACCTCGATCTGCTGGTCGAGATGCTGGTCGACGTTCAGCTCGCGGTTGCGGGAGTTCTCCACCTCGCTGAGGTTGAGGCACGTGACGTGGCAGCCATGCTTCGCCGCCAGCTGCCGCGCGGCACCGCCGAAGCCCGATCCCAGGTCGAGCACCCGGGTACCCGGCGGGAGGTCGAGCTTGTCGGCAAGATAGTCGACCGTGCGCCTGCTGGCCGCCGCGATATCGGTGGTCGCGTCGTCATAGAGTCCGACGTGAATGTCCTCGCCGCCCCAGATCGCCGCGTAGAACGTGTCGGCGTCAGCGGAGTTGTAGTAGTCACGTGCGGTGTGGACCGCTGAGGAATAGGTCTCAGTCATCTCATCTCCCGCGCGATAGGACTTCTCCGCCACGTGGATGAAGAAATCCGGCTCACTTTCCGGGTGAGTGTCCTGGAAATCCGCATAGGTATCGACCCGCTGGAATCCCACGTCACGCATCAACCGACGCATGTAGTCCTTGCGCAGCGGATACATGTTGAGGTGGTACTGCGAGTCGTCGGGGAATGTGTAGCGGAACCGGGCGAGACCGTCGTCGACGTGTTCGGGCTCGGCCGAAACTTCCTCGCCGCAGTAGTAGTACGTGTGCCGATTCGAGTAGGCGCCGTCTAACAGTGCGTCATAGTTCCGCTGGTCGATGATGAGCACGCCGTCATGCTTGAGCATCGCGTAGAACTCGGCGAGAGCCTTGCGCCGGTCGCGCTCGGAGAACAGGTGCGTGAACGAGTTGCCGAGGCAGACGATCGCGTCGTACTCCCCGTGCACGTCGCGGTTGAGCCACCGCCAGTCGGCGTGAACGACGCGCAGGATGTGGCCGCCACGCTCCCGTGCGTTCTCGAACGCCTTCGCCAGCATGTGCGGGCTGCCGTCGGCGCTCACGGTCTCGAAGCCTTCTTCAAGCAGGCGTACCGAGTGGAAGCCGGTGCCAGTGGCGACGTCGAGGACGGTGCGCACGTTGCGGGCCTTCAACTGGTCGATGAAGAACCGACCTTCACTCAGCGCACGCTTCTTCCAGTCGATCAGCTCGTCCCACTTCTCGACGAAGCTGGTGACGTACTCCTGCGTGTAGTGGTCGGTGTCGCGCACCTCGATCGGATTGTCGCCGAATTCCTGCTGGCCTTCTTCGTCATGACTCGCAGACCCGTTCGCCTGGTCAGGCAAAGGCGTGTGTGTGTCGGTGGCTGATCGGGCAGGGTCCTGGACCTTTCGCGCCACAGCATGCACTCCCAGGTGCTCGAGATCGTCAGCTTTCGGCCGGATTCGGACCCATGTTCAATATGGGTCTCGCCTGGCTGTCGCGCTTCGGGAAATATCCCGCCATCGGCCCGGCGTCGTTGCCGGACCGCGGGCGCCACAGCGAATTCTGCCAACCGCGGCCTGCGGGCCCAAAGCTAAGCGACGTGGGCCCAACTTATCAACACATGTCCGGAGTGGTCTATTGACTGTCTGTTGCATCGTACAGAACCGTACAGACAAGCGGCGGAATCCCCTTGTGGGGTAGGGGATTCCGCGCGTTCGCTGGCTGGAAGGAATCTGTCCGGATACGGCATTGCACGATTTTCGAGATGTTCACCTTCCACCCGTTGAGGGTGCCTCTGTGGTGTCCACCGGAGTTCGGGTAAAGTGCTGAGGCCGTTTCGGCGGGCCGGATCCTGATCACCCCCGTGGCGGCACCAGTCCATGGGGGCGCACGTGAGCAGATCCGACGCACTGGAGCGAGGTCGTGCGGCCTACGACCGGCACGCGTGGTCCGAGGCGCACCTGGCTCTGACCGCGGCCGACGGCGAGGTGCCCCTCGGTCCGGACGACCTGGAACTCCTGGCGATCGCGGGCTACCTGATCGGTGGCGACGGTGACGGAGAGTCATGGGTGCGTGCGCACCGCGGATATGTCGACGACGCTCGCCCGGAGGACGCGGCGCGCTGCGGGTTCTGGCTCGGTTTCCTCCTCCTCCAGCGCGGTGACTTCGCCCGCGGCAGCGGATGGCTCGCCCGGTCCCAGCGCCTCGTCGACGAGGCCAACCGCGTGTGCGCTGTGCAGGGCTACCTCCTCGTGCCCGCGGCGCTGCGGAGCCTTGACGAGGGAGACGCGGCCCATGCGTACGACCTCTTCCGGCGGGCGGCCGAGATCGCCGAGCGATGCGGCGACGCGGATCTGCTGGCCATCGGACGGCTCGGCCGCGGGCAGGCGCTCATCGGACTCGGCGACCCGGTTGCGGGTGTCGCGCTGCTCGACGAGGTGATGGTCGCGGTCACGTCCGGCGAGGTGGGGCCGATGGTCGTCGGGGTCGTCTACTGCGCGGTGATCGAGGCCTGCCAGGAGATCTTCGACCTGCCGCGGGCGCGGGAGTGGACGGCCGCGCTGACCCGCTGGTGCGAGTCGCAGCCTGACCTGGTGCCCTACCGCGGGCAGTGCCTGGTGCACCGAGCCGAGATCATGCAGGTCAACGGTGCCTGGCCGGACGCCATCGACGAGGTACGCCAGGCCTGCGACCGGTTCCTGGTTCCCCACGGCCATCCTGCCGCCGGGGCGGCGTACTACCAGCGGGCGGAGCTGCACCGGCTGCGCGGCGAGTACGGCCTCGCCGAGGAGGCCTACCGGCAGGCGAACCACTGGGGTCGCCCGCCGCAGCCGGGGCTGGCGCAGCTACGGCTCGCCCAGGGCCGTGCCGGCGCGGCCGCCGCCGCGATCAGCCGCGCCATCGAGGCAGAGCGTGAACGCGTGCGCCGCCCGCGCCTCCTCGCGGCGTACGTCGAGATCATGCTGGCGATCGACGACATCGACGCGGCCCGGGAGGGGGCGGCCGAGCTGACCACGCTGGCAGGCGACGTCGCCGCACCATTCCTGCGCGCCACGGCCGCGCAGGCCGAGGGTGCCACCGCCCTCGCCGGAGGCGACGCCGAGGCAGCCCTGGCCGCGCTCCGGCCAGCGCTGCGGACCTGGCACCAGCTCGACGCGCCGTACGACGTCGCCCGCGCCCGGGTGCTCGTCGGCCTCGCCTGCCGCCAACTCGGCGACGAGGACACCGCGGAGCTGGAGCTCGACGCCGCCCGCGCGGTCTTCGAGGACCTCGGCGCCGCTCCGGACCTCGAGCGGGTCCGGGCGCTGAGCGAGCCTCCTCAGGGTGCCGAAGGGGAGACGCCGCCGGTCGGCCGCCCGGAGGCCGCGGGCGGGCTGACGGCTCGCGAGCTGGAGGTCCTGAGGCTGGTGGCGTCCGGCCGAACCAACCGTGCCATCGCGCAGGAGCTCGTCCTCAGCGAGAAGACGGTGGCCCGCCACATCAGCAACATCTTCGGCAAGCTGCGCCTGTCGTCGCGCTCGGCGGCCACGGCTTACGCCTACGAGCACGACCTGGTGTAACCCCTCAGCGCTTCCGCCTTCCACCGAGGCGTACGCAGGAATACCCACGTCCGGCGCCATCTCGTCCCCGCCAAGCCGCTGACCTGCGAGGTTCTGCCGATGCGGCACCACACTCCCGTCTCCTAGCGTGCAGATGAGGCGCACCGTGGGCGTGCGTACGGATCAAGGAGCTACGTGATGACCAGCGGGAACGACACCACCGGCCGGACCGCCACCAGTGGCGGCGACCCGCCGGCCGAGGCTCGGAAGCGGCTTCTCGCGGGGACCGGCGTCGTCGAGCGACGACTGGACCTGGGCGACATCTCCACCGCCGTCCTGGAAGGCGGCGAAGGTCCACCGATCGTCCTGCTGCACGGCCCTGGCGGGAATGCCACGCACTGGCACCGGGTGCTCCCCGACCTCGTGGCGAACCGTCGCGTCATCGCGCCGGACCTGCCCGGCCAGGGTGCCACCGAGGTAACCGGTGCGCCGTTGGACGCCGACCGGGTGCTCGACTGGCTCCTCGACCTGATCGGCCGGACCTGCGCGTCGCCGCCCACGCTCGTGGGGTTCGCCCTGGGCGGTGCGATCGCCGCACGGTTCGCCGCCGACCACCGCAGTCGAAACCGCACAGACAGCAGCGCAGGAAGCGCAAGAAGCGGAGGAAGCGCAGACACCGGCGCCAGCGGCTCTGATCCCCGGCTCGACCGTCTCGTCCTCGTCGACGCGCTGGGCCTCGTACCGTTCGATCCGGCGCCCGACTTCGGCGTCGCTCTGAACGACTTCCTCAGCCAACCCACACCTGGCTCCCACGACCGGCTGTGGCAGCACTGTGCGCTCGACCTCGACACGCTCCAGAGCCGGCTGGGCGGGCACTGGGACGACTTCCGGGCGTACAACGTCGACCGCGCGCAGACGCCGAGCGTGCAGTCGAGCCTGCGCGCGCTCATGGCGGCGTTCGGTGGACCGGCGATCCCGGCCGAGGACCTGGCGCGGATCAGTGTCCCGACGACCCTCGTCTGGGGTCGCGAGGACCTCGCGACGCCGCTCCACGTCGCCCAGGCGGTGAGCGAACGGTACGGCTGGCCGCTGCACGTCATCGATGACTGCGGCGACGACCCGGCGGTCGAGGCGCCCGAGAAGTTCCTCGGGGCGCTCCGTTCCGCACTCGCAGCCCCGAGCGTCGTCAGGAGCGCGTGATGAACCAGCCGTCCGTTCGTACGCAGGAAACCGTCGACACGTTGGTGATCGGGGCCGGACAGGCAGGACTCGCCACGAGCTACTGGCTCACCCAGGCCAGTGTCCCGCACCTGCTCGTCGAGCGTCGGGACACACTGGGCGGTGCCTGGCACGATCGCTGGGACAGTTTCTGTCTCGTCGCGCCCAACTTCACGCTGGTCCTGCCCGGCATGCCGTACGACGGCCCCGATCCTGACGCCTTCATGCCGCGCGCGGGGGTGGTGGACTACCTCCGGCAGTACGCGGCGTCGTTCCACGCGCCCGTCCGCTTCCACACCTCCGTACGCCGACTCGCCGCCGTCGACGGCGGGCTCGTGGCGGAGACCGACGACACGACGTTCCTCGCGCACAACGTCGTTCTCGCCACCGGCGCCTACCCGGTGCCGAAGGTCCCACCGGTCGCCGGGCAGCTCGCACCGCATCTCCTGCAGATCCACTCCCAGGACTACCGCCGGCCGGCGCAGCTCGCCGACGGTGGAGTGCTCGTGGTCGGCACCGGACAGTCGGGTACGCAGATCGCGGAGGAGCTGTACGACGCCGGTCGCGAGGTGCACCTTGCCGTCTCGACCTGTCCCAGCGCTCCGCGGCGCTACCGGGGACGTGACGTCGTCTGGTGGCTGATGCAGACGTTCCTGCACGGCGCGGAGGTGGGTGTGCCGTTCCCGACCGTCGCCGACCTGCCCTCGCCGGCGGCGAGATTCGGCTGCGACCCGCACCTGTCCGGGAAGGACGGCGGGCACGACATCAGCCTGCGGCAGTTCGCCCGGCGGGGGATCCGGTTGTACGGACGGCTGGAGCGGGCGTCCGGATCGGCGGTCGGGTTCTCGGCCGACCTTGCCGAGCGGCTCGTCCTCGCCGAGACCGGTTTCGACAAGGAGTTCCGGCCACTGTTCGACGCCTACATCGACGCCGCCGGCATCGACGCACCGCCGGACGACCGTCCGCCGTACGACGACCTCACGCCGGAGACCGTGACCGAGCTCGACCTCGACGCCGCTGGCGTCACTACCGTGGTGTGGGCCACGGGTTACCAGCTCGACTTCAGCTGGGTCGACCTCCCGATCCTCGACGAATGGAGCTATCCGCGGCACGAGCGAGGTGTCACGATCCATCCGGGGCTCTACGCGGTCGGGCTGCCCTGGCTGCATTCCGAGCCGTCGTCGGTGTTGGCCGGCGTAGGTGACGACGCCGCCCACATCGTCGACCACCTCGTGGCGCGGAACGCCGGTCGGTGAGCTGACGCTCCACACCGGCGGGGCTCCGTAGTGGCGATCATGCGTACCGTCGCCGCCGCCATCGGGAGAGCCGGCGCCGGGACGTGTGTACTCTCATCGCTCCGGCCTCTCGATCGGTGTGGCCGCGACCGTGACCAGGCGGCGACCGGCGGTGTCGATCACCTGGAGCTCGGCCAGCTCGTCTGCGCGGAACTCGCTCATGCCCTCGACGTCGAGCCCGTCGTCGTACGTCACCCGCCACGACGCCACGGTCTCGGTCCGGCCGTCGTGGGACTTTGCGACCAGGCGGCACGAGGTGAGTGGTGGGAGGCCCAGCAGGGTCATGTCGATCCGGGTGCCCCAGGGCTCGTCGCGCACGCTGGTGGTGGCGGTGACGCCGTACGCCGAGCGGCCGGCCACCAGTTGTGTCTGGTCCGGTGTCAGCAGCTCGCCACGCGCCACCGCCACCCCGACGCCGGAACCGCCGAGCGCGACCGCCGCGGCGATGCCCAGGGCAACGCGGCGCCGCCAGTGGACGCCCCTCGCCTTGGCGGCCTGGTCGGTGCGTTCGGTCGCGATCGCGGCGAGGATGCGGTCGAGCAGGTCGTCGACCGCTTCGCTCTCCGGGTTCATGTCGATGACGGCGGCGTCGCTGGCCCCGGCTTCGCCGACCCCGGCTTCGCCGACCCCGGCTTCGCCGACCCCGGCGTCGACGATGCCGGCGGACCGCGCGGTCACGAGCATCGCGGCGACCTCGGCGAGGTCGGACAGCTCGGCGCGGCAATGCGCGCAGGACGCGAGGTGGCCTTCGATCGCACGACGCTCCGGATCGTCGACGCCGAGGGCGTAGGCCCCCAGCCGGGGCGCGTGGGTGCAGCTCACGGTGCGGTCACCCCCCGTTCCTCCAGGGCCAGACGTAACGCCCGGAGGGCGTAGTAGGAGCGGGATCGTACTGTTCCGGCCGGTATGCGCAGGGCAGCCGCCGCGTCGGCCACTGACCTGTCCCGGAAGTAGAGCTCGACGATGACCTCACGGTGCGCTGGTGTGAGCGCTCTCAGCGCATCCGCGACCTGCCAGGCGAGCAGTGCCCGGTCGATGTCATCGGGACCCTCACGCTGGGCGAGGCCCTCGAACGGCGGCTCGCCCGGCAGCTCGGCCGGAACCTCACGGGGACGCCGCGTGGCGGCTCGGTGGCCGTCGACGACGAGGTTGCGCGCGACCCGGAACAGCCACGGCCGGGCGGTATCGGTCGTGAGCTTCGCCGAGTGCCGCCAGGCGCGCAGCAGCGTCTCCTGCACGATGTCCTCGGCCTTGCGAAGATCGCCGCCGACCAGGGCGCGGACGTAGCCGAGCAGGTGCTCGCCGTGTTCGGCGTAGAGGGCCCGGACCAGAGCCTCCTCCCGCGCCGCGAACTTCGTCATGCTGCTCACTACGTCGCCCGGTGATGCAGCGTTCAACTGATCGCCCTGTACGGACCGCTATGGCGATCCGACCGCCCCGAGGGGGCGTCAGAGATGGTGCTCAGAACCGCAGGTGGTCGGAGGAGATCGTCGCCGTCAGCCGTGGTCCGCGACGCTGGACGTGGGTTCGCCACTGGCCGCGGCGCCGGCTTCAGCCTCCCGCTGGTCCGCCATGGCGCGCACCTGAGGTGCGAGCGGTCGTGGGCGCAGCCGGTGATCGAGTTGGTGAACGACACTCGCCAGCTGGGTGGCCGCGTTCTCGACCGCCCAGTGCGCCCGGTCGCGTTCCGCGATGGTCACTGCGAGGGCGAGTGCGGTCAGCGAGGACGACGCGTCCAGGGCCTGGATGGTGAGGAGATTGGTGAACTCGTCGCCACCGGCGAACGGCCCGAAACCACCGACGGCGCCGTGGGACACGACGATCGTGGTGATCAAGGCGGCCGCGCTGGCACCCGCGAGCTGGAAGCGGACGGCCGCCCAGATGAGGACGGGAAACACCAGGAACAACAGTTCGGTGGAACTATGCACGGCGGCAAGTGTCACCAGCGCGGCCACTGCCAGCATCGCGAAAGCCTCCGCGGCCCGGCGAAGCCGGAGCTGTCGCGGCCACCTCAGTCGACTCACGACCAGGATGAAGGGTGTGATGACGAGGACGCTTACCGCGGCGCTCGTCCAGTCCAGGAACCATTCGGTGAGAAAAGTCTCCGGTGGCAGCGCACCGGTGCGATAGAGAGTCCCGGCCGAGATCGCCGAACTCACCAACGTTCCCAGGATCGCGCCCAGGAATACCAGGGCGAGCAGATCTCGTAGCCGGTCCAATCCGTTCTGGAAATGTGCCATGCGGAGCAGGAGGACCGCAAGGACGATCCCGAGGGTCGCCGCGAGACAGATCACGGCGGACACCAACGGTGGATGGTCGAGAACGATGAGGTTGACGAGGAATGAACCGAGCGCGACGCTCGGCCACATCCGAAGACCCAACAACAGCAGCGCGGCAAGGGCGACACCGGTCGGTGGCCACATGGTGCGCAGGGTTCCCGAGCCGAACTCCTGCAGAACGCCGAGCAGCGCGGTTCCGAAATAGACCCCGGCGAGCGCCACCATCACGAGAACCGTGACCAGATGTGTGCGGAACGCTCGTTGGCTTACCACGACGATTAACTGTACGCCAGCTTCTTGTGGCCTCTGCTTTCTCCAAAGCCACCACAAAGGGACATGTGAACCATCTGCGCATTTACCCAGATGCCAGCTTTCGGTGTCTCGGGACATTCGTACCGAGACAATGGCAGCCGGTGCGGACGGAGAACTGGAAATGCGCCGCGTAGACATGCTGCGGACGGCATGGTGGCGGTATGGACTGGTGGAACGCTCTCGACCCGGGCGTCCAGCGTGGCATCGGAATCGCCGCCCTCGCGCTCGCTGTCGTGATCATCATGCTGATCGTGCAACTGATCGCCTCGTGGCGGAGCAACAAGAGTGCCCTGAAACTTTTCGAACGGCAGGCAGTCGAGCAACGCAACAACTGGCAGGCGTGGTCGGAGGAGCAGCAGCGGCGCAGATTGCTGGCTGAACGGCAGGAGGCATATGCCCGGTTCATGAGCCTCGCGAGCGAGTACGAACGGATGGTCACCGATCTGCGTGCCCCGCGGCCGGATGCCAGGAACGTCGCCGCCCCGGGCGACTCACGCCATGCACGTAATGACCACGCACAGGCGGATCTGGATGCCACCGACCCGATGGCGGTCACGACCGCACTGGCGACCAGCGCGGCGAATGAGGTGACCGCCCGGCAGGCACAGCTCCGCGAAGACCTTTCCCAGGCGCGCGAGGTCGTACGCCTGCTCGCGCCGTCCGACGTCAGGTTCGCGGCGGACCGGTGGTTCATCGATCTCGTCCGTGACGACCCGGCCGGCGTGCAACGCGCCAAGAACGACTTTCTCACCCATGCTCGCGCCGACATCGGCTCGGACAGGCCCGCGCCGCCGCCGGGACGCGACAACGCCAAGCGGCGTTGAGATCAGTCCGAGGCGGCTCCTCGGCGCGTCGGGTCCCTGCTCGTCATAGCGCGCGGCTCCCGCGAACAACGCCTCGTCCGTCCCGGCGGCGCGCATCCGCGCGAGGCTTACGACTACTCTCCTGCCGGACGGGAGGTGGTTGTCATGACAAGCCGATCCACGTACCTCCAGCTGGCCGACCAGCTGGCTCGGGAGCTGCGCGACGTACCACCCGGTACCAGGGTGGCCTCGGAGCATGAACTCGTCGCCAGCCAGGGTGTCAGTCGCCTCACCGCCCGCGCCGCCCTGCAGGAACTGGAGCATCGGTACCTGGTCCAGCGGATCCGCGGGTCGGGCACCTTCGTGCGGCGGCGCATCGACTACGTGATCAGCAAGGACCTGCCACCGAGCTTCGCCGCGACCGTCGTCGCGGCCGGTGCGACGCCTGGAACCAAGCTGCTCGGGGTGTGCAGGCGGGCACCCCGGCCCGAGCATCCGTACGAGCCCGAGGTCGCCGCCGGTGGGGAGCTCGTGGAGGTCCGCCGGCTCAACCTGGTCGACGGGGTCGTGGCCGGAGTGTGGACGACCGTGCTGCCCGGCAACCGGCTGGCCGGCATCGAGGAGCGGCTGGCCGACGACGTGTCGCTCTACACCTTGCTGTCCCAGGCGTACGGAATGACGCTGCGAAGGTACCGGCACCACGTGTCACTCGACGTGCCCGACCTCGAGGTCGCCGCGCTGTTGGGCGATGACGCGCCGCGCCCGTGCTGGTACGCGGAGAGCCTCAACCGGATCGGGGGTACTCGGCAGCTGGGGGAGTACGCCGCCACGTGGTCCAATCCGCGGGTGCTCCGGGTGGTCTTCGAGATCGAGGGGGACGCCGCGATCGCCGAGGACACCGGCCTGTGACGGCAGGGTCCGGGCTACGTCCCGGCAATGTCCAGCCTCGGGCGGGACGGCCAGGTCGTACGGCTGGCGCGGTGCCCGACCTGGTGGTGATCCCGGTCAGTCTTTGCGGCCGGTCATGGCCGTGGACAGTCCGAGCCCGATCATGGAGAGTCCGCCGACACCGCCGACCAGTTCGACGCGCCGGGGCGACCGCGCGAACCACGAGCGGACCGCGCTCGCGGTGACCGCCCAGCCGCTGTCGGAGACCAGCGCGATGAGGAACGGGACGACGCTCAGCACGAGCATCTGGCTCGGGATGTGGCCGGACGGCCGGTCGACGAACTGGGGGAGAACAGCCGCGAACATGATGTAGGACTTGGGGTTGGAAACGCCCACGACGAAGCCTTCGGAGGCCGAGCGCACCAGGCTGCGCGGAACACTGCCGAGGCCACCGAGCTGGGCGCTGAGTTTGCGGCGGTGCCTGAGTGCCTGGATTCCGAGCAAGACGAGGTAGGCGGCGCCGGCGTACTTCACGATCGTGAAGACCAGGGCCGAACGTTCGACGAGGAGCCCGAGCCCGAGCGCGATGCACACCGCGACGACATAGAGTCCGGCAGCGTTGCCGGCGACCGAGGCCAGTGCGGTGCGGCGACCGTGTGCCAGCGCGCGACCGATGACGAACAACACGCTCGGACCGGGAATGACGATGATGATGAACGCCGCCACCGCGAAGGCGGCCAACTGCTCCGAAGACACCATGCCGGGAGAGTACAGCGGGCATGCCGAAGACGCCTTTGCACAAGCCCTGCCCGCGGGCGGACCTGTCCTCGCCGTCGATCGTCGAGGGATCGGGTCACTCCGGGGGCAGGCCGTGGCCGCGGCGGCGGTAGAGCTCGAGGACCTGTTCGCGTGGGATGACACCACACCGGCCTGCCCAGGCTTCGTAGTCGCTCACCAGTGCGGCCACCAGGTCGGGATGCTGGTCGGCGAGGTCGTGCAGTTCGGTGCGGTCGTCGAGGAGATCGTAGAGCTCCCACGGCGTTCCGTGCTTGCGGACAATCTTCCACCGGCCCTTGCGTACCGCACAGTTTCCCTCGTGCTCGAAGTACAACGCACGATCCGCGACGTCCTCTCCGCGCAGGGCGGGCATCATGCTCACGCCCTCGGCCGGCGGCACCGCGTGCCCTGAGCGCTCCTCCGGGTAGGTCGCGCCGGCGGCGTCGAGGAGAGTCGGAAGGACGTCGACGAGCTGGTACGGATGATGGTTGGTCGCGCCGCTCTCCTCGAGCCCGGCCGGCCAGTGCACGATGAGGGGCGTCGCGATGCCGCCCTCATGGACCCAGTGCTTGTACTCCCGGAACGGCGTGTTGGACAGGTTCGCCCACTCCCGGCCGTAGCTCTGATAGGTCGCCTCGGACCCGGGCATCAGGCCGGGAACGTTTCCCGGCACGACCGGATCGCCCTCGCGGGTGTGTTCGTTCATGGGTACGAAGCTCGTGACGAACTCCTTCACCTCTTCCGGCGGCATCTCCTCCGCGCAGCCGCCGTTGTCGGACAGGAAGACGATGAGGGTGTTGTCGAGTTGGCCGAGGCGGTCGAGGGTGGCGACCACCTTGCCGACGCCCTGGTCCATGCGGTCGACCTGGGCGGCGTAGACCTCCATCCGCCGGGCCTGCCACTCCTTGTCCGGCACGTCGTCCCACGCCGCTACCCGCGCATCGCGTGAGGACAACGTCCAGGACGGATCGAGGATCCCCTCGGCGATCAGCCTGTCAAGACGCTCTTGACGGAGTGTGTCCCATCCGGCGTCGAACCGGCCACGGTACTTCGCGATGTCCTCGTCATGTGCGTGCAGCGGCCAGTGCGGTGCGGTATAGGCGAGATAGAGAAAGAACGGACAGTCGGACGAGTCGGCCTCATGGTCCTCGACGAACCGTACGGCGTTGTCGCTGATCGCATCCGTGTAGAAGAACAAGGGATCAAGGCCCTCGTCCTCGACGTTCCGCTCGTCGCGCACCAGGGTGCGTGGCTGGTAGAAGCTGCCCGCACCTTCGAGGGTGCCGTAGAAGCGGTCGAACCCCCGTCGGGTCGGCCAGGCTTCGTTCGGAGTCTCCATGTCGCTCGCCAGGTGCCACTTGCCGGACATGTACGTCGCATATCCCTTACTGGACAACGCCTCCGCGACCGTGACGCAGTGCTCCGAGAGATTGCCCGGGTAGCCGTCCGGACTGTCGTCGAAGTTGAGGATGCCGATCCCGACCTGGTGGGGGTGAAGCCCGGTCACGAGCGATGCCCGCGAGGGTGTGCAACGCGCGGTGTTGTAGAACTGCGTGAATCTCGTGCCCTGGCGCGCCAACCGGTCAAGATGCGGTGTCTCGATCTCGCCGCCATAACAGCCGATGTCGGAAAAACCCATGTCGTCGGCCAGGATCAGAACGATGTTGGGGGAGTTTCGAGTCACGGGAAACCTTTCGACGACACCGGTTACCGGTCTTCAGCCACGACGGGTGAGGGGACGGGATCGGGATCCTGCGGCCCGGCGTCGTCGACGGGTCGGCGGTAGGTCTCGGGGAGGAAGACGAGGGACACGACGGTGATGAGTGCGATGAGAAGGACGTAGAGCGCCACCGGCCAGGACGTTCCGTCGAACCTCGCGACCAGCGCCGTGCCGATCAGCGGTGCGACTGCACCGGACGGCAGCACCCCGATCTGGTAGACGACCGACATCCCGCTGTAGCGGACGCGGGTCGGGTAGATCTCGGCGAACATCGCGCCCTCGGGCCCGTACATCGTGCACGCGGCGATTCCCCAGCCGACGACGACCGCGACCATGATCAGCCACCGTGACCCGGTGTCGACGAGCTCGAAGATGGGGAACGCACTGACCGCGGCCAGCAGCGCCCCCGCCATGAAGACCTTCCGCCGCCCCACCCGGTCCGAGACCCGACCGGCGAGGGGGATGACGAAGAAACCGACCACCGAGGCGACGATCAGGGCGTCGAACATGTAGCTCTTCGGCAGGCCGAGCACGGCGACCGTGTAGGTCACGAGAAACGCGTTGTAGACGTTGAAGGTCACGCTCTCGCTCATCCGGGCGCCCATGCCGAGCAGGGTGATCTTCGGGTGCTGGCGTACGACGTCGAGGAGGGGAACCCGGGCCCGCTGCCTCGTCCGGACGATCCGCTGGAAGGCCGGTGGCTCGCTGATCCGGAGCCGGATGAACATGCCGACCGCGACCAGCACGATGCTCGCCAGGAACGGCACCCGCCACGCCCAGTCGACGAGGGCCGCGTCACCGAGCCGCCCGACCCCGCTGATCGCCAGCGTCGACAACAGCAACCCCACCGGCACGCCGAGCTGCGGCCAGCTGCTGAACCAGCCCCGCCTGCCGTCCGGCGCGTGCTCGACACAGAGCAGGATCGCGCCGCCCCACTCGCCGCCGAGCCCGATGCCCTGGAGCATCCGCAGGATGAGAAGCAGGACAGGAGCCGCGGCGCCGATCTGTGCGTACGTCGGCAGCAGACCCATCGCGAACGTCGCCAGCCCCATGATCATCATCGTGACCACGAGCATCGGCTTGCGGCCGAGCCGGTCGCCGAGGTGGCCGAACAGCACGCCCCCGATCGGTCGGGTGACGAATCCTGCAGCGAACGTGCCGAACGCGACCAGCGTCCCGATCAGCGGGTCGAAGGTGGGGAAGAACTCCTGGTTGAAGACGAGTCCCGCCATCGTGGCGTAGAGGAAGAAGTCGTACCACTCCACCACGGTGCCGGCGAGGCTCGCCGCCGCGACCTGGCGGATGGACGCCTCCCGCCCGTCGTTGACGCCCTCGCTGCTCCCGTCGCCAACTCGGCCGTTGGTTCCGGCGCCAGGTTCATCGCCGGTTCCGTCGTTCGGGCCGTCGTTCGGGCCTTCACTCGTGAATGGGTTCCGAGGCATGTCGACCTCCCGGGTGCGACCGGAGTTTGCCGCTGGCCTGCTGCGTTCCGCTGGCGTCCCGCCTTGTTGTTCCGCGAACACTGCTGTCCCGGCAACGCACTGGACCCACAGAACCCTTGTGTCCCGTGGAAAAGGACAACAAGCTTCAGATCGGGACAGACGTCACTACTGTGTCGTTCGTCGCCGCGGACGGTCAACCCTCGCTGGGACAGCGGACCGAGACCGCCCGGGAGACCATGCAGGGTGAGAGAAGGGCTGAGACCGTGAACGGACTGCTCGGGCGAGCGGTGCAGGTCCTCGACGCACTCGGCAAGGCCGAGGCCGACCTGACGATCCGCCAGATCGCCAGTCGCGTCGACCTGCCGAAGAGTTCAGTGCAACGACTGCTGCGCGGGTTGGTCGAGACCGAGTTGGCGATCCAGGATCCGGCGAACCGCCGCTACCGGCTCGGGCCGCGAACGCTCGCGCTGGGAATGGCCTACCAACGCCGGATCAACGTGCGGGCCGTCGCGCTGCCGCACATGGTCCGACTGCGTGACCGGACCGGGGAGACGGTCGGCCTGTCGATCCCGGTCGGCGAGGAAGTGATGCACATCGACCAGGTCGAGAGCAACGCCGAGTTACGTCGTACCTTCGAGATCGGTCGGCCATATCCGTTGTGGAGTGGGGCACCGAGCCGCCTGGTGCTCGCCGGGATGGCCGACAACGACGTGGAACGCATCGCGCGCGAGCGGACTCCAGGCGACGTCTCGCCAGTACGACCGCCGTTGCCGGTGGAACTCGTGCAGGCCGTACGCACCGCGCGGATACGGGGCTACGCCGCGGCGTTCGAGGAGACGATCGTCGGCGTGAACACACTCGCGGCGCCCGTGCGCGGGCACGCCGACCAGGTGGTTGCCACCATCTCGGTGACTGGACCGAGTGTGCGGCTCAACCGGACGGCGATGGACTCGATCCTCGCCGACCTCGTAACAACCGCGCAGGCGGTCAGCGTCGAGATCGGCGGCCGACAGGCATTCCACCCCCAGGTCCGCGCCCGGGCGCTGCAACGGTAGAGAACCCCTCGCCGCCGCCTGGAGCGGCCTGGGGACGACACGGGGCCGGCATGGGGCCAGACCGGTGAGTGAGGGTGTCCTCGTCGGCGCCTTTGGGGCCGGGCCGTAACCTACGCCCATGAGGTTGCGTACCAGGTGGGCGTCGTGGTGCGGGCACCACTGACGGTCGGCGTCGTCGGACCCTCCGACCTCGTCCCCAGAGTCGCGTCCGTGGTCGACGACACTGCCGATCTTCGGGCGATCCGGTTGCCGTACCGCTGGGAGCAGGAGACCCTTCGCATCATCCGGGCGCGGGGGCACGAGGTCGACGGCTGGCTCTTCACCGGTGTGGTGCCGCACGCCATCGCGACCGCCGAACGCGCCGACGTCCTGCCCTCCGGGCACGTCTCCTACAGCGGAGTCACCCTCCTGGCGGCGTTGCTGCGCCTTTCGCGCGACGGCGGTGACCTCAGCCTGGTCAGCATCGACACCCTGCAGCCGGTGGAGGTCGCGGAGACGCTCGCCGAGGCGGGGTTGGCCGAGACGTCCGTACGCACGATGGAATACGTTGCCTCCGTACGCTCTCGTGACGTCGTGGCGTTCCACCGCGAAGCCGCTCAGCGGCACGGCGCCACTGTCGCGATCACCTGCCTGCGGTCGGCGTACGACGTGCTGCGCAAGGAGATGCCGGTGGTCCGGCTGGCCCCCGCGCCGCGGGACATCCGGGAGGCGGTCGACGCCCTGGCCCTGCGGATCCGCAGCGCACACGACTCCGATGCCCAGGTGGCGTTGGGCTTCGTCGAACTCGACACGGCCGACGGGGCGCTCGAACGCGACCTGGGTGAGCTCGGCGGGGCGGTCGTTCGGATCGACGAGGACCGCTACCTCCTGGTGACGACGCGAGGACCGCTGGAGCGCGCGACCGCCGACTTCACGGCCGCGCCGTTCCTCGAACGTCTCGCCGCTCGCCACACATCGGTCCACGTCGGGTTGGGGCTCGCCCGATCAGCCGGGGAAGCGGCCGCCCGCGCGTCCCGGGCGCTGGCCCGCGCCAGGGCCGACGGCGAGGTCGCGGCCGTGTTCGCCGGGCCGCACGACGCGGACATCGTCCTCGCCCGGAGCCCAGGAACCGACCAGCCTGGCCCTACGGACATCGGTCGGCTCGCCCGGCGGCTCGGCATGAGCCGCGGAACGCTCCAGGCGCTGCGCGGTCTCGTCGAAGGGGCCGACGCCCAGGTGACCGCCGCCGAGGTGGCCGAGGCGTTCTCCATCCAGGAACGCAGTGCCCGCCGGCTGCTCAAGCGCCTCGAACGTGCCGGTGCCGCCGTCCCGGTCGGCACCCTCGCCGAAGGCCAGATGGGTCGTCCGCCGGTGATCTACCGCCTCGAGCTCTGAACGCGATCCAACCAAAGCCGCGTTACCGCGTCAGGGCGTTGCCGGCGACGAGCTGCGGCGGCGCAGGCGGGCGTCCACGATCGCCGGCGGTTGGTAGCCCGCGTCAGCTTCGTTGAGGGTCGTTCCGGGCGACACGATCTCGTCGATCCGGTCGAGGATGTCGTGGGAGAGCGACACCTTGTCCCCGCCGAGAGTCGACTCCAGGTGCTCCATCGTGCGCGGGCCGATGATGACCGAGCTCACTGCCGGATGTTCGAGGACGAACGCCAGAGCGAGCTGGATCAGCGACAGGCCGGCGTCGTCCGCCAGCTCGGTCAAGGCATAGACCGCCTCCAGCTTGCGCGCGTTCTCCGGCAGCGACCGGTCATGGCGAGCCGGTTGCCGTGCGGCCCGGCTGGACACCGCGGTGGGCTCCTCGCCACGCCGGTAGCGGCCAGAGAGCCAGCCGCCGGCGAGCGGGCTCCAGGGGAGTACGCCCAGCCCGTACTCCTCGGCCAGCGGCAGCACTTCGCGCTCGACCGCGCGGGCGAGCAGAGAGTACGGCGGCTGCTCGGTCACCGGTCGCTCCCGGTTCCGGCGTTCGGCCGTCCACTGCGCCTGGACGAGCTGCGACGGCAGGAAGGTCGACGTACCGAAGTAACGGATCTTGCCCTGGTGGACCAGGTCGCTGAGCGCCCCGAGCGTCTCGTCGATGTCGGTGTCCGGCTCCGGCCGGTGCACCTGGTAGAGGTCGATCCAGTCGGTCTGGAGCCGGCGCAGGCTGTTGTCCACCTCGCGGACGATCCACCGGCGGGAGTTGCCGGCGTGGTTCGGGTCGTCGCCGAGCCGTCCATGGAACTTCGTCGCGAGGACGACGTCGTCGCGCCGGCCGCCGGCAAGTGCCTTGCCCACGATCTCCTCGGACTCGCCCTGGGAGTAGACGTCGGCCGTGTCGAGGACGTTGATGCCGGCGTCGAGGGCGCGGTGGATGATGCGGATGCCGTCCTCGTGGTCGGGGTTGCCATAGGCGCCGAACATCATCGTGCCGAGGGTCAGCGGGCTCACCTTCACGCCGGTACGCCCGAGGGTGCGGTAGGTCATGTACGCCGTCCTTCGTCCTTGTCGCGGGTCGCGGCCGTCCAGGGATCACTGTCATCGTGCCATTCGGCGTTGTCCGCGCGTAGGCCCGAGGGGTTGCCGGATCACGAATCGGTAACTACAGTCCAGCCCCAAGCGTCGGTCCGAGTGGGGAGGCCGCCTCGGTCGGTACGACGCATCTGGATGCTTGATTCGCACGGGTGCCGAGTCAGGTGATTCCCCGTGGAGCCAGGCGTCTTTTCCCGTTGGGCAGGCCGGCGGGAAGAGGAAGGGCGTATCACCCGTGCCGAAGCATCGCCCTGCACCGAAGCATCGTCGCCGTCGCGATCCACAAGGGCGGGCGCTGGTCGCGCTCGGCACCGCCACCGTTGCCGCGGTGGTCGGCGTGCCCGGGCCGACCTCGGCAGAGCCGACGCGCAACATCAACGAGGTGAGGAGACAGGTCGACCACCTCTACCACGAGGCCGAGCTGATCACCGAGCGGGCCAACGAGCTCGAAGACGACATGGTCGCCATGAACCGCAGGGTCCGCACCCTGACCGGCGGCGTCGCCCGCCAGGAGAAGCGCGTCCAGGCCATGCGTCGCCAGATCGGCGAGTTCGCGGCGGCCGAATACCGCACGGGCGGTCGCCTCGACCCCACCGTCCAGGTGTTCATCGCCGACAGCCCCGCCGACTATCTGGCGCAGATGACCACCGTGAAGGCGCTGTCCCGCCAGCAGGCGGACCTGCTGAGTCGGTTCCAGGACGAGCAGTCCGACCTGACCGAACGGCGTGCGGTCCTGGGGTACGAACTCGACGAGCTGCGGATGGCCCGGGACGAGACCGTCGAACGCCGGAAGGCCGCCCTCCGCAACGCCGCCAGGGCCCAGGCGATTCTCGACCGGCTCACCGCCGAGGAGCGTCGGCGCCTGGAGGAGGCGGAGCGTCGGCGCCAGGCGAGGCTTCGGGCGTCCCGCGCCGAGGAACGCAGCACACCGAGCCCGACACCGACGCCCACTCCCACACCGTCGCCTTCGCCGACACCCACGAAGTCGCCGTCTCCGACGCCCACGAAGTCGCCGTCGCCCACTCCCACACCGTCGCCGACACCCGACCGCACCAGAGGTGAGATCGCGCTCGCCTTCGCCCGGGACCAACTTGGAGAGCCCTACGTCTACGGCGCCGACGGACCGGACAGCTGGGACTGCTCGGGCCTCACGATGAAGGCGTGGGAGGCGGCAGGTGTCTCCCTGCCCCATTCGTCGAGCAGGCAGTACGACAGCTCGCCGAAGGTTGCCCGCTCGAACCTGCGGCCGGGTGATCTCGTGTTCTATTACAGCGACCTCCACCACGTCGGCATCTACGCCGGAGACGGCAAGGTTCTGCACGCACCCAAACCGGGCGACAACGTCGAGTACATCAACATCGACTACATGCCCTACGCCGGCGCCACCCGGCCAGGCTAGGTGGCGTTTCGTCTCCAGCCGCCGCTGCTTCAAGGTTGGCCGACCGGGCTATGGTGTGCGGCTGTCCCGTATCGACGAGAACGCAGCCAGGCGGGATGCGGGACGCCGCGAGCCGATCGTGATCTATCAGACACCCCCTAGGGATAGCGGGTGTCCGGATCCGCGGCGTGGACAACGAGATGGCGGCTGATCACATGGGCGAAAGTGGGGCCGTGAGGCGGCTGTGGGACGTGCGTGTGGGTTCGGTCGCGAGCGGCACCCATGCCTATCGTCGCGACCTGGTGACGGCCGCGGTCGTCGAAGCCGTTCTGCTCACCCTCCTGTGGGCGTATCTGGGACTGGGACTGGCGGGATGGGTGGCGGGGATCGCCTTCACGGTCTTCGGCGGGCTGGTCCTCGGCGCGGCCTTCCGGCGCTCTGGCACGTGGTCACTCAGCCCGGCGGACCGCGTCACCTTGACCCGCCTGACGCTCATTGGTGGCATCACGGCGATCGCCGCGGACCGGATCGGGGGGAGCGCGCCGGCGGTGATGGTCGCCCTCGCGGCGGTGGCCCTGATCCTCGACGGGGTCGACGGCAGGGTCGCCCGCCGTACCGGGACGGCGTCGGAGTTCGGTGCGCGGTTCGACATCGAGGCCGACTCCTTCCTCGTCCTCGTCCTCAGCATCTTCGTCGCGCCGTCCCTGGGTGCCTGGGTGTTGGCGATCGGATGCATGCGGTACGCCTATGTGGCGGCAAGCTGGCGACAGCCGTGGTTGCGTACGCCGCTGCGGCCGCTCTATGCGCGTAAGGTCGTGGCAGTGATCCAGGGGGTCGTGCTCGTCGTGGTCAGTGCGGACCTGCTGCCGAGGTCGGTCGAGTTCGCGGTCGTGGCACTGGCGCTGTTTCTGCTCATCTGCTCGTTCGGGGAGTCCGTGTGGTGGCAATGGCGGCACGGGCGGAATCTTGCCGCCTGACGTGACAGACAATGCGGCCCCGGGCCGCGAGGACACCGAGATCGCGGACGACCGCTGGCGGGACCGATACCCGCGGGCCGCGTGGGCCGCACGGTGGACGACCACTGCCCTTGCCGCGGTGCTCGTGCACGTCGCCCTCCTCCTGCCCAACCAGCTCACCCACCTCGCCCCTGGCGCGTTCGCGCGCATTCCGCTGGAAGGGATCTTCGGCGCGGCCGTCCTGCTGGCCCTGGCGCCGAGGCCGAGGCGGGTCGTGGCTGCGGTCGCCGGGGCGACGCTTGGCGTGCTGACCCTCCTGAAGCTCCTCGACATGGGCTTCTACTCGATTCTCGACCGGCCGTTCGACCTGGTGCTCGACTGGCTCCTGGTCGCCAACGCCGTGGAGTTCCTCGGCGAGTCGGTCGGTCAGGTCGGCGCGCTCGCCGCCGCGGTCGGGGCCGTGCTCGTCGCCCTTGTCCTGCCCGTCCTCATGGCCCTGGCGGTCGTCCGGCTCAGCCACCTCATGGTCGATCATCGGCCGGTGGCGACCCGGACCGCGCTGATCCTCGGGACCGCCTGGATGATCTGCGTGACGCTCGGTGTGCAGATCGCCGACGTGTCGGTCGCCACCAAGAACACCAGCGCGATCGTCCGGAACCGCGTGCACGACGTGGATGCGGCCCTGAAGGACCGGCAGGCGTTCGCCAGGCAGAGCACCGTCGACGCGTTCGCCGACACGCCCGCTGACCGGCTGTTGACCGGACTGCGCGGCAAGGACGTCATCGTCGCCTTCGTGGAGAGCTACGGCCGCAGCGCGGTCAAGGACCCACAGCTGGCGTCGCGGGTTCGCGCCACACTCACGGACGGGACCAGCCGACTGCGCGCGGCCGGGTTCTCCTCCCGGAGCGCCTTCCTCACCTCCCCGGCGACGGGTGCCGGCAGTTGGCTCGCCCACTCCACGTTCATGTCCGGCCTGTGGATCAAGAGCGAGCAGCGCTACCGCACTGTCACCACGCGCGAGCGCCTCACCCTCACCGGTGCCTTTCGTCGCACCGACGCCTGGCGGACGGTCGGGATCCTCCCGGGCACCACCCGAACCTGGCCGGAGGGGAAGTTCTACGAGTTCGACAGGATCTACGACGCCCGCCACCTCGGGTACGAAGGGGCGCCCTACGGCTGGTCAGGCATCCCCGACCAGTACACCCTGTCGGCCTTCGAACGCCTGGAGCGCAGCGCACCCGGCCGCAAGCCGTTGATGGCGGAGATCGTCCTGACCTCCAGCCACAACCCGTGGGTTCCCCTGCCCGAGATGGTCAGCTGGGACGAGGCCGCCGACGGCTCGGTCTACGACGCCATGCGCAAGGCGGACAAGGACGCCGAGGACACGCGGAACGACGCGGACCGGGTACGCACCGCCTACGCGCGGTCCATCGCGTACTCGGTGGAGAGCCTCGTCTCCTACGTCGAGACCTACGGCGACGACAACACCGTGCTCGTGTTCCTCGGGGACCATCAGCCCGTCCCGACCGTCACCCGGCACGACCCCAGCCGGGACGTACCGATCTCGATCGTCGCCCGCGACAAGAAGGTCCTGGACCGGATCTCCGGCTGGGGGTGGCAGGACGGCCTGGAGCCCCACCCAGATGCCCCGGTCTGGCGGATGGACACGTTCCGCGACAAGTTCCTGACCGCGTACGGCCCGCGGCCCGGGTCGACCGCGCCAGGACCCTAGGGTGTCTGATGGATCACGATCGGCTCACGGCGTCCCGCCTGGCTGCGTTCTCGTCGATCGGCGCACAAGACCGGTGCGCCTTCCTCCTCGGTCTTGCCAGCCGGGCGCGGATGCGCCGCTCACTGATCGATCGTGATCCATCAGACACCCGCTAGCGGTAGCGATCCGGCCCTCGCGATCCGGGCTGAACCTCAGCGGAGCCAGTCGTCGAGGTGTTCGCGTACGAACGCGTCGTCGGTCAGGTGGGGGTAGGCGACACACACCCGGTCGATCTCGGCGACCTGGCCCGGCGAGAGTGTCTCGTCCGGATCGAGGCACCAGGTGCCGGCCAGGAGGCCCTGGCGGCGCAGGATCTCGTGGACGCCGGCGATGCAACCGGCGAAGTCGCCCGCGGCGTCGAAGATCGCCGCGTTCGCGTCGGTCAGCTGGGCGCCTTGCTCCATCAGCGCGACAAGGTCGCCTGCAGCTGGCACGTCCCCGGACTCGGCGGGGGAGCCGGATGCAGCGGACGCAGCCGGTCCCGAAGGTCCGGCCGGACCGGGTACGTGCGTACGTATGACGTGATGGATCTGGTCCAGCATCCGGACCGCGCTGTGCGTCCACACCGCCCACTGGCCGAGGAGGCCGCCGACGATCTGCCGTCGGACGAACCGCTGGCCGACGTTCAGATGCAGCGGCGTCAGGAGGTCGGCCACGATGGCGTCGTCGTTGCCGGTGTAGAGCGCGACGTCGGATCCACGGTCGGACTCGCTGATGCCCCGGATGGCCTCGAGCGTGCGGTAGCGGTCGAAGGGGGCGATCTTGGCGGCCACGACGCTCGGCAGTTCGGCAAGCTCCCGCCAGAACCGCCGGGACAGCCTCTGCCCGCCGACCGCCTCCTGGAGGTAGAAGCCGACGATCGGCAGTACCTCGCCGACGGCCTTCGCGCGGAGCAGGAGGTCGGCCTCGTCGGATTCCGGCCCGCCGGCCGGACCGAGCAGCACCGCGTGGTAGCCGAGACTCGCGGCGAGCTCGGCCTCGGCGATCGCCTGCCGGAGCTCGCCGCAGGCGCCGGCGATGCGGAGGAACGGCCGACGCTGAACGCCCGCCGCAGAAGTCGCGGCGAGCGTCTCGTCGATCGTGTCGCGGGCCAACTCGAGGACGGGGCGGAGCAGCCCGGCCCCGCGGATCGCGAACTGCGTCGTATGGACGCCGACCGCGACCCCGCCGGCGCCTGCCGCGAGGTAGTAGCGGGTGAGCGCCCGTTGGCGGCGTTCGTCAAGGCGGCGTTGCGGGGTGAGAGCGAGCGGATGCGCCGGAATCACGCAGCCCTCGGCGAGCGACCGCGCTTCGGCGGCAGGGAGCAACCCCGTCGACGCCGGCAGCCCGGTCGGTCCTGGCAGCCCGGTCGACCCCATCAGAACGCTCCGTCGCGGCGTTCGAACTTCGTCGGCTTGTCCCACACCGTCCCACCCTTGGCGAGCCAGTCGGCGGTCGCCTCCACCAACGCCTGCAAGGACAGGTCGGGGTAGCCGAACATCCGGTGGCACCGCCCGGCGTCGGAGAGAAGTGCCGTGTCGGCCTCGTCGTCGCACCAGCTCGGTTCGACGCCGAGCAGTTCACCGAACCGGGTGGCGATCCGTCGTACCGACGCGGTTTCGGGCCCCGTGAGGTTGAGAACGAATGCCGGCGTGGAGGCATGCCGCAGGCTGCGCAACGCGACCTCGTTGGCGTAGCGCTGCCAGACCACGTTGACGTGGCTCGTCGAGAGCGTGACCGGTCGCTCGTTTCGGACGGCGGTGCCGATGTCGACGAGGACGCCGTAACGCATCTCGACCGCGTAGTTGAGTCGGATCAGGGTGACCGGAGTGCCGCGCTCGATGCTCGCGTACTCGAAGGCCCGCTCGCGACCCAGGCACGACATGGCGTACTCGCCGACGGGCCCTGGCGGATCCGACTCGGTGCAGCCGCCACCGGACACCGGGGCGAGTGGGTAGACGTTGCCGGTGGAGAACGCGGCGATCGGGACGTCGGCGTACCGCCGGGCCACGGCGTCCGGAAGGAGGGCGTTGACGGCCCAGGTGTGGGCCGGCCGCCCGCTCGAGCCGAACTTCGCGCCCACCATGTAGACCACGGCGCCCGCGTCCGGCAGTCCGGCAAGGTCGGCGTCTGGAGTGAGGTCGAACGTCCGCGTCTGCACACCGGCCGCCCGGAGGCCCTGCTCCACGGCCGGGTTGGACCACCGGGACACCGCGACGACAGCTATGTCGTCGCGTCCGGCCGCGTCGAGAGCGCGCCGGGCCAGCTGGCACAGGCTCGGGCCCATCTTGCCGCCTGCCCCGAGTACCACCAGATCCCCTCGCAGGCCGGCGAAGTCGGCGAGTTCGGCGACAAGGGCCGGTGAGGGCTCGCCGAGCCGGTCCTCGAGATCTGCCTCGTTGTCGAACACCTTGCGCTCCAGTTTCGGTTCGTACGACACGACCACGGTAGGCCGCCGAGTTTCAGGTACGACCGCGGGCGGCCCAGTTGAGATAGCCGATCGCCGCCAGGCCGGAACCGTAGCCCGGTTGGACATCGTGGTCGACATACACCGCGCGGCAGTGGGGGAAGATCCGGTCGTCCCACCGGACCACGGGCAGCCAGCGCGGTGCCTGGAGGTACTGACCCGACGTGGCGAGAGCGCCGCTTCCGTCGACCCGGACGAACGTCGTGGCGACGCCATCGGCTTCGGTCGCGAGGTTGTCGGCATAGGTGCGCGCGAACCTCGCCATGTCCGAGCCGTCGAAGGCGAGCTTCTCGCGGAACGCCAACGCGGCGAACTCCACGCTGATCGCACCGTGGCTGAGATCCTCGATCTGCTGGGCGCCGACGCCACCCGACCCGTACGCCGGTGTGTAGGCCGAGACGTCGGTGTCCGGCGACCCGGTCTTGGCGAAGCCTTCGTACATGACGCCGAACTTCGGCCAGTACGTCCAGACGTACGCCTGGTCGCTGTCAACCGTGAGTTGCGTGGCGACCATCCGGGCCATCGCCCGGGTCCGGGATCGGTATCGCGCGCTCCCGGTCGCCGCGGCGAGCTCGGCGTAGGTCTGGCCGAGAGCGGTGCTCTGGTTGACCGGCTGCTCGGTGCCGTCGTACGGCACCGGCATTCCCTTCGGCCACTGGAGGTAGCCCAGTCCGTCGCTCTCCCGCCACTCGTCGTCGTGGACGGTGACGGCGGCGGTGACGGCGGCGAGGTACTCGTCGGCCTTTCCCTTGTAGTGCGGGTCCTTGCGCAGCTTCGGGTCGTCGTAGACGGTCCGCACGTACGCCGCGACCGGATAGGTGATCATCCCCGTGTGTACGGCGAAGATCACCGGCTGGGAGGCGAAGCTGAACGTCCCGTGCGCTGGTAGCCCACCCTCGTCGCCCGCGCCCCGCAGGTCACGCGCGGTCGTCATCGTCAGCGTGGGATAGGCGTCGTAGACCCGCCTGACCGCGTAGTCGGGACTCGCCGGATCCATTACCAGGTTCGCGAACGTGTCCACGTAGCCGTACCGCGCGTTGCGTACCTCGAGTGTGAACGAGTCCGCGCTGCTGCCGGCCCTGACCGTCCCGGTGGTCGTGTCGGCATAGGCCCGCGCGCTACGGACCTCCAGGACCGGGTGTCCGGCGGAGTCGGTGAGCTCGACGGTGCCGACCGTGTAAGGGTTCGTTGCCCGCCAGGCAGGCAGCGACCGGCCGCGGTAGTCGGTGGCGCCACGCACACTGTCGCGCTGGTCCAGCATGAGGTCGACGTTGGTGATGAGCCGGTCGAGGTAGTAGGTGTCTCGGTAGGCCTCGTACATCCGGAGGAACCCGAGGAGCACGTACGACTGACCCCACGCCAGCCCACCCGCCTCGTTGGGCTCGTCCGGCTGACCGCTGACCCCACCTTCGTGGAAGATCCGGTCGAAGGTGTCGAACGTCTCCCGCGACGTGTAGTCGTACGCCGCCGCCGACTCGTACGCCGATGCCGGCGCCGCGCGGGCGGGTGGTGCCGGAATCCCGAGACCGGTGGCGGCGGCGACGCCGAGCAGGCCACCTCCGGCAAGCAGGCTCCGCCGGCTGGTGAGCGGGGAACGCCCGAGGCTGGGGTGAGAGTGCTGACCCGTGGAGTGCGGGCTCGCGGGGTGGGACTCGAAGGATGTGCCGGGCATCGCGGATTCCTTTCCACCACAGCGAAGGGGCTGGGCGCACAGCGGGCACGCGGTCCGGTGACCTCCATGGGTTTAGGGCCTGACCGTAACTCGTGCACCCAGACCTGGTCAAGATCCTGTGCCCGCCCCGAGCGCCGGGGTGAACTGTCCAGACCGGCAACGGCCATCACGTGATATCCGGTCTTGACCCATTATCGGGTTGGCGGCGATCCTGCAGGTTCCGAGCAGTACGCAGCAGCCCGAGGCCGAGGTGACCGCAGATGTCAGCACTGCTTGCCCAGAACGGCGGCAGCCCAGTCCGCACAACGCCCTTCCCTCGGTGGCCCAGCTCGGACGACGAGGAGGCCCGGGCGATCGCCGAAGTCCTCGCCTCCGGCGAGTGGGGCAGCACCCACGGCGAGGTGGTCGCGACCTTCGAGCGGGAGTTCGCTTCCTACCAGCAGGCGGCACATTGTGTCTGTGTCTGCAACGGCACGCTGGCACTCGCCGCGGCGTTGCGTGCGGTCGGTGTCGGGATCGGTGACGAGGTTGTCGTCCCGTCCTACACCTTCATCGCCAGCGCGGCGGCGGCGACATTCGTCGGGGCGGTTCCGGTCTTCGCGGACCTCGATCCGGCGATGTACCTCCTCGACCCGGCGGCAGCAGCGGCGGCCCTCACCCCGCGTACCAAGGCCGTGATGCCTGTGCACATCGCCGGGCGTCCGTGTGACATGACCGCGTTCACTGACCTCGGTCGCGAGCACGGCGTGGCAATCGTCGAGGACGCCGCGCAGGCCCACGGCGCCGAGTGGCAGGGGAGGCGGGTCGGGGCAATCGGCACCGTCGGTACGTTCAGCTTCCAGACCAGCAAGAACATGAGTGCCGGCGAGGGCGGTGCCGTGGTCACCGACAACGACGAACTCGCCGACCACCTCTACTCGCTGGCCAACGTCGGCAGGGTCGGCGGGGGCGGTTGGTACCAGCACGAGCGGCTCGGCTACAACCTGCGGCTGACGGAGTTCCAGGCGGCGATCCTGCGCGTCCAGCTGCGGCGCCATCCTGCGCAGCAGGCCGTCAGGTCCGCCAACGCCGCGCTCCTCACCGAGCTGCTGGGGAAGGTGGAGGGGGTCTGGGTTCCGGATGCCGTCACGTCGGTCACCGCGCACGGCTGGCACCTGTTCGTGTTCCGGCTGCCCGGCATCGGTGGTGCCGAGAGCCGCGACGCCTTCGTACGAGCGTTGGCGGCGGAGGGGATCCCCTGCTCGGGCGGGTACCAGGGCCTGCATCGCAACGGTGCGCTCCGCGCGGAGATCGCGTCGATCACGGGCCGGCTGGGCCAGCCGTACCCGGAGCCGGAGCTGCCGGCGACAGAGCTGCTGGCCTCTGACACTGTGTGGCTGCCGCAACCCGTCCTTCTCGGCACCGAGGAGGACATCCACGACGTCGCCACGGCCATCGAGAAGGTCCTGCGCCACCTCGACTGACGGCCACCTCGACTGAGGGGCCACCTCGACTGAGGGGCTCCGCTGAGGGCGGCAGGGACCAACTGACGCGCAATGACCACGCCAGGTAGGCCTGTGCACCTCATGATGGCGTCCATGCCTGTTCCAGGTACCACAGGCACGCTCAGCGTGGTCATTTGCGGGTCAGCCTCTGGGCGAGCACTCTCGGCTGCCGGGGCGAAATCCGGTTGCAGGGACCGGGGTGGCTCACCAAGGATGCCGCGGTGGGCCGAACCAGGATGCATACCGACGAGATCATCACCGACGCCGAGCTGGTCCGTCGCCTGATCGCGGGGCAGTTCCCCCAGTGGGCGGATCTGCCGATCAACCTGGTCGTGTCGTACGGAACCGATCATGACATCTACCGACTCGGTGATCACCTGTCCGCCAGGCTCCCGCGCATCGGCTGGGCGACCGAACAGGCGGCGAAGGAGGCGGAGTGGCTGCCGAAGCTGGCACCGCACCTGCCTCTCTCACTTCCCGTGCAGGTGGCGACGGGGCGGCCGGCCGAGGGCTATCCGTTCGACTGGTCGGTGTACGAATGGTTGCCCGGTGACAACGCCAACGGCACGCTCGAGGATCTAAGCCAGGCGGCCGTCGATCTCGCCGCGTTCGTGACGGCACTGCGCCAGATCGACACGACCGGTGCGTTCCCGCGTCCCCGCGGAGGTCGCGGCGGACCACTCGCCGAACACGACGAGCAGGTCCGGCGGTCGATCGCACGGCTGGGCGACCGGATCGACGGTGCCGCCACGACACGCTCCTGGGAGGAGTCGCTGGATGCTCCCGCCTGGCACGGCGACGAGGTCTGGCTGCACGGCGACCTGCTCCCGGGGAACCTGCTCGTCGTCGACGGCCGGCTGTCAGCGGTCATCGACTTCGGTGGCCTCAATGTGGGTGATCCCGCGTGTGACCTACAGCCGGCATGGAACGTCTTCGCAGGCGACAGCCGCCGAAGGTACCGGTCCGAGCTCGACGTCGACGACGCGTCGTGGCTGCGTGGCCGGGGCTGGGCGCTCTACCAGGCGGTCTCCGGGCTGGCGTACTACTGGGACACCAATCCCGGGATGATCCGCCAGACCTCGCACGCGCTGGTCGAGGTCCTCGCCGAGAGCTCACCCTGAGCCCTCCCTGAGCCGTCCGCCGTCAGCCGACGCCGCGCACCTGCCGGAGGAGGAACGACGTGCTGCCGGTGGGCAGGTCCGTCGCCAGCTCCACGAACGGCCGGCCGTACCGGACCACGACCGTCGCGGTCCCGGCACCTGCCTCGACCGTGAACGCCGCATCGCCGGCCAGCCCCGGCACCGCGAGCAGGACGGCGGCGCCGTCCAACGCGTCGTCGGTCTCAACGGCGACCCGCAGGGCGCCATCCGCTTCACCCGTGACGGCGAGCCGCACGCCACGCCGGCGGCGCTCCCAGGAGTTGAGCTGCTCCGACGTCCACCACACCATGCCGCGCGACCTGGCCTCGGCGGCGAGGCGGACGCACGCGGCGCGCGTCGGCGGGCGGAGGTGCAGGTGCGGCGAATGGAAGAGGAAGTGCGCGACGCCGTGCTCGGCCAGCACCTGATCGAGGATCACGTCACGGTTCGCCTCGTGCCCGGCCCAGGCGAGATCCTGGGTGTGCAGAGGAAGTTCGAGGACGTCGATCCGCCGGTTCGCCTCGGCCGCGTCGGCGATCGGGAACCACAGATGGCAACTCCCGAACGGAAACCCGACGTCGCCCTGCTTGCTCGGCCCGCGGGACTGGTCGATCTCGATGCCGATCCGCTCGCACCAGACGAAGAACTCGTGCCAGCCTTCCCAGCGGGTGTAGTGGTTCTTGTTGGAGACGATGCGTTCCCGGCCGGTGAGGGCCTGCGCCCACGCGTACTGTGCGCGCAGCTGTGGCCATCCCCATGACGCGATGTCGGCGTCCTCCATCGCGTTGTAGTGCAGGGCCTGCTCGTGCCCCCGGTCGGCGATCGCCTGCACGATCGCCGGGTCGTAACCGCCGGGATAGACGTGGCACCACGTCACGCGGACGTCGACCTCGTCGAAGACCTCCAGCGCGGTCGCCGCGTACTCCGACACGTTGCCGTCCGAGTCGTGCGACATGTGCGCGACGGCCGGGACCCCTGCTGGCCAGTAGAAGAGCCAGGGGAGTACGACGTCACACCGTTCGGCGGCGTCAAGGACCAGTGTGAGGAACACCCGGCGCCAGATGTCGGCCTGCGGGCGGTGGAAGATCGGCGCCGCCGCTGGTGGCGGATACTCGTGCGGGAACAGTCCTTCGGCCACTCCGGACTCGCCGGGTGGCAGCGCCCGGTCCCGCTCGTAGGACAGCGGCAGCCCGTCGTCGCACTTGAGGATGCCGTCGTCGACCGGGCACGAACCGTCCGCGGCCGGCGCGCCGTCCTGCTCGACCCGGAACCCCTGCTGGATGCGGACGATCGACTGCCAGAGATCGACGCCGCAGACGACTACGACACCTCGACCGACGCTGCGCGCCACGATCGCCGCCGCGCCAGAGGTCCACCTCGCCAGGACGTCGCCGCCATCGCCAGGTGCGAGTTCGACACCACCGTACGCATGGAGCGGCACGTCCGGCGGCTGTGTCAAGGCGCCCTTGACGATCTCCACATGCCCGTCCCCGACCGGCGATCCGGCCGTCACGCCGGTGAGCTCGACCAGCGTTCCCGGTCCGCCGCACAGCACAAGCGCCGCGCCGCGCTCCACCCATCCCGTGACAGCCGTCACGGCAGCGGCATCCAAGGACGGCGGGTGTGGAAAGACCAGAACACCGGGTGCGTCGGCCGTGGCGGCGCCAAGCCCTGTCAGCGCGTCGGGCGCGAGGACGTCGTACGGCAGCCGCACGTGGTCGAGGACCTCGGTGGTGTAGAGCCACCACGCGTCTCGCCCTTCGTGGTGGGCGGCCTGGGCGGCACCGTCGTCGAGGACGAGACCGATCGGGGCGGGTGAAAGAGTACGGGTGGCGGATCCCACGGAACTCCTCAGGTCGGCATGGCGACTGCGTTGCTCAGACCCCGCCGCGTACCGGCAGGACGGCGCTCAGCAGCGTGCGGGTATAGGGATGCTGGGGCGAGTGGAAGAGTGCCGCGGTCGAACCCTCTTCCACCACGACCCCCTGGTTCATCACGGCGACCCGCGTGGCAAGGCGTTCGACGACCGCCAGGTTGTGCGAGATGAACAGGCACGTGAGTCCCAGCTCGGTCCGCAGGTCGAGCAGCAACGCCAGGATCTGCGCCTGGATCGACACGTCGAGGGAGGACGTCGGCTCGTCGCACACCAGGAGGTCGGGTTGCAGCGCCAGCGCCCGGGCGATCGCGATCCGCTGCTGCTGTCCGCCGGAGAACTGCCGTGGATACAGGTCGGCGAACCGCGGGCTCACGCCCACGAGGTCGAGTAGCCGCCGCGCTTCGGCTCGCCGGGACTCCTTGTTCCCTTTGTCGTGCAGGCGCATCGGCTCCATCACGTTGCCGGCGGCGCTGTAGTGGGGGAGGAGTGAGCCGTACGGATTCTGGAACACCATCTGCATCCGCCGGCGCGTCGTCCGCAGCGCCCGTCCGCGCAGGGTCGCGAGGTCGTGCCCGTCGAAGAGCACCCGCCCCGACGTGGGCGGTTGCAGCCCCATCAGGAGCCGGGCGACGGTCGACTTGCCGCTGCCGCTCTCGCCCACCAGGCCGAGCGTCTCACCGCGGTGGACCTCGAGCGTGACGCCGTCGACCGCGCGGACCTCGCCGGCCCGGCTGGAGAAGACCTTGGTCACGTTGGCCGCGCGGACCAACACGTCGTTCGTGTCAGGCATGCGCCACCGCTTTCCAGCAGGCCGCCGTGCGGTTGTCGCCGAGGTGCACCAGCTGCTGCTCGCTCTGACAGCGTGGCAGTTCCGCCTTCGTACACCGCGGGTGGAACGGACAACCCTCCGGCCGCCGGGCGAGGTCGGGCGGGCTTCCGGGGATCGGTGCGAGCGCTCGGGCGCTCGCACCCAGCTCGACGCTGGAGTCCAGCAGCCCGACGGAGTACGGATGACGCGGTGCGTCGAGCAGGTCCCGGGTGGGTGCGCTTTCGACCACGCGGCCGGCGTACATCACCACGACGTCCTCGCAGAAGTACCGGGCAACCCCGAGGTCGTGGGTGATCATGATGACGCCGGTTCCACGGTTCTTCAGGCCCGCGAGCAGGTCGAGGATCTGCCGCTGCACGGTGACGTCGACGGCCGTCGTGGGTTCGTCGGCGATCAGCAACGCCGGCTCGGTGACCATCGCCATCGCGATCATCGCGCGCTGGCGCATGCCGCCGGAGAGCTGGAAGGGGTACGTACGGATACGGCGTTCCGGCTCGGGGATGCCGACGTCACCGAGGGCGCGGACCGCACGCTCCCGCGCCTCCGCCTTGCCGCAGATGCCGTGCCAGAGCAGGTGTTCGGTGAGCTGACGCTCGAGCGTGAGGGTGGGGTTCATGGCCTCCATGGCGTTCTGGAAGACCATGCCGATGTCACGACCGCGGATCAGGCGCAGCGCGCGCGAACCGAGGGCCAGCAGATCGCGAGCGTCCCCGCCACGGGGACGGAAGTACGCCCGACCGCTGGTGATGCGGGCCGTGCGTGGCAACAGGTGCAGCAGGCTCCGCACCGTGACGCTCTTGCCACTGCCGCTCTCTCCGACGATCGCGAGGGCCTTTCCGGGTTCGACGTCGAAGCTCACTCCGTCGACGGCGCGAAGGGGTTCGCCGGTGCGGGCGAACTGTGTCCGCAGGTCGCGCACGGACAGCAGTGCCTCGGGTGCCGTCTGCTGCTCGCCGCTCATCGCTGGTCCCCACTCGCGTCGAACGCGTCCCGCAGCCCGTCGCCCACCCAGGTGAACGCCAGCAGGGTCAGGGCGAACAGCACGGCCGGGAAGACCAGCAGGTGCGGCGCGGCGAGCAGGTATCGGGTGCCTTCGGCGATCATCAGACCCCAGGACGGCGTCGGTGGCTGGACGCCCAGCCCGAGCAGGGCGAGGCCGGCCTCGGCGGCGATCGCGGCGGGGATCGCGAAGCTCGTCGTGACGAGGATCGGGCCGATCGCGTTCGGCAGGATGTAGCGGACCGCGATGGTCGGACCGCGGGCACCCATCGCACGTCCCGCCTCGACGTACTCCCGCTGCTTGATCGTGAGCACCTGCGCGCGCACCAGCCGGGCCTGCGTGACCCACGACGCGATCCCGATCGCGAGGACCAGGGCGAAGATGCTGCGGCCGAGGACCGTCACCATGACCACGGCGAAGAGGTAGCTGGGGAAGGCGTACATCACGTCGGTCAGGGCCATCAGCAGCTGCTCGACCCGCCCGCCCAGATACCCCGCGACGAGACCGATGAGCAACGCCAGCGCGAGCGCGGTGAGCTCGGCGCCGAACGCGACGATCAGGGCGGTACGAAGGCCGTAGACGAGCCGGCTCGCGATGTCGCGGCCCAACAGGTCCGCGCCCAACGGGTGGCCGGCCGTGCCCGGCGACGCGAGCTTGTTCGCGAAGTCGGTCTCGGCGTAGTGGTGGGGCGCGAGCAGCGGCGCCGCGAGCGCGACGACGACGAGCAGACCGCAGAAGACCAGGCTGACCAGGGCGAGCCGGTTACGCCGGAAGCGTTCCCACGCGCGGGCCATCGGCCCACGGGCGCGCTCGGCCGTGGCAGCTGCTATGTGGCCTGCGTCGTCGCGGCCTGTGTCGCTTCGACCTGCGTCGAGTCCTTCCGCGGTTGCGATCGTCCCCACCCCCCTTCACTCCTGATCCTCGGGTCGAGGACGCCGTAGACGAGGTCGACCACGAGGTTGGTGACCATGAGGATGAGGGCGAAGAACAACGCCGTGCCCATCAGGAGCGGCATGTCCCGACTGGCGGCCGCTGCGGCGAAGTAGAGCCCGAGCCCCGGGATGCGGAACAGTGCCTCGACGAACACCGTCCCCGTCATCAACGCGGCGAGCAACGGACCCACCACCGTGACGAGCGGGATCAGGGAGTTGCGCAGGGCGTGCCGGATGATGACGACGTGCTGGGGTCCGCCCTTGGCGAGTGCTGCGGTGACGTACTCCTCGCGCAGGGTCTCCAGCATCGACGAGCGTACGTATCTCGCGAGGACGGCGGCGGGCCCGAGGGCCAGAGCGAGCACCGGCATCACCATGTTCTGCGGGCCGTCCCATCCACTCGACGGCAGGACGTGCAGAGTCGCGGTGAACAGCAGCACCAGGAACGCCGCGGTCAGGTAGCTCGGCAGCGCGTGCCCGAGCGTCACCACGAACATCGTTCCCGCGTCGCCGAGGGAGTTCTGGCGCAGGGCGGCGAACACCCCGACGGGCACCGCGATGAGCAGGGCGAGGACGACCGCGATGACCGCGAGGGTCGCCGACACCGGGAACGCCTGGGCGATGATCTCCTGCACGTCGAGGGTCGCGTACTTGTACGAGGGACCGAAGTCCCAGGTGACCGCGCCCTTCATGAAGATGAGGTACTGCTTCCAGACCGGCACCTGCTCGCCGTAACGCGCCTGCAGCTCGCCGACCATCTGCTCCGTACCGGCGCCGCCGATGTTCGTCGCGCCACTCGCCACTCGCGCGATGTCGGCGAAGTTGCCCGGGGCCAGCTGCAGCAGCGTGAAGGTGATGATCGAGACCGCGACGAGTGAGGCGATCAGGCGGACGACCCGTTTCGCCACGTACACAACGAATCCCACCCGTTCACCTCCTCACCGTACGCCACCGAGCGTCGCTGTGCTGTCCTGCTGGGCGGCCCTGCTGGGCGGCCCCTGTTGTGCGGTCCGCAAGGGCGGTCCCGCTGTCCGACCCGCTCAGGCGCCCGTGAGGCCGAGCGGCTTGAGGTAGAAGAAGTCCGGGTAGGGCCGCAGCTGCACGCCCGTGACCGTGGGACGGACGGCGAAGAAGATGTCGGCCCAGACGACCGGGACGAAGAGGTACTGCTCCTCCCGCAGCTTCGCCGCCTGCTTGAACAGCTCGAGCTGGCGGGCCTCGTCGGCTGCCTTGGCCTGGGTGACGAGATCGGCGAGGCGGCGGGAGTCGGCCGTGGACTCCTCGGCGAGGATCGCGTTCAGCTGTGCGGTCTTCTGCGCCGGTTTGAGCTTGGTGTCCGCCAGGACCTTCTGGTACCGCTGCCAGACGTCGGCCGGCAGGCTCATCATCTGGACGTCCTTGGGCGACCACAGTGTGCCGACCATCGTCGGCCAGGTCGGCAGACCCGCGAACGAGCCGTAGTAGAAGCCGATGTAGTCGCCCTTCTGCACCTGCCACCGGCGTTCGACGTAGACGCCAGCCTCGACCACGTCCGCCCGTGCCCTGATGCCGAGGTTGCGCTTCCAGGTGTCGACGATGGCCTCGACCATCGGCGTCTGGACACCGGCCAGGACCTTGATCTCCGGCAAGCCCTCGCCGCCCGGGTATCCCGCCTCGGCGAGCAGTCGCTTCGCCTCGTCGATGTCCTCCTGGACCGCGATGCTGTCGTCCCAGCCGGCGGTGCGTTCGGTGACGAGGGACAGACCGGGACGCAGGCCAGGGCTCACCTCGGCGAGGGACTCCCGGCCGAGGCCGAGGGAGAGTGCCTTGCGGACCCGTACGTCGTCGAGGGCGGGGTTCTCGCTGCGCAGCTTCGCGAGATAGATGATGCTGTACGTACTCACCGACTTCAGGTGCTTGGACAGCTCCGGGTCCTTCTGGAACCGCAGGATGTCGGCGTCGCTGATCCCGAGGATGTCCACCTCGTCGTTCTCGTATGGCACGGTGGCCGTCCCGGTGGCGCTGGGCTCGACCAGCTTGACGTCGATCTGGTCGAGGTGGACGTTCGCCCGGTCCCAGTAGTGGGTGTTGGGCACGAGCAGGATGCTGGAGTTCTTGGTCCACTTCTGTACCGCGTACGCACCGTTGGAGACGAAGTTCGGCGGGTTCTGCCAGTCGTCGGGCTTGGCCTCCACCGAGTCCATGTGCAGCGGCAACAGCGCCGGGTGGGTGAGGGCCAGCAGGAAGTCGGGGTTGGGGTTGGCGAGGGTCAGCACCAGCTCGCGGTCGCTGGTCGCCTTGACGCCGACCTTCGACCAGTCCTCGAGCACGCCGGCGAGGAACTCCTCCGCGCCCTTGATCCCGGTGGACGCCTGGTAGGAGTTGGCACCCAGCGTGGTCCCACCGGCGCTGGTCCCGGCGGGGGTGAAGAGCCGCTGGTAGGTGCGTTCGAAGTCGTGCGCCGTGACCGGGTCGCCGTTGGACCACTTCGCGTCGGCGCGGAGCTGGAACGTGTAGGTGAGGTTGTCCGGTGACACCGACCACTCGGTGGCGGCCGCGGGCACAACGTCGTCACCGGACTCGTTCTGGGAGACGAGCCCTTCGAGGATGCCGCGGGTCAGGATCCACATGCCGTTGGTGATGACCTGCGGGTCGAGGACCTCGACGGGAACGAAGCTGATCCGCAGGACCGAGGTGTCTTTGCCGCCCTTACCGGGACCGTCCGTTCCCTCGACGTCACCACCGTCGAACAGCCCACATCCGGTGAGCGACCACGCGCCGGTGGCCAGCCCGATCAGGCCGGAGATCCGGAGAACCTCCCGTCGCGACATTCCCACGGGTGGTACCCACATTGCGGCGCGCTTGTCCATCGATGAACCTCTCTTCGCCCCACAGGCATCTTGCGCAGTGGGTTTCCGGGCCCAAGTGAATCGAGTGTGTCCGACCCCCGACAGACATCCGGTCACGACCGTAGGGCTCGCCCAAGTCCGTGTCAATGCGCGAGATCAGGACGCAATCAGCAGTTCACACGGGTACACGGACGACCGTTTCCAACACCGGACAGCGCCGCGGCTCGCCGGCCCGTGAGCTGAGCGGTCGAGATAAGGTCCAGACCGCAACCGAAAGACTTCTGGAGGTGCTTCGTGACGGGGCGAACGAACGGCACACTGGCGCGCGACGGCGGCGAACCCGTCCGCACCGCCCCCTTCCCGACCGTCAACCAGGCCGGCGGAAGGACGCTCGGTGCCGAGGAGCTGGAGGCGCTGGGCCGCGTCATCGCGTCCGGCCAGCTCGGCTGCACGGTCGGCGGCGAGACCCGCGCGCTCGAGCGGGAGTTCGCCGGCTACTACGGCATCGGCCACGCGGTCGCGTCCAGCTCCGGGACGGCCGCCCTGCATCTCGCCGTCGCGGCGGTCGACCCGGAACCAGGCGACGAGATCATCACCACGCCGATCACCGACGCCGGCACCGTGCTGCCCATGCTGCTGCAGAACGCGGTACCCGTCTTCGCCGACCTCGATCCCGCGACAGGCAACCTCGACGTCGAGTCCGTACGCCAGCGGATCACGTCCCGGACCAGGGCGATCTGCGTCGTCCACCTGTTCGGCTCCGCCGCGCCCGCCGCCGAGCTTCGGACAGTCGCCGACGAACACGGCATCGTCCTCATCGAGGACTGTGCCCAGGCGTACCTCACCCGGGTCGACGACGGCCGGCTCGCGGGCACCATCGGACACATCGGCTGCTTCAGCCTCCAGCAGTCCAAGCACATCACGGCCGGCGACGGAGGGCTGTCGATCAGCGACGATCCTGCGCTGGCCCGGCGGATGCGCCTGTTCGCCGACAAAGGATGGCCGCGCGACACCGACGAACGCACCCACCTGTTCCTCTCGACCAACTACCGGATGACCGAGCTGCAGGCGGCGGTCGCCAGGGCACAGCTGCCGAAGCTCGCCGGCGTCGTCGCCGCGCGACGGGCCACCGCACAGCGGCTCACGGACGCGATCAGCGGACTGTCCGGACTCCGGGCGCCACGCGACACCGGCGGCATGTCGTACTGGCAGTACCCGTTGCTGGTGGACGACGCGGAGGCGGCGGGCGGCACCAACCATGAGTACGGCAGGGCCCTGGCCGCCGAGGGGATCCCGGCGTCGGGTGGATACCTGACCCGACCGGTCTACCGCACCCCGGTGCTCGCGGAACGGCGTACGTACGGCGGCTCCGGTTACCCCCTCACCGCACCGCCGGCCAGCCAGGAGCCCTGCTACGACAGGGGAATCTGCCCGGTCGCCGAGTCACTGATCGACGAGCGGCTGGTGGTCGTCTCCTGGAACGAGGCGTACGACGAGAGCGACGTGGACGACATCGCCGCGGCGATCCACAAGGTGCACCACGCCTTCACCCGCCGGTGACGAGTGGCGGCGTGTGCGGACCGGCGTCTGACCCGCGCTACGGCCTTTGATGGACGGCCTGGCCGGACGGTGCCACCATGATGGGCATGCTCATGGGGATCCTGATCGGCATCATCGTCCTGGCTGTCGTGCTGGTCTACCTCGGCCAGCGCGGGGCGAGTCTGCCCTGGGTGCCCGGCAGGGAGAGGCGCCAGCGGCAGCTCGACGCCGACGTCAACCGGGGGATCGAGAAGCGCGACACCTCGCTCGATCACGTCCGGGACGTCGATGGCGGCGGGTTCCCCGGCGCCTTCTAGAGGTTGTCTCGCAGACGTCCAGATGGCCCTTTCCGTCGTGGTCTGTACGCGCAACCGGATTGCCCCGTCGACGCCCCCGTCCAGCGAGCCGGCGGGCAGCGGCTTCGTACGCCTCGAGGCTGACGACCGTCATCCTGCCGGCCGATGCCGCCCGGGCGGGGGTGAAGCCTAGGATCGGCCGGATGGAGCGACCGTCGGTGAGCCTGCCGACCGTGGAGAACTGGGTGATCCGGCACACCTGGGCCGGCGACGCCGTCCTCGCCACGGCCCTCCTCCTGGTGATCGGTCCGACGTCCCTGACCCTGTTGTGGGGTGCCGAATGGCCCCTCGCCGCGAGGGTCGGAGTGTCCGGCCTCGTGTTGATCGGGCACCTCACCATCGTCATCCGGCGGACCTGGCCGGTGGCGGCGTACCTCTCCTGCAGCCTCGTGATGCTCGCCCTCGTGCTCGCGCCCGACTTCACCGGGCCCGGCGCGAGAGAGCTGGGCGTCGACTCGGTGCCATCGATCCTGCTTCCCAGTGCCCTGGTCTATCCGGTCGCGTTGTACGCCGTCGCCGCGTACTCCCGGCGTCCCTGGCCGACGATCGCCTTGGGGATCGGTCTCGTCGGTGCGGTCCTCACCACTGTCCGGCTGTGGTTCCCGGGGGACTGGATGGCCGGCCAGGCTGGGACGGACAGCGCTGTCTGGCGGCTCTTCGTCCTGCTTGCACTGGTCGCCGCCGTCCTGGCGCCCTGGGGCCTGGGGCGCTTCCGCGGTATCCGGGCGGCCTACGTCGTCGCGTTGGAGGAGCGGGCGCGGCGTGCCGAGCAGGACCGGGCCGAGCGGGCGGAGCAGGCGGCGGCAGCGGAACGGTCGCGGATCGCGCGGGAGATGCACGACGTCGTGGCCCACTCGTTGGCGGTGATGGTGCGACAGGCGGAGGGCGGCCGGTTCGCCGCAGCGAAGGATCCCGCCCGGGCCGTCGAGGCGTTGGCGATGGTCGCTGGCACCGGGCGGGAGGCATTGGCCGACATGCGTACCGTCCTGGGGGTTCTGCGTCGCGACGAGGTGGCTGAGACGACACCCCAGCCGACGCTGGACGACGTTCCGGCCCTCGTGGAACGGGTTCGCGCAACCGGGCTGCCGGTCGAGCTCACGACCACGGGGACCCCTCTCGCGTTGGATCGCGCCGCCTCGCTGGCGGCCTTCCGGGTGGTCCAGGAAGCGCTCACGAACGTCGTCAAGCATGCCGGCCGCGACGCCTCGGCGTCGGTACGGCTCACCTGGATCGACGGCGGGCTCGATATCGCGGTGACCGACGACGGCGGCACGCGGGAGGGTGGAGCCGCATCGCCTGGTGGGGCTGTTCGGGATAGTGGAGCCGTTCGGGATGGTGGAGCTGCGCCGGGCGGACACGACGGTCAGGGGCTGGTCGGCATGCGCGAGCGGGTGACGCTGGCGGGTGGGCGGATGAGCGTCGTGCCGCCCGCCGAGCCGCGCGGGTCCGGGGGCCGGGGATTTGCCGTCTCTGCGTACCTGCCGGCGCGCGCGAGGGAGGCGTCGACGTGATCCGGGTCGTGCTCGTCGACGACCAGGAGCTGGTACGCACCGGCCTCGCCATGGTCGTCGACTCCCAGGACGACATGCGGGTCGTCGGCCAGGCAGGCGACGGCGCGCAGGCGCTCGACCTCATGGCGACCGTCGCCGCCGACGTCGTGCTGATGGACGTACGGATGCCGCGGATGGACGGCGTGGAGGCGACCCGCCGGCTGCTGGAACGTGACCGGGACGGAGCGCGGGTCGTCGTCCTCACGACGTTCGACCTGGACGAGCACGCGTTCGCCGCCCTGAAGGTCGGAGCCAGCGGCTTCCTGCTGAAGGACGCACCGGCCGAGGAGGTCCTGTCCGCCATCCGTGCCGTCCACGCCGGCGACTCGGTCCTCGCGCCGTCCACGACGAGGCGGCTGCTGGCCCATGTGGCCCGAGACCTCCCGGGGCCCCGTACCGGTCCCGACCCGCTGGAGCGGCTCACGGACCGGGAGCGGGAGGTCCTCGTCGAGGTGGCGACCGGTGCCAGCAACGCCGAGATCGCCAGGCGGATGTATCTGTCCGAGGCGACGGTCAAGACCCATGTCGGCCGCCTGCTCGCGAAGCTCGGGCTACGCGACCGGGTGCAGGCCGTCGTTCTTGCGTACGAGTCCGGTCTCGTTCGGCCCGGCTCGTAGGTCGTGTCGCCCTAGCCACTCCGGCTTCCTGACGTCATCCCCGCGGCGTACGTGGTCGCGACCGCAGGTCGACGTCATGCGCGCCAACCGCAGCGAGGCTCTTCCTCGACGGCGCCGGCCCAGGCGCCCGCAGAAGGGAGATCCTCATGTCCGTCCATGTCGACGCCCGGTCAGGAGGACCGGTCGTTCCGCGGTCCCGACCTACCCGGCGATGGACCGCGCTCGCGCTACCGGTCGCCGCCACCTGGTCGCTCGCCTACCTCGGGTTGGGCATCGCCTGGCTGCTCGGAGCGGGCGGCAACCCCGCCGATCCCGCGGTGGACGTGGTGCGCGAACTGTCGTTGTGGGGGCTCTGGAGTCCGCGGGTCGGGGCCGGCATCCTCACCGGGCTCGCTGGCTTCGGAGTCGTGCTGGCCTGGGTGATGGCGTTCGTTCGTCCGGGCTCGCGGGGACCGGACGACAGATCGCCCGGCCGATCCCGCTCACTGGCGACCACGCTGGCGGCCCGGGTACCGAGCGGCCTGGCGATCGGGCTCGGCCTGACGCTGGCAGTCGTCCTGCCGGACTACCGGTTACTTGCCACCATCGCCTACACGCCGATCATGCTGGTTCTGACCATGGCCGGAGCCGCCCCGGAAGGGGTCGTCCTCTGGTACTGGCCGGTGGTCAACATGGCCGTCCTCAGCGTTGCCGGCCTGGCGTGGTTCGTCGCGGCGATCGCTCACCACCGCAGGATCACCGGTGGGTGCGCCACGTGTGGGCGGAGTCGGACCGGCCGGGACGGTGGGTGGACGTCCCCGGCGGCCGCGGCCCGTTGGGGACGCTGGGCGGTCGGCGTCGCCGTGGCGATACCAGTGGGCTACGCGGCCACGCGGTACGCCTGGGCGCTGGGGATCCCATGGGGCGTCACCCAGGAGCTGCTCGACGAACTGGGTGCGGCGGTCTACCTGGGAGCTGGGCTCGCGACGCTGGCGGTGGCCGGTGCCATCCTCACACTCGGCCTGGTCCAGCGGTGGGGTGAGGTGTTCCCGCGGTGGATGGTTGGCCTCCGCGGTCGGCGGGTGCCGGTGATGCTGGCGGTGGTGCCGGCCGGGATCGTGTCGGTCGTCGTCGCCTCCGCGGGTGTGATGTTCGTCCGCTTCGCCGTCACCGGCCGCTTCGCCGCCATGTTCCCGGGCGGTGACAGTGATGTCGCGGGTTGGTTGCCGGAGATGTTCTGGCCACTGTGGGGCGCCGCACTGGCCGCGGCGGCGTTCGCGTACTGGCTCCGCCGGCGTGGCGACTGCGCCATGTGCGGATCAGCCTGACCGCGAGCTTCCGGGTCACGAATGCGCTGGGTATCAGGCCGGGTGGCGGAGGCGGCGCTGGAACTGCGGCAGAGCCTGGGTTTCGTACGGATAGGGCAGCGGCCGGTCGCTCGCCTGCGTGAGCCGGTCCATCTGCTCGTCGCTCAACGTCCATCCGGTCGCGCCGAGGTTGTCGGTCAGCTGTTCCGGCGTCCGGGCGCCGAAGATGGGTGCGGTGACGCCCGGTCGCTGCAGCAGCCAGCGCAACGCCACCTGACCGGGTGCCTTTCCTGCCTCGTCGGCGACCGCGAGCAGGGCGTCGACGACCCGCCAGGTCTCGTCGGTGTCGCGCCTCTGCCAGCTTCCGTCCACTTCACCACGCGTGCCTGCCGGCGCGGCGCCGAGGTCGCGGCGGTACTTGCCGGAGAGCCAACCGCCGGCGAGGGGGCTGTAGGCGATCAGGCCGGCACCTTCGTTCCGGCAGATCGGGAGCAGCTCCCACTCGGCGTCACGGCCGAGCAGGTTGTAGTACGGCTGCAGGCAGACGAACGGCTCCCAGCCATGCTGGCGGGACAGGTCGATCGACTTCTGCAACTGCCAGCCGGTGTAGTTCGAGGCCCCGATGAACCGGACCTTTCCGCTCTTCACCAGACCGTCCAACGTCGAAAGCGTTTCCTCCAACGGTGTGACGTCATCGAAGACGTGGACCTGGTAGAGGTCGATGTAGTCGGTGCGCAGCCGCCGCAGGCTCGCCTCGACCGCCGTCAAGATGTGCTTGCGTCCGGCGCCCTGGACGAGTTGCCCTGGCCCGGCTTCGGCATAGACCTTGGTGGCGACCACGAGGTCGTCGCGGGACTGCCCTTCGAGCCAGGTCCCGATGATCTCCTCGGACCGGTTGTAGCCGTAGACGTCGGCGGTGTCGATGAAGGTTCCGCCGGCCGCCACGAACTCGTCGAGGATGCGGTGGCTGGTCTGCTCATCGGACTCGTCGCCGAACCGCCAGGTGCCGAGGCACAGCTCGCTGACCTCGAGGCCGGTGCTGCCCACAAAGCGATAGTCCACAGGGATTCCTTCCAGTGAACGACTTCCGACCATCCGCGGACGTCGCGGTGGAACGGTAGGCAGCCGAGGACCGGTGCGTCCAATGCAGAATCCGGTCGTAGGTCATGCGTATGCGGTATGGGTGCGGAGACTCGTCCGGATCCCTTGACCTGGAGCGCGCTCCAGGTCCTAGGCTCCGGAGGTTCAGGTCCCGTCGGTCGCTCGGTAGTGCGCGATCTTCTCGTCCAGCACGCGAAGGGCCGTCTGCAGCTGCGCCAGCTGGCCACCGAGTTCGGCGCGGTGGTTCTCGAGGAGTTCGACCACGCTTCCGGAGCTGGTCGAACCGTTACGGAGCCGGCCCATGAACATCTGGAGGTCGGCGATGCCCAGGCCGGCCCGGCGTAGGCAGACCAGCAGCTGCACCCAGGCGAGATCGCCGTCGGTGTAGATCCGCCGACCACCGGCCGTGCGACTCACCGGGCCGAAAAGTCCGAGCCGTTCGTAGTAGCGCAAGGTGTCCAGGCTGAGGCCCGTGCGCTCGGACGCCTCCGCCGGTTCGTACGACGTCATGCCCTCATGATCGGGGGTGATGTACGCCTGGGGTCAAGCTCCTCGGCGCCCGGTCCCGCTGCGTGGCTTCTCTGAGGCATCCTGTGGTGCGTGGAGGTCTACCAACTCAGGGCGTTCGTGGAAGTGGCGGCCGACATGCATGTCGGCCGGGCCGCCGCGCGGCTGCACATGGCGCAACCCACCCTGAGCCGTCAGATCGCCGCGCTGGAAAGGGATCTCGGCGTACCACTGTTCAGCCGCGCCCGCCGGCGGATCGCCCTGACGCCGGCCGGCGAGATCTTCCTCGGCAAGGCCCGCGAGATCCTCGGGCAACTCGACGTGGCCGCGGAGGACGCCCGGCGCGCGGCCCGTGGTGAGATCGGGACGTTGCGGTTGGGCTTCGTCCAGTCCGCGACCTATGCGGCCGTTCCCCGACTCGTCGGCCGATTTCGGGCGGTCTGTCCGGAAGTCAGGTTGGAGGCCGGATTCATGACGACCATGCGACAGATTCCGGCACTCCAGGCCGGTCTCCTCGATGTCGGACTCCTCCGCCCCCAGCAACCGGCGAACGCCTACAGCGGACTGCACACCCGGGTGATCTCGCGGGACGCCATGGTGGCTGTCCTCCCCGCGAGACACCCACTGGCGGTCAAACGTCGCATCTCGCTGGCTGAGTTGGCCGGCGAAGCCTTCGTCGTCTACCACCGGGAGGAAGGGTCGACCGGCTACGAGGCGATCATCGACCACTGCCGCGGGGCCGGCTTCACTCCGCGCATCGTGCAGGAGGCCGGGGATGCCCAGACCATCGTGGCGCTGGTCGGTGCCAACCTTGGGGTGTCGCTGATGTTGGGCCCGACGCCGAACGTCGACCCTGGCCTTGTCACCTATCGCCCGCTCAGTGACCGGATACCGACCTGGGACATGGCACTCGCCTGGTCGGTGGACAACAGGTCGGCCACGTTGGAGCGCTTCCTCGCGATCGCCACCGAGCTGACCGCAGGTGGAGCGCAGGTCGGATCTTCGTGAATGTCTCTGGGCTACGCGGACGGGTCGATGAACTCGTCCGCGGAGACCCTGGAGAGCTCCTGCAGGACGCGAAGGAACGCGCGCCGGTCGGCGGCAGGCACTCGAGCCAGCAACCGTTCCTCCTGACGCTGGATGGCGTCTTGCGCGGACGTACGAACCCGACGGCCTTTCGCGGTCACTGAGACCAGACGCACCCGACGGTCGTCGGGGTCGGGCTCACGGCGGATCAGGCCGCGGTCCTGCAGGTCGTCGAGGATGGGGATGATCCTGGTCTTGTCCGCGCCGATGGCCTGAGCCAGCGCGGCCTGCGTACGCACCGGTTCGTCCTCCAGCCGGACAAGAACGGTGTAGCCCCACATCGACAGGTCGTGGGCACGCAGGACCGGGAGTTCGGCCGCCATCAGGGTGCGGCCCAACGGCGCGACCAGTGCCGCGAGGTCGGGGCGAGTGGGGCGGCTTCCCGACGTGGACTTCCTCCGCATGGAACGACGATATGCCTTGACAAATCATGTGCTCTAGCAGATCGTAAGCGCACGCATATTAATGGAGGCCCTATGAGCATCCCTGACCTTCGCGCGGAGCACCGGCGCGCGGCCGAAGCCACCATCGAGGTCGTGTCGCGCCTCACCCATGACGACCTGTCGCGGCCGACTCCGTGCGCCGCCTGGAATCTGGGCGACCTGCTCGCGCACATGATCGTCCAGAACCACGGCTTCGCGGCGGCTGCGGAGGGAGGTGGCGCCGACCCGGCGATCTGGAAAGTCGGTCCGCTCGGCGCCGACCCGGTGGCCGACCACACGGCCGCCACCGAGCACGTCATGACGGCGTTCGCGGCGGACGGCGTGTTGGACCGTCCGTTCCTCCTCGCGGAGCTGACCGACCAGCCCCTCCCCGCGACCCAGGCGATCAGCTTCCACTTCGTCGACTGTGTGGTGCACGGCTGGGACGTCGCACGCTCGGTGGGGCAACCATGGAAGCTCGACGCCGACCTTCTCCACGCCGCCCTGCCGGTCGCCGAAGCAGTGCCGGACAGCGACTTTCGCACGCTGCCTGGAGCGTCGTTCCGTCCCCGGCTGCCGTCGACTCCCGCGGATGACCCGCTCGATCGGATCCTGCGGCTGCTCGGACGCTCGCCCGCGTGGCCCAGCGAGGCCCCTACGCCCGGCCTCTGAGCCGCGCGGCCTGGGGGTCAGATAGCGGTGTTCGGAGATGTTCGTCGTCCGACCGGCAGCGTCGCGATGGGTGTTTCCGTTGCCAATTGTTCGTACGCGGTGTCGGCGGCTGTGGGGACGTGCTGGCCGACGAGCCTGACCAGCAGGTCGGGAACCTTGGCCGCTCCCACCACGTGCTCGACCGCAGCCGCCTCGATCGCCGCTCGGGGCATCGAGGCGTGCAGGGTCTCCTCGGGGTCCTGCGCGATCGCCACGCCACCTCGCTGTCGCAGTGCGACGGTGCCGGCCGATTCTCACCGGTGGCGGGCCGGTGCATGACCGCCAGGACGGAGGCGGCGAAGGTGACCGGCAGGCCCGACAGCATGGCCTGCACCGCCACTACGCCGCCGGCGGAAGCGCCGACGACGACAACATCGCGTCTGGGCATGTCCTTCTCCGCTCATGACGACTCTGGGCCCGGCCCAGCACACCCGCGGTCCGAGGCCAGGTGGGCTCCCACCGCTCAACCGCTCAGCGGCGGGTACGGCCCGCGACAGCGCGCCAGACGAGCAGGACGAGAACGGAGCCGATGATCGCCGTCAGCCAGGACGAGAGGTCCCAGAACTCATCGACGGGGCTGGTGTTGAACAGCACCCCGGCAAGGAATCCACCGAGCAGGGCGCCGGCGACGCCGATGAGGAGGGTGACGATCAAACCGCCGGGGTCGTTGCCTGGCAGGAGGAACTTGGCTATCGCTCCACAGATCAGTCCGAGGATGAGGAAGGCGATGATGCCCATGATGTGTGGCGCCCTTCGTTTCTCGTGGCCGACGATCGGCCATCGCGGTCCGGGCTGTACTACCCGCTCGCACCACTCGAAACCGCAGCGATTCCCAGGCACAGGTGACAGTGGGGCGTCAGGGATTCACCCAGGCGTGCGGATCCTCGGCGTCCGGGTCGGCGAGAAGGTAGGCGGCCGCGGCGGGTTGCGCGGGCCCGGAATCCTCCGCAACCTCGCGGAAGACAAGAACCCGGACGCGTGCGCCTTCATCCGGTGGGTAGTCGGACGGATCATCGAAGACGGTGACCCGTCCTCCGCCGGCAAGGTCGCTGGGATGGTCGATGATCCAGTCCTCGAGGATCGCGCGCGCGATGTCGGCGCTGGCGCGGTCCCCGACGGTCCGGTCCTGCGCGGTGGAGCTGGTCCGCCATTCGTCCTTGTCGAAGAGGTCGATCTGGTACGTGTAAGGCTCTGCCATAGATGAGAAACGTATCCGGCGGACGGCGGTCGATAAAGCCCGCGTCGTTACGGATACCGGACGCGAAGCCGGGTAGCCAGCGGGACACGGTCAGGCAGGTCCCTCGTGGTGGATGCGTCCCGCCATCTCGCCGAGCCGCCCGCCGGTGCCACCCCACCTGGCCGCGATGATCTCAGCGCCGATGCTCACCGCGGTCTCTTCCGGCGTACGCGCCCCGAGGTCGAGTCCGATCGGTGACGCGAGCTTCGCAAGCTCCTCAGTCGTCAGGCCGGCCTCCTTCAACCGTGCGATCCGGTCGTCATGCGTACGCCGGGAACCCATCGCACCGACATAGGCCAGCGGCATCCGCAACGCCACCTCGAGCACCGGGACGTCGAACTTCGGATCGTGGGTGAGTACGCAGACGACGCTGCGTTCGTCGATCCGGCCGGCCGCCCGTTCGCCGGTGAGATACCGGTGCGGCCACTCGACCACGACCTCGTCGGCCTCGGGGAACCGGCGGCTCGTGGCGAATACCGGACGGGCGTCGCACACGGTCACCCGATAGCCCAGGAAGGCGCCGACCCGGGCGACGGCGGCGGCGAAGTCGATCGCCCCGAACACGATCATGCGCGGAGGCGGAGAGTACGAAGCGACGAAGAGCGTGAGGTCGTCGCCCCGGCGTTCGCCGTCGTGGCCGTAGTGCAGCGCGGCGCTCCGCCCGGACGCGAGAAGGCCTCGGACATCATCGGTCGCGGCGGCGTCGAGGCGCGGTGAACCCAGGGTTCCCGCCACCCGGTCGGTCCACACCACGAGGTGCCGCCCGACGCGATCGCCCGGAGGGGCACTGGCGCGCGCACCGGTGCCGGTGGCTGCGGTGGCGCCAGTAGCCGCGCTGGGACCTGCACCAGCGCAGGCGTCGCCGACAGTGGTGACCGTCGCGACCGGCTCGCCCGAACGGATCGACGCTGACACGTCGCCCAGCTCCGGGAAGTTCGCCCGGTCGACCCGCTCGATGTAGACGTCGAGGATCCCACCGCAGGTCAGCCCGACCGCGAACGCGTCGTCGTCACTCACGCCGTACCGCTCGAGGCTGGGTCGGCCGGTGTCGACCGCGCGCCGGGCCGCCTCGTAGACCGCGCCCTCGACGCACCCGCCGGAGACGCTGCCGACGACGGAGCCGTCCGGGCCGACCAGCATCGCCGCCCCCACAGGACGGGGTGCCGAGCGCCAGGTCGCGACCACGGTGCCCATGCCGGCGGCTTCGTCCGCCTCCCACCAGCGAACGAGATCGTCGAGCACCTCACGCATGCGTGATCACTCCCACCTGCGCCTCCGTCGCGCGACACTCGTGCGCAGCAGCACATTGATCGAGCTGCGACCCACGCGAGGTGCGGTGCTGCTGGTCGCCTTGATGGTACGCAGCGGGGCAGGTCCACCAGACTGTGCCCATGCGTGCTGACCGGCTGCTCCGCATCGTCTTCCGGCTGCAGGGCCGGGGCCTCGTGTCGGCGTCGACGCTGGCTCAGGAGCTGGAGGTCTCGACGCGCACCATCCGCCGCGACATGGAGGCACTGTCGGCCGCCGGCATACCGGTCTACTCGACCCGTGGCGGTGCCGGCGGGTGGGCTCTGGTGGACGACTACCGGACCAGCCTGACCGGCCTGTCCACGACCGAGGCGCTGGCCATGATCGTCGGTCAGCCGCGCGGAATCCTCGCCGATCTCGGCCTCGACGATCCCGGCGACGGTCTGATTCTCAAGCTGCTGGCGGCGGTCGCGCCGGCCGCCCGTGAGCATGCCGAGCACGCCCGGCAGCGCATCCACGTCGAGCTGGGCGGGTACTGGGGTCCCGTCCCTGGCGACCCGCCGCCCGTGCTGCCTCGACTGTTGCAGGCGATCTGGGACGACCGCGTCATCAAGATCCGGTACGGCACAGCCGTCGGCACCGTGCAGGTCGCGCCGTACGGCCTGGTCCGCAAGGGCGCGCACTGGTACCTCGTCGGGCAGCGGGACGACAAGCTCCGGACCTACCGCGTCTCCCGGATGCGCGACCTGACGGTGACAGACGTCCCGTTCACCCGACCGGCCGAGTTCGACCTCGTGACGTTCTGGCGGCAGTCGCAGGACGCCTACGCCAAGTTGCTTCCGTCCTACCCGGTCCGGCTCCGGCTCCGTGACCACGCGCGGATCCGGGCAGGTTGGGCGTTCGCTCGCACCCGGTCGCTGTCGCCGCCTGATGCCGACGGGTGGGTGGAAGCCGAGTTCGACACCGAAGACTGGGAAGGTGCGGTGGGGTTGGTGCGGTCGTTGGGTGGCGACGTGGTGGTGGTCGAACCGGAACGGCTACGTCGTCAGGTGATCGCCGACGCCCACCGGTTGATCGAGCTCAACTGAGTGCTGAAGGTAGCCGTGGAGGGCACTGGTGGCGTGCATCGTCTGCTGGCTGGCGCGTTGGACGGAGCGGCGGCGTTGCTCGAGGGCGGCCAGGGCTTGCGCCGGCCGGCTGGTGGCGAGGTCGTCGAGAACGGACCGGATGCCATCGAAGCGATAGCCGGCGGCACGCAGGAGCGCGACGATCTGGACGCGTTGCATCTGTTCGTGGTCGTAGTAGCGGCTGCGCGTCGTGCCGTCACGGGTCGGCTGTAGAAGTCCTTGCTCTTCCCAGAAGCGCAACGCGGAAGGGCGTACGCCGGCAAGTTGGGCTGCGGCACCGATGCGTACCACCCGGCCGGCCGTGACGCGGGGAACGCGGGTCTGGGTGCGCGAGATGCGTTCGATGGTGCGCAGGGTCTCGTCGATCTGGGCACGTTGACGGTGGAGTTCGGCGTGGCATGCGTCGGCGACGGCGAGCGCGGCGGCACTGTCGCCGGCATGGACAGCGCGCATGACCTGAAGCGCCCGCTGCCAGCCGTACCCCGCGATCAGGCACCGTGCCACCCGCAGTGCTTCCACGTGAACGTCGGTGTAGCGGCGGTAGCCGGTGGGACTGCGATCCGCCGCGGGGAGGAAGCCCACCTGTTCGTACGTGCGCACCAGCGACGGGCTGATCCCGACTGTGCGGCCCAGGTCGACTGGCCGCAGCGCCTTCACGTGGGTCTTTAACCGCGGTTGCAAGGTTCTGGCCCTTTCAGGCGTGATCCAGAGCTGAGAAGACCGGTCAACCTTTCAACGGGCTGGAGCCACATACGGTAACTCCCATGATGGCTGGAAAGACAGAGTGTGGGACATCCGATCCGGTCGTGGCGGTGGATGGGCTGGGGATGACCTACCGGGTCCCGGTACGGCCGGCCGGGCTCGCGGCTGCGTTCCGTGCGCTGTGGCGGCGGGAGTACCGGCAGATCGAAGCGGTGGCCGATGTGACGTTCCACCTTGCAGCCGGCGAGGTCGTCGGGTTCATCGGGCCCAATGGCGCCGGCAAGACCACGACCATGAAGATCCTCTCCGGCATCCTGCACCCGACCGCGGGGGAGGCGAAGGTGCTGGGATTCGCGCCGATGCGACGCCAGCACGAGTTCCTCACCCAGATCGCGCTGGTACGAGGAAGCCAGCCGATCGCTGGACCCACGGAACTGACCGTCCTGGACAACTTCAGCTACCGGCGTCTGTTGTACGACATCGCCCCCGCCCAGTTCCGCTCCCACGTCGAGGAACTGACGGACATGCTCGACCTGGAGCCACTCCTGCCGCGACAGGTGCGGGCCCTGAGCCTCGGGGAGCGGATGCGCGCCGGGCTGGCAGTGGCACTTCTGCACCGACCCCGTGTGCTCTTCCTGGACGAGCCCACCATCGGCCTGGACGCCTCCGCGGCAGTGGCGTTCCGCCGCTACATCGCCGATTACGCCTCCCAGACCGGCGCCACCGTGCTCCTCACCAGTCACTACATGGCCGAGGTCGAGGCCCTGTGTCCACGGGTGGTGTTGATCGACCAGGGACGGCTGCGTTATGACGGCAGGCTGGCCGCATTGGCCGCGCGGCTGTCGCCGTACAAGCTGCTGCGAGTGACCACCGGCGACGACTCGGCGTCGGTGTCCTGGGATGACTATGGAGAGCGCGACGACTCCGACCCGAGCCAGGTGACGCTTCGCGTTCCTCGGGAAGACGCGCCCCGGATCACCAGTCGGCTCCTCGCCGAGGTTCCTGTCATCGATCTCACCGTGGCGGACCCGCCGCTGGAAACCATGATGGACCGGTTCTACCGGGCCGGTGTGGCATGAGCAGGATGGTGCGGCTGGTGGGCCTCGCGATCTGGCGTAGCACTCTGACCCAGTGGAGTTGGCGGTCGTCGGTGATCACCTGGGTGATCGGCCAGGCGGTCACGCCCGTGCTCGGTCTGTTCATCTGGTCGGCTGCCCTGCCAGGCGACTCGGCAGTCTCCACCTACTACGTCCTGCTGCTCGCGGTCCAACTGATGACGGTCTCCTACGAACACCACACCCTGTCCAACGGCATCTACGACGGTGGTCTCGGCGACAACCTCGTCCAGCCGCAGCCCGTCGTCATCGACTACCTCGGCACCAACATCGGTCTGCGGTTCTGGCACCTGATCTTCGGCGTCCCCCTCATCGTGGTCGCGGGAGCCGTCGCCGGTGTCCGGCTCGACCCGGTGGGGATCGCGGTGGCGCTGCCCGCACTCCTGGTCGCCGCCGCGCTGCGGTTCCTTTTCACGTACACACTCGCGCTGTCGGCGCTGTGGACCGAACGCGCACATGGCGTGGTCGGGCTCGGCGAGACCCTGATCTTCCTGCTCGGCGGCACGGCCGCGCCCCTGGGGTTCCTGCCCGAGCCGTTCCGGGTGGTCGGGCAGGCTCTTCCGTTCTGGTCGATGCTCGGCATGCCCGCCGAGATCGCGGCGGGGACCCTGCGCGGGACCGAGCTCGTGCAGGCGTACGGCGTTCAGCTGGGCTGGCTGATCGCCCTCGCCGGGTTGACCGTGGCCGTCTGGCGGTCCGGCCTGCGCCGCTTCACCGCGGTAGGCGCGTAGGAGGAGGAGACGACCATGCTCAAACTGATCCGGCTCTTCGGGACCTTGTTCTCGCTGTCGTTGCGTCGCCAGATCGCCTTTCGCGCCGACCTCGTCTTCGAGGTCGTCCTCACCGTGGTTGCGCTCGCTTCCGCACTCGCTGCCCTCGCCATGATCTACACCCGTACGAACACACTCGGCGGCTGGCATCCCGGTGAGGCGATCGCCCTCCTCGGCACGTTCCAGATCGTCAGCGGGCTCCGCGCGGCATTCGTCGAGCCCAACCTGCAGTGGTTCGGCAACCACGTCAAGGACGGCCGATTCGATGCGCTTCTGACCCAACCCGCGCCCGCGATCTTCCTCGCAGGTCTCAGCAGCTGTGCGCCGCTGGCACTTGCCCAGGTGGGGCTCGGCGGTGTCGTCGTCGCGTACGGCGTCCACCACGCAGGTATCACCGTCACGCCGGTCGGGGTGGCCACCTGGCTGGTCCTGCTTCTCGCCGCGACCGCGGTCATGTGGGCGACCCGTACCATTCTCGCCGCCACCGTGTTCTGGGCGCTGGGCCTGAGCCTCGACGCCGTCTACGACGCTGTCTGGCAGTTCGCCCGCTATCCCGTCGACGTCTACCGCCGACCGTTGCGGCTGCTGCTCACCTATGTGCTACCCGTCGCGTTCCTCGCGACCGTCCCGTCGGGAGCTCTCCTGAACGGCGGAGAACTCCTCGTCGTCCTCATGGCCGTCGGCGTCGCCGTCGCCAGCTGTCTTCTCGCCCATCTCGTCTGGCGAGCCGGACTACGCTGCTACACGAGCGCCACCAGCTGAGCAGCGGAAGGGGATCCCGCGTGGACACGTGCGTCTTCTGCAAGGTGGTCGACCGCGAGGCACCAGCAAGCGTCATCTATGACGATGAGGCGACCCTGGCCTTCATGGACCTCCGCCAGCCGACCTGGCCTGAGGGAGTCCACGCGCTGGTCGTGCCGAAGCAGCATGTCGAGCAGGTCGACGAGTTGGAGCCAGAGCTTGCCGGCCTCCTCATGGCGACCGTTGTCAAGGTCGCGCGATCGGTGCGACGTTGCTTCGCGCCGGACGGCATGAGCATCTGGTCATCGAACGGGCCCGCCGCGTTTCAGGAAGTTCCTCATGTGCACATGCACGTCCTGACCCGCACGCACGAGGACGGCCTTCTACGTGTCTACGCCGAACGACCGCCTCACCCGCCGACGGTGGACCTGGACGAGGTGGCCGCGACCATTCGCACTGACCTCGCATGACGCATGAGGCAACGACGGCTCGGGATTCTTGTTCCCCTGCCGGACACCGAGCCGAGGTCGTCGGCAGGCGACGCCATCGCGGTGAGGAGTGTGCGCCGGATGCCCTGCCACGACTCGGGCGATCAGGAGGTGGCGAGGTCGATGGCGCGGGCGATTGCCTTCCGAGCTGCGGCTTTGTCGGCCCGTGGACCTAGCCCACACGCCGAGGCGACGTCCACCTGGTGGCCGAAAGCCGATTCCACCAGTGCGAGCACCCGCCGCTGCTCGTCGAGCGGTTGATACTCGTGCGCGATTCCCGCGATCAGACGTGTCTTGGGCGGGAGCGTGAGGCGGCGCAGATGCTCGTAGTAGGCCTTGTGGAGAGGGGGACTCGGGCCATCGGCCATCGGGATGTGGACGAATTCCAGTTCCCGCCCTGCCGGCCAGCGTTCGACGATGCCGTTGGCCAGGTCGACCATGGACGTGGTGGAGCGAGGTCTGGCCCCCGGTTTGCTGTGCAGGCTGCCAAAGCACAGGTGAACGCCGAGCCGCGATCCGGATGGAGTCATGACGGCGAGGTCGGTGACTGCTGTGGCAGCGATGGCGACGACAATCCGCCGAAGGCCCGGTGGCATTTTGGCCGCCAGGAGAGTCTCGGCAGGTATCTCCAGCTGGAAGACCACGTCGCCGGCCAGCTCGTGGATCCGGGAGATCTCGCGGCCGGTGGCCTCGACGACCGGCCGATAGTAGGGCCAGATTCTCCCGGCTGAGTCGCCGGTGCGCTGGTAAAACTGCAGGGCGCGGTGATTGAAGGCGATGAAGGAAAAACTCAGCGGACTGGGCACGCTCACCTGGAACCGCAGGTCCGACCTGTCGTATTCGGCGCTGATCTCTTTGAAGGCCAGTAACCCCTCCTGAGTTTCCTTGAAATATCCCAGATAATCATCGAGCGGCGCGTCCCGCAGCGATCGGCCTCGGCGGAGCCGATACGTGGGACGCGCCGTCAGGGTCGACCAGTCGCCTCTGGTCACGTACTCCAGTGCGGGATGCGTCGCCAGTCCGTCGACCATCGGCGCCACGTACAGGCCGCGGCGGCGGGTCTCGCCACTCGGCAGCAAGCCGCGCAGGTGCGGCCCGGCGTTGTCGAGGAAGAAGCGCATGCCTTCGTCGACCGTCGCTGTGTCCGGGGGCAGGCTGCCCACCAGATGGACCGCACGGGTCAGCTCCATGAGGAAAGTCCTTCACTCGTCCGTGACGCGTGGACCGGAGCGGTGATGGTCGGCGCGTTGCTGGCTGAGGGTTGTCTTCGTCCACGCAGGCGTCAGGTGTCAGCAGCGGGACAGACCCGGGCAGTCGATGCCGTCCTGCGGGAGGTAGGCAGCGGATGGTAGCCAGGTGCTCAGGACCTGGTCGCGGGGTCGGCCGTCGACCCGCGGGGCCACCAGTCGGTCGGTCGCACCCGAGTCACCCGCGAGGTAGCGGTCGAACCACGCCCGCGTGTAGTACGCGAACACCTCGAGCTCGGCCTCGCTGCCGGTCGCGGGAAGTCCGAGGTCAATCTGGCCGGGACCGGCCTGCTGCGCGAAGTCCATGTGCTCGGCGTCGCGAATGGGGACCAACATCGAGGCAACGCCGGCGGCACGCCACGGTTCGAAGCCCGCCCACCGCTGATACTCGGGGTCCCCGGTGAGGCAGAACGGGCGACCACCGTCGGAGTTCAGACTCATCGCCGGCGCCCGAGGCGAGACGTCCCGGGCAGCAAGGTTGAGCAACGCCTTGCAGGGATCCAGGGTCAGCGCCGGGTACCGCCGCGCGAAGAGCATGTCCCAGGCGACAATGGCGCGGATGCGACGGTCCACCTCTTGTGCGGAGCTGACCGCGGAGCCGCCGAGGGAATGCCCTGCCGCGCCCATCCGGCGGGAATCGACCCGACTGGCGAACGGATTGTCCGGTGAGGTGAGGTAGTCCAGTCCGCTCCGGACCGCGTCGACGCGGGCGGTCTGGCTGCCGAGCACGGATTCGGGAAACAGGTTGTCGAGGTCACCGCAGTTGAGAAGGCCGTCACGACAGGCCGGGTGCGCGAGCAGGTCTGACCGCCCGACACCCTGCGGGTCGATGGTGATCGCGACGTACCCATGGCCGGCGAGGTCGCGAGCTGCCCACTGGAACTCGTTCTGCGTCGACAGTCCGGCTGGGACAATCACCACCGCCGGCAGGCGTTCACTCCCTGGCTCAGCTGGAGCGAAGACGGTCGCGAACAGGCACGACCCGGTGCCGCGCGAGGGAATGTAGACCTCTCTGCTCTGCCACGCACCCTGCCAGTCGTACGCGGCCCGCGGCGTGTCCACCCCGGGCAGTGGCGGAATGCTGAGCCCCGCGCAGGTGGAACCGCTGTCTGCGGCACCTACATCTTTGGGTGCGGCGCTGGCCGGCATCGCCATGACCGCCGTCGATGCCAGGATCGTCGCCGCAAGCAGCGCGACCGGGCGTATGCAACGTCGCACGATCTCTTCCTCCACGGTGGTGTCACGCCTGAGGGTCGTACGTTGAGGCACACCCGTTCCGTCACCACGAACGCCCGGACGGATCGGGCTGAGCGGCTGATCGGCTTGTGAACGGCCGCGGTCCGGCGTTCATGATCACGGCATCCTAACGGTGGACTATGATGACGGCCAGTTCTCGGACCGAAGGCAAGGACACTCGGTGTGCCGCGATTGCCGCGATGGCAATGGCCGTCGAGGCGACCGAGCTGAACGGCTCCACCTGGACCGGTGTCGACTGATGCTTCCCCCGACGGAGATCTCGATGAGCGACACAGAAGGATCCCTGACGCCGACGCCTGCCGGCGTCTACGACGCCGCTCTCGGCGGTACGGCGAACACCGCGGCCGACCGGGCGGTTGTCGAGCGTGCCAAGGAGGCAATGCCCGACGTGATCCTGGCGGCCTGGGCCAACCGTGGATTCCTGCAGCGGGCGGTCAGGCGGATGGCGCACGAGTTGGGGATCCGGCAGTTCCTCGATCTCGGGTCCGGCATGCCGACTCAGCGCAACACCCACGAGGTGGTCGCCGAGGCCAGGCCGGACGGCCGGGTGGTCTACGTCGACGTGAATCAGGCCGTGGTCGCCCGTTCACGCGAGATCCTCGCCGGGGCGAGTGACACGACCGCGATCCAGGGTGACATTCGGCAACCCGAGGCGATCCTGGCGCACGAGGAGACCAGGCGTTTGATCGACTTCACCCAGCCCGTCGGCGTCCTGGCCGTTGCCGTGACGCACTTCCTGCCCGACGAAGACGATCCGTGGGGGCTGATCGCCCACTTCATGGACGCTGTTCCGGCCGGATCCTACCTCGCCCTGTCCGCCGTCACCTCCGACTACCAGGAGGAGACCTGGCGCAAGACGCTGCAGCAGGCTGGTCCGAGTTACGACGCCTACCCGCGGACCCGCGCAGAAGTGGAGCGGTTCTTCAAGGGGTTGGAGATCCAGCCACCGTACGAAGGCGCCGATCCGGCCGTAGTCCACATCGGCCTGTGGGGGGCCGAGGACCCTGAGGTGGCCGACGACGACAGCTCTCGGCTGGCCTACGCCGCGCTGGCCCGCAAGCGGTAGCGGGCCGTCGCCTCCGCAGGAGGGGGACAGGTCACGGTCACGACGGGGACGTCCTCGGTTCCGGAGAGTGTTCCGGACGACAGCTGAACCCCTGACCGTCGTTCGCGCTTCCGCGCAGAGGAATCGACGCTGCACCGTGCTCCGCGAGCCCCTACGCGACCCCCTCGCGTGACCGCAAGCGGCTGTTGACATGCCCAACCGCGACATTAGCGTGACAGGCGCTCGTCCATCGGCTGGGAGCACGCCTGGCATTTCCGTTCCGGTGGAACCTTGTCTTCGGTGATTCGCACGTGTCGGGAGGGTGACGTGCCCAGTGTCAACCGGCGTCATGTGTTGGGCTTCGGACTGGCCGGGGTCGGGGCGGTGGCGTTGGGTGGTGCACCGGCTTCGGCGGCGGTGTCGACCGCTCCTGACAGCGCGCGCGAACCGTTGCTGGTCTATGACCTTGCCGGGCTGCACGACCTCGACCTCGCTGATCCGACGCAGGCCAGACAGGCATACGACGAACTCCATTTCGTCGCCACCCTGCAGGGAATCGTCAACCGTTCCCACCCACGGCTCTGGGTCCACTTCCTCAACCACAACGAGTTCGGCGACATCGACATCGACGCGTACTGGCTCGACGTGTTGCAGGAGCGAGGTGGGTTGCTGGACGGACGAGAGATCCGGCAGGTAGCGAGCCTGGACGAACTCGTGTCCACGTTCCGGCCGTTGCTGCGCGGTGCGGTGGTGTGGGATCCGGCGGTGCCGGCCACGTCGAACGTCGCCTCGACCGTGGCGGGTGCGCGTGATGTCGTGGCGATCCGCTACGACCGCACGGAGGGATCGCTCTTCCAGCGGTATGTCGACGGGTCCGGAAAGCTCCGGCTGCCGGTCCAGGAGTGGCTCATCCGACCGGATGGTTCGCCCCTCTTCACCGGTCAGGGAACGATTCCAGACACCGACCGCGCCACCACCCGTAGCCCGAAGTGTGACGCGTACCTGTGGGCGGTCGAGCAGTACCTGCGCTCAGGCGAATCCGTACCGGAGTTCGCGTACTACCTCGATGCGTACTGGCTGAACGATCCCAAGGGCCAGCTGCCCCAGGCATTGTTGACCAACCACGACTACCTGGTTTCCCGGCGCGGATTCTTCTTTGACCTGCTGCCGTGGGACGACGAGACGCCGGTGGACGACCGAGCCCAGGAGGTGGGCACCGACCAGCGCACGTTGGAGGAGATCCTCCGCGTGGGTCATCAGCGGTCCGGCGGCACGTTCGTCCCCGTGCACGGATTCGTTCCTTGGCAGTACAAGTACACGAGCGTCGGGAACGCTGGCGGACATGACCCGGTCCCGACGGAGTGGCGATTCGTCCAGGTCATCTCGGCGTTCAATGCCTATGCCGACGCTGACGCGGAGACCCTCGACGGCATGGCCAATGCGTCGGTGTTTCGGCATGCGCGGCTTCGGTCGCACTATCCGCAAGGCCCCAGGCCGACGGCTGATGAGCTTCGGGCCCGAGGATTTCTCGATGCCGATGGTGGGGTGGTCCCGCGCCGCTACGTGATGCTCTACGTCGGCGACTACGACTCGGCGGCCTGGATCTATCAGACCACGCCCTACCTGTGGGACGATCCGGCGCGGGGGAGCGTGCCGTTGAACTGGGCGTTCAACCCCAATCTCGCCGCCCGCATGCCGGTGGCCATGGACCGTGTTCGCCGTACCGCGACCGAAAAGGACATGTTCATCGCCGGAGACTCCGGCGCGGGGTACATCAATCCAGGCATGCTGACCGAGCCGAGAGAGTTCTCCGGTCTCCGGTCCGGTGTCGCGGCGTGGCGTGAGCACTGCCGCGCGCACTATCAGCGGTGGGATCTCTCCGTGACCGGGTTCATCATCGACGGTTTCGCGCCGCCGATGGACGAGGCCACGCTGCAGGCGTACGCCGACTTCTCGCCGGACGGCTTCGCCGCCCAGAAGGTGCCGCCGCTCGGACTCGTGGGCGAGACGCCGTACGTCCGGATGAGGGGTGACCTGCCCCGTGGAACCGTGGCCGAGGGGGCGGCGGCATTCCGGGGTTACCTCGACGGTGACGTCGCCGCGCCGCCGTACGTTCCTGAGTTCCACAGCATGCGCACCATCCTCATGTCGCCGAGCTGGCATCGGGACGTGGTGGCCGCGGTCCGGGCCGAGATCCCTGAGGCAGGTGTGGAGGTGGTCGACGCACACACCTTCTACGCGCTCGTGCGCCACTATCTGCTCGACCAGGTGCTTGTGACCCCGCTGCTCACCGTCGCCGCCCGCGAGGGTGGTGCGTCGACATTCCTCTTCGAGGCGACGAGTTACGTACGCACGCCGGTCACGGCGACGCTCTCCCTCGAGCTCCCCGCAGCATGGAGTGTCGAGCCGGACGAGCGCGAGTTCTCCGTCGGGCCGGGCGAGACGGTACGCGTCTCCGTCGAGGTCACGGTGCCGCCCGACACGCCTCTGGGCACGCACACCGTGACGGCAGTGCTCCGGTACGAAGGGCAGACGAGGCGGAGGACGTTTGTCACGACGGTCGTCGAGCGGTCTTACGCCGACGCAGCGGAGGTCGACGTCGTGCTCGGACAGCAGAACCAGCCACGAGGGCTGGACCTGGTGGAGCAGGCCGACGGGCAGACGACCCCTGACACCGTGGCGGAACGCGAGTGCCGACGGCCGCTCTTCACCCAGTGGGAATCGTCGTACTTCTATCTGCGGGTCGACGACACGTTTCTGTTCGACGCCCGGGACACCTCCGCGTTCGTCACGGTGGAGTACTTCGACGCACCCGACCTGTCGTTCAGCCTCCACTACGACTCGAACGATCCCACGGGCGCGGTCGAAGGCGCCTACACCGACGGCGGCGCCAGGCAGACGGCTGGTACCAACGCGTGGGTGAGCACGACGTTCGAGCTGCCCGACGTACGGTTCGCCAACCGGCAGAACGGTGGAACAGACCTGCGACTCGCGACCACGGACGATCTGTGCGTGGCGCGCGTCGCCGTCTCGCGGACCCGCCCGGACCAGCCGTGAAGGCGGAGGCACACGTGCGCCGACGACGTGGCCCGGTGGTCCTGCTGGTCGCTGTCCTGCTCGCGGTCGCGGCACCGGCAAGCGGGGAGTCGCGCCGCTGAATTCGCTTGCCGGCCAGGGACCCGTCTGCGAGTGTGGCGCCGGTGTCCCTCGTGCAGGAAGCCGCGACCCAGACCGCCCAGCGCCCCCTCGTGCGGGCGGCTGGGCTGGTCAAGGAGTTCCGCCGAGCCAAGCGGATCGCCGGCCGACTGGGCGGGCTCCGCACCTTCCTCAGCCGCGAGCATGACGTGATTCGGGCCGTCGACGACGTCTCGTTCGACATCGGCAACGGCGAACTGGTCGGCTATCTGGGGCCCAACGGTGCCGGGAAGTCGACGACGATCAAGATGCTCACCGGGATTCTCACGCCCACCGGCGGCACGGTCTCGGTCGCGGGCAAGGACCCGTCGCGCGAACGCAAGGCGAACGCGCTCAACATCGGCGTCGTGTTCGGTCAGCGCAGCCAGCTGTGGTGGGACCTGCCGCTGCGGGAGTCGTTCCGCGCGGTGCGGGACCTCTATGGCGTACCCCTGCGGGAGGGCGACCAGAGGCAGCGCGAGCTCGTGGAACTGCTCGACATGGAGGACTTCCTCGACGCGCCGGTTCGTCAACTCTCGCTGGGACAGCGGATGCGCGGTGATCTGGCCGCGGCCATGCTTTACCAACCGCGACTGCTCTTCCTCGACGAGCCGACGGTTGGGCTGGACCTCGTCGCGAAGCAGCGTATCCGCGAGTTCGTCGCGCACGAGAACGCCGAGCGTGGCACCACGGTCGTCCTCACGACCCACGATCTGGAGGACGTGGAGCAGCTGTGCCGGCGGATCGTCCTCATCGACCATGGCCGGGTGCTCTACGACGGCGCACTCAGCGAGCTCATGGCGCAGTACGCGCCGCACCGCGATCTCGTCGTCACGCTGGCCGAGCCGGCGGACGTCACGGTGGCCGGCGCGGAGCAGGTCGGGCGGGAAGGGCCGGTCGTGACGTTGCGCTTCCGCTCCGACCAGGTGAGGGCGCCGGAAGTCATCGCGACGGTCACGGCGGCGCACGCGGTCGTCGACCTGTCCGTGGTCGAGCCGCGACTCGAGGCGGTCATCGGCCGCATCTACACCCAGCGCGGTCTGCCGGTGGGCCCGGGATGAACGCACTGCGGCCGCTGCTGAGCCAGGCACGGATCGGCATGCTCACGCCATGGGCCTATCGGGCGTCGATGCTCCTGTCGTTTCTCGTCCTCGCCCTCCAGATCGCCCTCTACAGCGTGGTGTGGCGCGCGATCTACTCAGGCCATGACGGCCCGGTCGCCGGGGCGGACGTGCAGACGGCGGTCGGGTACGCAGTGCTGGGGCTCACCGTCGCCGGCGTGCTCGACACGTCGCCGTACTGGTCGATCGAGTCCCGCGTGCGAAGCGGCCTGATCGGGGTCGACCTCACCCGCCCGATCGGCCTGCTGACGCAGAACCTCGCGGTCCAGACGGGGCAGGTCGTCGGCGCGTTGCCGACCGTCGCGATCGGGCTCGGCACGGGCCTGATCGTGGGCGGGCTCGCGCCCCCTGCGAGCGCCGGTGCCGGGGCGGGGTTCGCGGTGAGTCTGCTGCTCGCGTTCGGCGTCTCGCAGTTGATCACGCTGCTGCTGTCCCTGACGTCGTTCTGGACGCTGGAGGTGGGCGGCGTGGGCATGGCGTTCTTCGTCGTACGGACGTTCATGTCGGGTGCGGTGCTGCCGCTGTGGTTCATGCCCGGCTGGCTCCAGGTGCTCGCCGGCGTTCTACCGTTCCAGGCGGCGACGTACACGCCACTCTCGGTCTACTTCGGCCGGCCGCCTGGCGGTCTCGCTGTGGCGCTCGGCGTACAGGCGCTGTGGATCGTCGTGCTGGGCGCGCTCTGCGCGTGGCTGTGGTCGCGGGCGCGGCATCGGGTGGTCGTTCAGGGTGGCTGACCTCGCTGACTTCGCCAAGCCCCCGTCGGCGTTGCGGCAGTACGCCGTGCTGGTGCGCATCGGTCTGGCATCGGCGGTGCAGTACCGCGCGGACTTCGCGATGACCGCGGTCGGGGCGATCTGCTACGAGGCGGTGTCCCTGGCGTTCGTCGGTGTGATCGTCTACGCGTTCGGCAGCATCGGCGGGTGGAGCTTCGTCGAAGTCGCCTTCGTGTACGGGATCCGATCGATGGGGCACGCACTGCACGGGGTGCTCTCCGGGCAGCTGTGGGCGACGGACCATGTGGTGCGGGAGGGGGAGTTCGACCGCTACCTGCTGCGGCCGGTCAATCCGCTGATTCAGCTGCTGACGCGGCGATTCCAGGTCACGGCGGTGGGCGACCTCGTGTTCGGCCTCGTCGTCCTTTCGGTCACGGCAGTGGCCGCGCCGGTGGTGTGGTCGGTCGGGTCGGTCGCGTTCTTCGTCGCCGCCGTGGTCGGCAGTGCCTTCGTCGAGTCCGCTGTCATGCTGGCGATCGCGTCGTTGACGTTCCGGCTCCTCGTCAGCTCGCCCATCCTGCAGATGGCGGACACGGTGTTCGTCACGTTCGGGCCGTACCCGCTGAGCGTGCTGCCGCGGAGCGTCGCGTACCTGCTGACGTTCGTGTTGCCACTGGCGTACGCGGCGTTCTTCCCGGCTGCGGTGCTGCTGCACCGGACGAGTGAGTTGTTCGTGCCGACCTGGGTTGCCGTCGCGTCACCCGCGATCGGTCTGTTGCTGTACGTCGCCGCTGTGGGGCTCTTCCATCGGCAGATGCGCCACTACTCCAGCCCGGGGCACTAGGTGCACCTGGCCCGGGACGCTATCGGCAGGTTGCGTCAGTCAGGTCGCGCATCACCTGGTATTGGATCGAGGGGTCGGACTTACACAACCACTCCACGGCTACGCTCGCTTCCATGACGATCGTGACTGCGGCCATCGCCAAGGACCTGGCCCCGACGGGCCCCCTGCGGGCCGCGATCAACCTGGGTAACCCGGTGCTGGCCCAGGGCACGCCCGCAGCGCCGACTGGTGTGACGGTCGACATCGCGCGCGAGGTCGGTGCGCGCCTCGCCCTCCAGGTGGAGCTCATCTGCTTCGACGCGGCGCGGAAGTCCTACGGCGCGATGGCCGCAGGGCATGCCGACCTCTGCTTCCTGGCCGTCGAGCCCGCACGCGAAGCCGAGGTTGCGTTCACCGCGCCGTACGTCGTGATCGACGGCGTGTTCGCCGTCCGCCTGGACTCGGACATCACCGCGGTCGCTGACGTCGACCGTCCGGGCGTGCGGATCGGCGTGAAGCGTGGGTCTGCGTACGACCTGTTCCTCTCCCGGACCCTTCAGCACGCGAGCGTTGTGCGCGGACTGGAGGGAGTCGACGAGTTCCGCGCCCAGGGCCTGGAGGTGGCGGCCGGAATCCGGCAGCCGGTGGCCGACTTCGTGGCGAGCCACGACGACGTCCGACTCATCGAGGATCCGTTCATGCAGATCCAGCAGGCGGTGGGTACGACCACGACGCGTCGGCCCGAGACCGTCCGGTTCCTCCGGGACCTGGTCGAGGAACTGAAAGCCGACGGGTTCGTCGCCGAAGCTCTCCGGCGCGCGGATCAAGCCGACGCCACGGTCGCCCCGCTCGCGCCGGAATGGCGGACGTAGCCCCTCAGCGGGACGACGACTCCACGCCGCCGGCTACAACCGGCGATCGAGACCCTGGAAGCGGTACTGCATCACGTGATAGATGCTGTTGTCGCCGGTGTTCCACTGGCTGACCGTGAGGTGCAGGTCGTCGAGTGTCGACCCGGGTATGACGTAGCTGCCGTACAGCTGCGCGACGTGATTGGTGTCCTGGTTGCCCCAACCCGACCCGTGGAGGAGGGTGACCCGCTCGGTCTGCCGCAGGTCCTGGGTGGGATGGTCGAGCACCATGGCGTCGATCCGGTAGTGAGGGCCGTCGAACCAGGTGAACACCCAGCGCTTGCCGAGCTTGCGCAGCGACATCTCGCCGATGATGTCGTCGACTACCGTGTCCGGCCCGGCGCCCCATCGCCAGGTGTCGCCGTCGCGGCCCCACGGCTCCCACGCGTCGGGGTTGGTGAGGTCCTGAGGACGTACGCGATGCAGGATCATCGGGCTCTCGCGCAGGAACTCGGCGGTGTAGACGTACACCCAGCCGTCGTCGCCGAGTTCCCAGGTGCACAGGTTCCACATCTTGTCGTACGCATCGCCGGGGAACCGGGCGCCCGAGTCCTGCCAGGTCGCCCCGTTGTCGGTCGAGGTCCAGATGCCGCTCCAGATCACGTTGCCGAAGCCCTGGTTGACCACGGCGTGGAGGTAGATCGTGTCGCCTATCGTGATCACGTCCGAGGGGATGATCGTGGAGATCTCCTCGCCGTGCTCATACGGGATGAGCTGCGCGGCGGGGACTCCACCGACCGCGCCGGAGAAGGTCACCCCTCGCTCGAGTACGCGGGTCTTTGACCACAGGGCGGTCGGGGAGCGCCAGTTGTCTCCCCAGTTCTTGCCGCTGAAGCTGTCACCGAAGACGTACAGCGACCGGCCGTCGGGGCAGCGGGTCACGCAGCCGAGGTCGACCCAGTCCAGTCCGAACTTCCCGGTGATGTCGGGGCCGGTGAGGTTCTTGACCTTGGTGATCTTGATCCCGTCCGCATAGACCGGCGGATACTCCATTGGGTCGGCCGCGGCCGGGGACCAGGCACCACCGGCAATGCCGGTGCCGATCGCACCGGCGGTGCCCCCGAGTAGAAGTCGACGCGAAATGCTCGAGAGTGGACGGTCAGACGATGGCATCGGGTGGGACATGTGTTCGCTCACTTCCTTGCGGTAGAAAACGATTTCCCAGATCCTCCGACCGGAACTTTAGCGGATTTTGTCGACCACGTCGGCTACGGCGACGCTGTTCGTTCGGGAGGGCGCCCGACCGGTGCATGCGAACCTCTCCACGCCATCGCGAACGTCTGCAGCCGGTAGGAAGGTGTGGGGTGTCGCATGCCTTCATGCGGCCGACACCCCACGACCGCGGTGCCTACCTGGTCTTGGAGATGAACCCGAGGCTGCCGTCGACGTGCCAGCCTTGTTGCCTGAGTTGCCTCGCCAGCGTCCTGTTCGTGACGCGCCACGAGCCGTTGCGGGAAACCCGGAAGATCTGGAACCTCGATGATCCGGCCGTCTTCGACACATGGCCGACCACGCCCTCGTAGACGAACTTGCCCGAGCTGGCCAACCGGTGGCGCTCGGTCGGCGAGGCCGTGATGATGTAGGAGCTCTTCGCCTTGTAACGCAGCCGGTAGAGCTTCAGCACGCCGGCAGCGGACTTCACCCGGACGTAGCCGAGGTTGCGGTCTGTCTTGCGGAATCCGTTCGAAACCGCCCGGCGAACCTCGGTGGGGTTCGCCGAGTAGAAGAATCCCTTGCGGCCGGGTGTCACGAGCTCGTGGAGCTTGCTCCGCGTTGCGGCGCTCGCGGTCACGCCAGCCGCCTCCGAGCCGGACCGAGGCTCCTCCGCCGCATTGGCGATGCTGGGAGTGATCAGTCCTACCGCGAGGAGCGCGAGCGCGCCGCCGAGCAGCCGGATCCGTTTACTCATATGTGGTCTCCCTTGGCTTTGCTGTCTTCGCCCTCTCACCGGGCATGGTGAACACGACGCTGGTCGCCGGACCCAGGTCCTGCACCAGGCAGAGGCAGCGAACCAGCAAGGGCTGTCACTTCCATGCCATCGGGATGTCGCCAGAGATGCGGAGCCCTTGAGAGATGCGGAGCCCCTGAGGGCGGGAGGCCGCGCGGTGGGATCGGCCGTGCGGGAGTTCGGCGCGGGTAAGGGGAGGGGCACAGGGCAGATGCCCCACGGATTCTTCCCGGACGTGCTGTCGATTTCGGCCGGCCCCGTTCGCCGCCATTGGTGAGGGCGTCACCACCGGCGCCGAACGTACGAGCGAAGGAAGCGACATGCGGAAACTGATGGTGACCACGTTCATGTCCCTGGACGGTGTCGTGCAGGCGCCTGGCGGCAGCGACGAGGACCGCGACGGCGGGTTCGAGCACGGCGGCTGGGCGGTCCCCCACATCGACCAGCGGTTCCTCGAGCAGGTGCCCTCGGTGACCGGCAGGGCCGGCGCGCTCCTGCTCGGGCGCAGGACCTACGACATCTTCGCCGCCACCTGGCCCCTGGCCGGGACGGAGGACCCGATCGGCGCGAGGATGAACAGCCTGCCCAAGTACGTGGCGTCACGGACTCTCGACACCGTGTCGTGGCAGAACTCGACCCTGCTCACCGGGGATGTCCCGGAGGCGGTCGGCAAGCTCAAGCAAGGCGAGGGCGGCGAGATCCAGGTCCACGGCAGCGGCGGGCTGATCCAGACCCTGCTCCGGCACGACCTCATCGACGAGTTCCACCTGCTGGTCCTCCCGGTCCTCCTCGGCTCCGGCAAGCGGCTCTTCGCGGAGGGGACCGTCCCGGCCGGCCTCAAGCTGGTCGAGAACGCGACATTGAGCACCGGTGTCGTCGTCAGCACGTACGTGCGCGAGGGCACGGTCGAGTACGGTGCGTTAGGCCCGGAGACCGGTAACTGGTGAGCATCCGAGGCGATTGGACAGAACAGGACGAAGCCATGCCGCAGTACGCGATTCTGATCTACGAGCAGGAAACTCCCGGAGGCGTCGCCGACATCCCGCCCGAAGTGATGGAAGCCAACATGGCCGCCGGGGAGAAGATCGCCGCGATGGGCGCGCGCATCGTCTACGAACCGGCGCTGCAGCCCAACTCCACCACCCGGACGATCCACAAGGACGGCCTGGTCACGGACGGTCCGTTCCTGGAGAGCAAGGAGGTGCTCGCCGGGTGGTTCGTCGTGGAGGCAGCCGACCTCGAGCAGGCGATCGCCATCGGGAAGCTGCTCCCGATCATGGCGGGCGCCGTCGAGGTGCGGCCGCTGCTCGGGGAGTGACAAGTGCTCGCGGTGGGTCAGGTGCTCGCGGTGTGACAGGTGCTCGCGGTGTGACAGGTGCTCGCGGTGGGTCAGGTGCTCGCGGTGGGTCAGGTGCTCGCGGTGGGTCAGGTGCTCGCAGCGAGACAGCAAACCAGCAGGCGGTCCGTCAGGCGGTCGCCGACGCGCACCGTCGCGAGTGGGCCACCGTGCTCGCCGCGACGGTCCGCGTCGCCCGCGACCTCGACCTGGCGCAGGACTGCGTCCAGGACGCGTACGCCGCCGCGCTCGACGCGTGGGCGCGTGACGGCGTACCCGCGAGGCCGGGCGCCTGGTTGACCACGGCGGCGAGGCACAACGCGCTCGACATCCTCCGCCGCGCGAGCACGCTGCGATCGAAGCTGCACCTGCTGGTGGAGCCGACGCCGACCGACGCCGACCCTCCGGCCGACCCCGCGGCCGACCGGGCGCTGCCCGACGACCGCCTACGGCTGGTGTTCCTGTGCTGCCACCCGGCTCTGGCTACCGAGGCGCAGGTGGCGCTCACGCTGCGGCTGGTGTGCGGCGTGACGACCCCTGACATCGCGGCGGCGTTCCTGGTCTCCGAGGCCACCATGGCGGCCAGAATCACCCGGGCGAAGAAGAAGATCACCTCGGCGGGGATCCCGTTCCGGATTCCCGCTCCCGACGCGCTGCCGGAACGGTTGGACGCAGCCCTCACGACGATCCACCTGCTCTTCACCACCGGGCACACCGCGCCGACGGGGCCCGCGCTGACCAGGAACGACTTCGCCGACCGCGCGCTGGACCTGGCCCGCCTGCTGCGCGACCTGATGCCGGCCGAGCGCGAGGTCCAGGGACTCCTCGCGCTGCTGTTGGCCAACCACGCCCGCCGCGCCACCCGCACCAACCCCGAAGGGCGCCTGCTCCTGCTGGAGGAACAGGACCGGTCGGCCTGGGACTCCGACGCGATCGCCGAGGCGCACGACCTGGTTCACGGCGCGCTTCGCGGTGGCAGTCCCGGCCGGTTCGCCCTGCAGGCCGCGATCGCGGCGCTGCACGCGACCGCCCCGACCTACAGCGACACGGACTGGGCCCAGATCCTGGTGCTCTACGACGAGTTGTCGCACATCTGGCCGTCGCCGGTGGTCGCGCTCAACCGGGCCGTGGCGGTCGCGATGGTGAGGGGCCCGGAGGCGGCACTGGCCGAGATCGAGGCTCTGCAGCACGAGCCGCGACTTGCGGCCTACCACTACCTGCCGGCCGTCAAGGCCGACCTGCTGCGTCGCCTGGGTCGGAACGCCGACGCCGCGGCGGCGTACGAACGCGCGATCACCTTGGCCGACAACGACGCCGAACGCGCGTTCCTCGCAAGCCGGCTCGCCGAGACGGATCCCGGCCAGACCGGCCGGGCCATCCGTCCTGACTAGCTGCTGGCACTGGAGTAGGACCGGAGCCCGTACCGCCACTGCGCGCGGACGAGTGCCACCGCGACCACGGTGAGTCCGAGACCCCCCGCGACCGGCAGCCACCCGAGGTCGCCTTGGAGGGCCTGCGCCGGGAACGTCGACGCGAACGCGACCGGGAACGCGAAGGTAAGGAACGCGCGCACCCCGATCGGGAAGAACACCAGCGGATACCGACCCGAATCGACCAGGTTGAGATAGATGAACGCGATGGCGTTCACCGACTGCAGCCAGAATGCGAGGAACGACAGTGCGCTCCACACGCAGGCGAGCAGCACCAGGCCGCAGGTAGCGAGCACAATCGCCTGGAGGATCTCGAGGGCGTTCGGAGTCGCTCCCGAGAGGACGAGGCCGAGCACGAGCACCAGACAACCGTTGAGGACGTTGCCGAGTTCGGCGACATTGATCCACCGCACCGTCAGGTAGAACTGGCTCGACACCGGGCGGAGGAGCACGCCGTCGAGCTCGCCGTCGGTGATGTAGGTCGTCATCCGGTTGAGGTTGGGTGCCACGAACGTCGCTATCAGGCTGGTGACGATCTGGAACATGCCGACGAGCGTGATCACCTCGGCTTGTGACCAACCGCGCACGTCGTCGGTGTAGCCGTACAGCAGGAGGATCGGAACGATCCCGAGCCCGAGCTGTACGACTCCGACGGCCAAGGTGGTCACGAAGTGCGCCCGGTAGTGGGTTTCGCGGACGACGGCCCGCGCGAAGAATCCCCGCCAGATCCGCAGGTGGCGCCATTGCCGGTGCAGCCAGTTCCGGTCGAGCGGTCGTCGCTCGTCGGCATACGTTCGGTTGGCGCTCATGCGCCCACCGCCGAGTACGCACGGATGCCGCTCGACCAGACGAGGCGGGCGACCACTCCGAACGCGAGCACGTAGGCGAGCTGAATGCCCAGGCCCGCAAGGAGGTCGGTACCAGAGAGATTGCCAGCCACGACCTCGACCGGGAACGACACCGTGTAGCGGAACGGCTGGTTGTCGATGAATCCGCGCGACCAGTCGGGCATCAGGGCGAGTGGCACGATCGAGCCGGACAGCACGTTGGCGATGAGCATCCGCGCCTGCGCGATCGCCAGCACGTCGTCCATCCAGAACGCGAGGGAGCCGATCATGATGTCGATCGTGAACACCAGGACGGCCCCGAGCACAAGACTGACCGCGAACAGCGCCCACCGACCAGGACCGGCAGGGATGTTCATCGAATCCCGGAAGACCCACCACAGCACCCCGATCATCGGCGCGAGGGCGAAGAGCTTCATGATCTTCTCGGAGACGTTGTTGGCGACGAAGCCGAGGAGCAACGAGGCCGGCCGAACCATCCAGGTGGAGAGTCTGCCGAGCCGGATGTCGCTCGCCAGGAACCCGGTGAGCCACGAGGAGGTCGCCATCGTGACGAAGCTCAGCAGCACGAAGTAGGTCGTGACGTACCGCTCGTCAACCGGGAGTTGCGCGCCGTTCGCGATTGCTGTTCGCCAGATGAGCAACGAGATGATCGGCACGCTGATGTTGGCGGCCATGAAGATGAGCCACGCGCCGCGGTACACAGAGGCTTGCACGATGTTGGCGGCGGTCATCCTTCGCAGGACGCGGAGATTGCGCAGCAGCGTTGTCATGAGGGACCCCGCCACGTGCTGCGACGGAGGAACAGGTCGCGCATGATCTCCTCGATGTCGGCGTCCGTGACATCGAGATCGACCAGTGGACCGATCCGGGTCAGCTGCTCCAGGACTTCGCCGGCACGCTCACGTTCGACCTCCAGCTTGACCACCTGGTCGGTGCCGTCGACCGCGGTGACGCCGGCGAGATCGGCCAGTCGGCTGCCGTCGACGGCGTGCGCGTACGTCGCCTGGACCAGCTTGCGCGGCCGCGCGGCTCGGACGAGTTCGTCGAGGCCACCGTCGTACTGAAGCCGCCCGTGGTCGATGATCATCACTCGCGAGCAGAGCGCCTCGATGTCGTCCATGTCGTGGCTGGTCACGAGGATCGTCGTGCCGCGCAGCTTGTTGACCTCGGTGAGGAACGTGCGTACGCGGGCCTTCGCCACGACGTCGAGACCGATCGTCGGCTCGTCGAGGAACAGGATCTCCGGCCCGTGCACGAGTGCCGCCATCAGCTCGAGCTTCATCCGTTCGCCGAGGGAGGTCTTGCGGACTTGGACGTTCAGTAGGTCCTGGACCTCGAGCAACTCGGCGAGCTCGGTCACGTTGCGGTCGAACTCGGCCGTGGACAGGCCGTACATGTCCTTGTGCAGAAGCAGGCTCTCCATGGCGGGGACGTCCCACCAGAGCATGGTCTTCTGGCCCATGACGAGTGCGATCCGGCGCAGGTAGTCGTGCTTGCGGTCCGACGGCGTGTAGCCGAGCACGTCCAGGTCACCGGACGTCGTGTAGAGGAGCCCGGAGAGCATCTTCAGCGTGGTGGTCTTGCCGGCGCCGTTCGGGCCCAGCAGCCCGACAACCTCGCCGCGGTTGATGGTGAAGGTGATCTTGTCGACGGCGAGGCGCGTCTCGTAGGTGCGGCGGAGCAGGCTCTTCGCCGCACGCGCCAGTCCGGCGCCCTGCTGATGGAACTTGTAGGTCTTGGTGAGCTCAGCTACCGCGATGACAGGAGGCTGATCGAAGCAAGCTTGAACGGATGTCACGTGTGAGCACCGCTCTCGAGGACAGGTGATGGTTCGGACCGGGCAGCGTCCATGCGCAGAGCGCAGAGCTGATCCACCGATACCTCGCCGCGGCGGTGTCATCCCCTGAGGTACTTCCGGCGTGCGGCTGCCACCTGCACACTAGGGCATTCCGAAAACCCGTGTCCATCGCCTTTTCGCGCGAACGTCCGCGTGGCAGGCGAGGATCGAGCTACAACGACGTCCCCTTCGGCCGGCACACGGTCTCGCGAACCACCTTCTAACGCTCCGACGTGGAGCCCGGTGACACAGCGGCCCACCTCGTATGGGCGTCGGCGGGGGGTAGTTCATTGTTGGTGAGGAAAGTCTCGAGCGCGCGCCAGCTGCCGAACTTCGTGGCGTTCTTCAGACCGAACGCCATACGCGCAAAGGGAGCCCATCTTCCGAAGACCCGGTTGAGAGCCACCGCCCGGGCGTGACTGTCCGCTGGGCTGCCCCACTGGGTGCCGGAGCTCACCCGCGGATGCGTACCGAAGATCAGTGGTACGGCATCACCGGAAAGCCCAGCCCGCAACAGATCCACGATGAAGATGTACTCGTCGCCGAGATGGAGGTCCGTACCCGCGCCGAAGCGCACGTCGAAACGTACGCCTTTGGCCCGGACCTGCGACAGATCGATCAGCATCTCGTACGTCGCCGCCTTCGCCGAGTTGAAGGGAGTCAGGGGCGTCACGTGCCGTGGATACCTCTTCCGCAACGATCCGGACGGGTCCAGCCCTTGCCCGAGAGCCAGCGCATGGCCGGTTCGCTGCAAGTGGCGGATTCCCTGAGCAACTCCGGGGAAGTTCACCGCCACATCGTCATCGCCGAACAGCAGATAGCGCCCACGCGCACACTCGATTGACGCATTTCGGCTCTTCGCGACCCCAGTACCGGGAACAGGAATGACGCGCGCTCGTGCCCACTCGCCGTCGCACCTCAGCGATCCCCCTTGAACGCACACCAGCACCTCGATGTCCGGAGCGGTACCCGTCAACGAGATGTTGTGTGCCCTCGCCGCCATGGTCGAGTACGCGATCGTCAGGACAGTCGCATTTGGCATGGTGATCAGTCGTCCCCTCGTCGAGCCGATGCACGAGCAAACCGCATGATGCTGGCCGAGAGCGTCCCGAGTTGCCCGGAGAGTAGACGTAAGCCAAGGAACAGCACGATGGCGTTCGCGCTGGAGATGTCGCCGAGCAGAGTGCGGAGCAGCATGTACACCAGCACGAGGACCATGCCGACGCTGGCCAGCATCGCGCCGAACTCCGCATCTCGCACTCGCCCGCCCACTCGCTGGGGAATGGCAACGGTTCCCGGGCGGCTGCCCATCTTGATGTAGTCCTTCTGCAGGGCGAACTGCCGACGGTAGATCGCCGAGACCAGGGCCAGCACCACGGCGACCACCAGGATGTTGACCATTCCCGTGGGCCAGTCGATGAAGAGGAACAGCGTGCTGAACATCACGGCCTGGACCAGGCTGACGAGGACGCCGGACAACTCGAATGCCAGTGCCCATTCCCAGCTCTCCTGGCTCGGGCTTCGCGTTCGTCCCGCGATCTCGAAGCCGTCTCGGAAGACACGTACGCGTACCAGCCGGACCAGGTGATGGACACCTCGGGTGAGACCGAAGGCAAGGAGGAAGATCCCGATCTGCAGAATCGCACCGTTGGTGTCCTGCGTGAAGGCCTCCGGACCCTCGATGATGAGTGACGAGAACATCTCGAGCACCAGCATCTCCGCGACCGGAAGCGTCGCGGTGACCACGATGAGAAGGCCGACCACCGTCCGACTCTTGCGAGTCGTGAACAGCCTCCTGAACGCGGCGAGCAGGTGCGCGAGCATGCCGAACCTAGGCGCTCATCGAGAGGTACGTGGAAATCCCGGCGGCGATGGCCTGTTCGATTTCATTCAACTTACTCTCCGTGATCTTCTCTTTCGAGATCATGGAGTCGAAGTCGACGCGACGCAGATCCGTGGAGATCGGGATGGGTGCGTACACCGCTCCCAGCCCGACGCCGAGAGAGTAGTCCCTGTACTTGATTCCGCTGCCGTGGACAGCTGACTCGAAACCTTCGAAGGTGACCAAACAGCATGGGATGCCGTAGCTGTGGCAGATGATCATCACGTGCATCGCGCTGGTGATCACGGCGTCGTACCCATTCAGCTCGGCCACGAACGAGCGGATCTCGTTGGGGTGTGACCGGAGGACGGTGAGTTCGTCCATGCTCTCTGGAAGGGCGGTTGGAAGGTTGGCGTGCTTGTGGTGCCGCACCAGGGCGATCCTGCCGTTCGTCAGCCCGCGTTCCACCGGGATGATGCGGGCGATGAGTGCCCCGGGGTCGCCGAAGCTCTCGATGTTCGGCCCGCCGCACTGCTGGACGAGCTCGGCTGTGAGGGGACCACGGACGGAGATGTAGCGCGCCTTCCGGTCGATCTGGATGTCGGCGCTGCTGATGCCCGTGCCGACGACGATCGAGCTGGGTTTGATGAACCGTCCGATGGAGCCGGTCGAGAAGATGTGCGGCTCATGCGTGGGTGCGGTAGGGCTTTGATAGAGAATAGACCGGTCTGTTCTGGCGTCGAGGATCAGCGGGCTCAACCAGTCGCCGAAGTTCCCGGGGAACGGGTGTGGCCACCAGGCCAGTCTGATCGGGTCCGCATCTGGGTTCTTGCTCGCGTACACCGAAAACGCGTCGGCTGCCCGTTTCGCGGCGATCTCCGAATCGGAGGGTATTCGGCTCGAGGCCAACCGGCTGAATGCCTGGTCGACCCTGGATACGTCACCTCGTTGACCAGCCATGATCATTTCGCTGACGATTCGACTGCGGTGCGGGGATCCGGCACCGTTCAGGGCCAACCGGTCGCCAACCAGGCCACCACCAGTCAAGACATTTGTGATACCGCAGGTGTCGGCGACCTTGCGCAGCCACCGGGCGGCCCTGTCGGGAAGTTTCCTTTCCATCAGCTTGGCTCCACGAAGTGCCTGATGCCGCAGTCCTCGCAGCGCCCGCACCGAGTCGGAGCCGCCCATACGACCGTGCTGCTTCACCCTGTGCTTGAAGTTCGAGACGTTGCCGCTGGCGCCGAACGAGAAGAACGTGGAAACGCCGCCGGGGGTTATCTGTGCATTGGAGATCACGGCAGCCGACGGGATGACCTGGAACGACAGGCGCGGAGCGTTGGAGCGCCAGGACTCTTCGAAGAAGTAGTCATCCGTGGCCTTGATCTCGGCACTCTGCTCCAGCAGGTCGGCGTCATGGATGAACTTCCGCGCACTCGGCGTGGCGTTGATACCGAAGAAGCAGGGCTCCCAGAACCTGGTGCGATTGGCGTAGCCGATGCGCATGGGGGAGCCGAACCCGCGTTGGAACCCGATGATGTCGGCGGTGAACCCGGCGACATATGTAGGCAACTCCAACAGGGCGCAGTCGACGTCGATCCAGAAGACCTTCTTGTCCGGGTGTTCGTCGCAAACGCGGGCCAGGAACCCGATCTTCTTGCGGCAGATGTCGGCCCAGTCCTCGTCGACCGCCCTCTCGATCTCCTCGAGTCTGTAGGCGACGCCGATACGCTCGAGGTGCCTCCGGAGCGAAGTAGCACACCCGCGGTAATATTCGTCCGCGGTATGGAATGAGCAGACGACGATGTCCGAAAGATTCATAGATATCCCTAGACGTTTTGGCCGTTGAACTGCATGACGGTTGGGCTGTTCAGGATGCAGATCGGGTATCCAACGAACATCGACGGATTCCAGGGCCGGAATTCCTGCGGTGATCCGAGCCGTGAGTAGTCCACACGAGAATCGTGTGACCGAAGACGCTCACGGTTGCTATGACCCCCTTCGCCGGCGTCGTGGCGTTGACAAAAGACGAGGATGACCAAGGTGGCAATTGTCTTCTGTCTGACCACCAGCGGCCGTGCACGCCACGCATCTAGTCCCATCTCCAGGTGCAGTCCCCAATAAGCGCGACTCCCGGCACTGACGACGCGGTGACTCCCGCTTGGGCTGCTGAGAACCTTGTGCGCTCAGCCATAGGCCCCGCAAGGGCATTTGCCTCCGAAATGGCTGCATAGTAGACGCCCCATGTCGGTGGGCACGCGAGCGTACTCTCCACATTCGGCGATCACCTGAATGTCGCCAATCTCGCGAGGTCTCTCAAGGCATGCCGCTGCGTGGGAATTTCCTTGTCGGGCGCGGCGTGCTCAGTGGGAGTCAGGTCAGGCAGAGAAGCGGTGGGGAGGGGCGCATGTGGTCACCTAGCCTCCCGTCCATCCCGACCATGGTGTCGGCGACGGTGGCAGTCGGTGGGGCGCTGCTGTTGTTGACAGCAGCTGTCGAGCACATGCTGTACTTCACCAGGCTGCGTGCGGTACTGATCGCGCAGCGGGTGGTGCCTTACCGTCTGCACCGAACCCTCGCCGTCGGGCTGGTTGGTGTGGAGTTCGGTGTGGGTTCCGGTGCCTGCGTGACAGTTCTGGCCCTCCCGTTCGTGCGGCAGACGGTCTTTTTCGCCGAAGCTGGCGTCTATGGGTTGTTCCTTGGCTACCTGACCTTCTTACGGTTCGGGCGGGGTCCAGTGCCGTGCGGCTGCTTTGGCGACGGACCGGTGCGCGCACAGGTCCTCGTTCGCGCCGGGGTGTTCGCGGTCGCTGCCGCTGCTACGGCCGTTTTGGCGACTGAACCTTTGGTAACGCTGTCTTCGATACCCCTCATGGGCGCGGCTCTGGTTGTCGCCGTCGCGGCGCGCGTCTTGCCCGGCATGTCGTCTCGGAGGATCTGATGGAGGCTCTCGTCGGTGCGGTCGTCTTGGCGTGGCTCGCGCTCATCGTTCTCGCATTTGCGATGGCAGGGCTGTTGCGTCAGCTCCGTGACATCCAGGCCGGTCTTGCCCGGCCGGTCGCACAGGGGTCGGGTCCGGCTCCGGTGCTGCGGGAAGTCCCTGCATCCGTACGGCCGCGTGGTGGGACGGCGTATTCGGTCGTACTCCTTGTCGACGAACACTGCCCGATCTGCGCCGAGGTCGCCCCGGTCTTCGCCGAGCTCGCGGCAACTGGATCAACCACCCTGACATTCGTCGTTCTCGGACGATCGAGAAGTGAGTCCTACGAGCGAGACGAGCGGGTCGAGTACGTCGCCGATGCCGGCGGTTACAGCCGACTTGACCCTGGTTGGCGGCCGGCGATCGTCGCAATTGATCGACAAGGAAGCATCGTCATGGCCGAACCGACTGGATCGGAAGAGGCGGTGCGGGCCGTGGTCTCTCAGATTGCCAGCAGGATGGCGAAGGTCACCCCACTCGAGCCCGGCCCTTCCGAACCCACGCTGTCCGACTCGTCGGGTAGCTGAGGGCCATGGCGACGGCGAGACAGCGCAGCGTACGGTCCGGACGGCTACGTTCGTTTGCTCATCCGCTCGCGCCGGGACTCGGCATCGCCCTCGTTGCGATCGGTGTGGCGAGCTTGCAGGCAGTAGCGGATGCACCGGGTGCCCTGTCGTGGGTGGTGGTGGCGCTGGCCGCCGGATACTCGATCTCGGGATCGGTTTGAAGCTACAACTCAGCAATGCTGATCTCGTCGGTCTGGCGAGGGGGTTCTCGATGGTGGTTTTCTGCCGGCCTGCTGGTAGGTGGGTTCACATCCAGCCTGGTTGCCGTCGCGCTCGGTACGTCATTGCTGCGTCCCTTGCTTCCCGTCCGGGTGGCCGTAGGTGTGGTCCTCACCGTGTTCGTGGTGATCGCTCTACAGGAGTTCGGGATATTCCGGCTCCGCCTTCCTCAGAATGCGCGCCAGGTGCCCGAGTCGATTTCAGCCGACGGCGCCCGCTACGGCGCCCTGCACTTTGGCTTCGAGATGGGATCTGGTGTTCGTACGTACATGACCAGCGGGCTGCCCCACGTGTTGGCCGCAGGCGTGCTGCTGGTGGCCGGATGGCCGGCGGCGCTGCTCGCCGGTGTTGGTTTCGGGGCTGGTCGCGCACTCATGGTGCTCTCCCGTCACGCCTACGGCGACGATGGCCGGTGGGACCAATCGCTCGCGAGATACGACACCTCGATTCGAGCCCTGATGACGCTCGCGACTGCTTTCGCCTATGGCTCGATCCTCTACACGACAGTAGCCGGTGCCGCCTGAGAGACAGCCCCGCTCACCCACGCATGCGTACCAGGAGGAGAGATCGGTGAGAGATCATCCGGAACCGATCAGTTCAGCGACGGGGGCCCGTTTCCGGGCACCGGACGGCGGATGGGTGACCATCGACGCGGCAGGCTACAACCTCGAGGAGCCTTGGTCCGCCTCGGTACAGGTCACCACGAAGCGTCCGTACGCAGGTACGCCGGACGGATTGCAGCTGCGGGACCTTCACATCACCGTCGTCGGGAACTATGACATGGTGCTGGAACGCGTCATCGGCGGTCGCTGGGCGAACATTGTCGAGGCACAGGGCGGACACCTCCTGATCAGCCACTGCGAGACCGCCGAGCAGGGTCTGGCGGTGTGGCGAGGGCCGTGGCACGAGGTGGCGACCTGGCTGCCCGATCCCACGATGTCAGGCTCGGACGCCCTGCGGTACTTCGCCCGCCTGTACTTCGAGGACAGTCCGGAAGGTCTCTGCGTCAGGCCGACCGCCCCCGCCGTCGACCGCGTGGAGGTTCTCGACGTCAGCAAGAAGATCCCTGGCGTGGGATTCCTCGATATCCGCAAGCCCGAAACGGCCCATCAGCTCGTTCCGGACTGGTCGGGCGCGCCGGTTCCGACTGGCGAGGTCTGGATGGAGGACGTCGCCTCGACCCCGCAGGAGCCTTCAAAGATCGTGCTGCTCCACGCAACGCCGAGCACGGTGACGACGCTCAGCGGCGAGGCGGAGCTCAACGTCGACTGGAAGGACGGGCTGGAATTCCTCTTCAACGTCAACGAGCTCAGCTGGACTGACTAATGAGGCACCAGACACAAGGAGAGGCAACCATGAGCGTTGAGCCCATTCCCAGTGCGAGTACGCCGCCAGCCAACGCGACACCGAGCGCGGTCAGGAAACTCATCATGGATCGTGTCCTCACCCGTCGAAGCGTGCTGAGAGGGGTACTCACCACCGGGATGGTTCTCGGCATCAGCGCCCTTGACCTGCTCCCTGGTCGCAACCGGGCCGAGGCATGGCTTTACGGGAGTCATCCCTGGCAGATCTGGACACACTGTGCGGACTACAGCACGTCCACAAGGAGAACCAACTGGCGCTGGTGCAACCCCGCCTCCGCGCGCGTCAGCTCGAGATTCTGCCAGCGGGCGTACAACCGCCATCGGACGGACGGTGAGCGCCGCACCGACTGTGAGTACGAGGACTTCCGTCGCGACTATCGATGTTGGAACCTGTCCGACTCCCGCGTGATCAATGCGTGGGTCTGGCGAAGGGGCCAGACCGGTGGCGACATCGACAGCGTCATATGTTCCGATGGCAGGACGTACGTCTACAACAGCTGTGGCAGCGACTACGAGTACAAGTCAGTCTGCCGGCGCTACCTCAGCTGAACCCCGACACCTACCGGAGCCGGTGGTCTCAGACTGTTCGGGAAGTCTTCGGCCGCTGTTGGGGTGCTGCCGTCGTGTGCCGGGCTAGCGTCACGTGACCGTTTCGTTTTGCGCTGGGAGTATCACGTGACAGACACCAGTTCAGGCAGCACCAACCCCGGACCGCTGAGCTCAGGCGCCGGCTCCGGCCGGCGGCAGTTCCTGCGGGGCGGAGTCGCGACCGCCGCGTCGCTGTTCGCACTCGGACCGTTGGAGGCGCTGGGTGCGAGGACCGCGGGTGCGGCGCCGATGAGCAAGCGTGCGTCGAGCCCTGACTACGGCCCGCTCTATCCGGTCAAGGACGACACGACAGGCCTCGAGCTGCTCCGGCTGCCCAAGGGGTTCGAGTACATCAGTTACGGCTGGACCGGCGACCCGATGTCCGACGACATGCCGACGCCGAGCGCGCACGACGGCATGGCGGCGTTCCGCCGTCCCGACGGAAAGGTCGCGATCGTCCGAAACCACGAGCGGGGCGCGTACGACGGAGCGTTCGTCGACCGGGCGTACAACCCGACGGCCGGCGGCGGCACGACAAACCTGGTGTTCGACCCTGACAAGGGGAAGTTCCTCGAGTCGTACGCCAGCCTGTCCGGCACGATCCGCAACTGCGCGGGCGGGCCGACGCCGTGGGGTACCTGGCTCACCTGTGAGGAGACGACCGAGATCGCGCCGAACGGAACCCGGCACGGCTACGTGTTCGAGGTGCCGTACGGCGGGAAGGGTGACCCACGTCCACTCACGGGGATGGGTCGCTACAGTCACGAGGCCGTCGCACTCGACCCGGGCACCGGGATCGTGTACCTCACCGAGGACGCGACGCCCTCAGGGCTGTATCGGTACCTGCCGGTGAAGAGGGGTGAGCTGGTTGCGGGCGGTGAGCTGCAGATGCTCGTGGTGGAGACCGCTGACGGCTCGTCCTACACGACCTACGCTGACGACACCGGCACGGAGTACAGCACCTCGTGGGTGACGATCGACAACCCCGACTACGCACCGGGCGAAGTTCGTCCGGCGCTGCAGGGTCAAGCCAAGGGCGCGGCGGTGTTCCGGCGCCTTGAGGGTGCGTGGTGGGGCAACGATCGGGTCTACATCGTCTCGACGAGCGGTGGCCCCTCAGGACAGGGCCAGGTCTTCGAGTACGACCCGGCCAGCGAGAGCATGCGGGTGCTGTTCGCCTCACCGGACGCGGCGGTGCTCAACAACCCGGACAACATCTGCGTCAGCCCGCGCGGCGGCATCGTGCTGTGCGAGGACGGAAGCGAGGGCGAGTACCTCCACGGGCTCACCACCGACGGGGAGATCTTCCCGTTCGCGCTGAACCAGGTCGTCATCCCGGCCGGCGGCGTTCCCGGCAAGAAGGTCGCGCCGGGCAACTACTCCGGCTCGGAGTGGTGCGGGTCGACGTTCGAGCCCAAGAACGGCAACTGGCTCTTCGCCAACGCGCAGAGCCCGGGAATCACCTTCGCCATCACCGGCCCGTTCCCTAACGGCTCACTCTGAGCCACATCATCAGGGGATCTTGGTGGGATGTTCACGCACGCCGTCGTGGAGATTCCCTGGATCGAACGGGCAGCGGTGAGGCCGGCCGCGACGGCGCTCCCTTCGAGCAGGGCGCCGTCGCGGCCGGCGGATTTCGCCACCCTCTTCACCTTCGGTTCACCTTTTGCCAGTAACGTTCGCCCGTGAATCTGCTGGAGATCTCCCGGACCGAACGAGTAACCGCTCCGGTCTTCATCGTCGGCGAGGCACGCAGTGGCACGACGATCCTCTACCGCAGCCTGCAGAAGCATCCGGCCTTTCGCCCGCGGTCGGAGAACCTGTGGGAGAGCAAGATCATGGTGCACGTCGACAATGCGGCGTCGTTCGGGCCGCGCGAACCCGGAACGATGTATGGCCACATGGCCCACGACGACGACCGGTACCAGGCGTTTCTCACCTCGATCGCTCCGTTGCGGCCGCTGCTGGCAGCAGGTGAGGCCGCGCTCCGCCGCGTACCGGCCCGCCACCGGAGTCGCATCTGGACGGCCAGCGGACATCCGCTCGTCGTACGTTCGTACTTCCACCATGTGCGCACTGCTCGTGGCGTGAAGCGCGTGCTGGAGAAGACACCCAGCCACGTCAACTACGTCCACAGGTTGCTTCGGTGCTACCCGAAGGCCCGGCTGATCTACATCCACCGGCATCCGGTCGATGTCTACACCTCGTACGTACGCCGTGCACGGGTCGACCCCGTGGCGGCGCGCTGGGCGGCGCTGAAGCCGACGGCGTTCGCGCAGCGGTGGGCGAGGAACACCACGCTGGCACTGGCTGCCGCGGCTGAGGTGCCGGCCTCGTTTCTGATGGTTCGCTATGAGCAGTTCACCGCAGCACCGGACGAGACCATGCGAGGCATCTGCGACTTCATCGGAGAGCCATTCGATCTCGAGATCGTCCGCGAGCCCAATCCCGACCTCGCCAGGCGCCGTGCCGCACCGCACCTGTTCGGCGAGATCACCACGAAGACGAAGGAGTGGCGCGACTACGTCACGCCACTGGACGCGGCGGCACTCCAGCAACGGCTGGCACCCGTCATGGACAGGCTTTCCTACCAGCCGTACCCGAGCTGAGCGGCGGGGTCAGAGAGAAGTTGGCCGGGAAGGCGAGCGCGTCCCTCGTGACGCTGAACCCAAGCGCGACCGAGGTTCCGACGCCGACCACAGCGTGTGCGACTTCGGCTTCGGGCAGGGTCTGTGTCAGATCCTCACGGACTGGCTGTTGGCGAGGGTGAAGCCGGGCGTTCGAAGACGAGTTCCAGGCCGTCTTCTTCGTCCCACTGGTCGCCGATCTTGGTGAAGCCGAACTTGGCGATGGTCGCCAGCGATGCCTCGTTGTCCGGGCTGATCGACGCCCGCACGACCTGTACCGCCGGTTCGGCGGCGGCTCGTTCGAGCAGCGCGGCAAGGATCGCTGTCGCATAGCCTTGCCGCCGGTGCCCCGGGTCGACCGTGTACCCGACTTCTACCATGCCCCGGTCGTCCGGCGGTCCGTGATATCCCGCGTACCCGATCACCACGCCGTCAGGCTCGGCGACCACCGCTCGGGCGATCCACGCGGCGGCTTCCGGCTCGGTCTCGAGTTGCTTGAGCCGGTAGTCCCAGAGCCACTTCGCGCGATCGTCGACGAACAACCGGCCGAGTTCGACGCCGGACTCCGCCCGTGCCGTGGCGAGGTCGTCAGCGAGCAACGCCGACATGGCTCTACGGGACAACTCCGCGAAGCGGATCTGGTGAGAGGACATGCCGCCGATCATGCGGGGCCGCGGCCCGGGCAGTCCACGGGATTTGCGCGCCGCACCACGCACGGTGGCGGGTGCGACGCCGAGACCCTCGTCACCGCCGCACGCCGAGCGGCCGCCTTGACCATGCCGATCCTCGCGATGCGCATGTCCGGCCAGTCCACGAGTACGTGCTTGACCGTGCGATGACCTACCGCTCCAGCCTCACCTTGCAGCCCGCAGCCTGCGTGACCACGCCCTGAGCAACTTCGCATCACGAAGCCGAGTTCGCGATTGGCTCGAGGATTGCCTCGACCTGGGTGTGGTTGCCGCCGTGACCGACGCCGGAGCGGTGTCTGCACCAGGCCAGCGGTGTGGCGTTCCTGATGGGGTCGACGCCTTCGACCCTGCGGTGAGGATCGGCACCGCGGGTAAGGAGGTGTGCCACGCTGGCGTCCTTGCCTTCCCACGCCGCGCAATGCAGGGCGGTGCCGCCGCCAGGCTCAGTGAGCGTCCGGAACTCAGAGTTGACATCCAGGCCGGTATCGAGGATCTGGTCGATAACCGTCAACCGCTCGCACACGGCTGCGGCGCGCAAAGCACCGACCAGGATCTCGTGCGTGACGTCAGCCAGATCGTAGTGGTCGATGTCGCCTGCACCTGCCGCCTCGACCAGATCGTGTACGACCGCACCGGCGCCGACGAGTATGTCAACGGCGGGAACAATGCCGTAGTGCACGGCATGCGCGAGTGCGGTGCCACTGCCGGGCGCGGCTGGTCCTGTCGCCTCCAGATCCGCGCCGGCGTCGATGAGGACACGTACCATCTCGGGTTCGCCATGGCTCGCTGCGGTGATCAGAGGTGATTCTCCGTCTCCGTTCGTGGAGACACCCTGGGCGAGCAGGACCCGGGTCAGGTCGCCTGCGCGATGGTGGTTCCACCAGCCGTGGAGTAGCCCGATACCGATGTACTGCAACGCCGGGAGAGTCGTGTCGCTGTCGGGGAAGCGGATGCCGTCCGTCGCGAGAGCCGGATCTGCGGCCACCAAGGAGGCGAACCCGTCGACGTCCCCGTCCGCGATGAGTCGGAGCCGTTTGACCTCGCTGTGAAGTCGTGGCCAGCTGGCGAATCCGTACTCCCGGGCCAACGCGAGTTGTGCCGTGTGGAGTGAGATCTCGGGTGAAACAACGCTGATCCGCGCCCGCGCGTCCGGTTCATCGGCCGCCGCGGCTCGGTGAAGATCCTTCGCCTGCCGACGAAGCTGGTCGAGATCAGGACGCACGGGAAGCGTACGAGAAGACATGCCGTCTCCCTCCGAATGCCTGCGGTCCGCGCTCAGGCCGAGGAAGAGGCCAACAAGAATCAGTCGAAAGCCGGAGGTGGACTCAGTCCTGCCCGCGGACCCGGCAGCGCCCTCCAGCGCAAGAACGACTATACGGCCACAGTTGCCGGCCTGTCACGGTCAACGCCGGCGACCGCCCACGCAGTCCGTACGCCGGACCAACGGATGTCGGTCGTGGTAGACGCCGGCTACTCGCCTGATCTTCTTGACGCTTACCTCTGGGGGAGGGCTCCGGGAGTGGATTGGCCGGGTCCCTCCCATCGGCGGACGCCGATCGATGTCTGCGGCTCAGAGACCGAGGTTGGACAGGGCCGATCGCAGGAACGCGTCACGGCGCGCGGTTGCTGTCGCGTCGTACAGCTCGGTGGGGGTGTTGAGTGCGGCAACGGCGTCCCAGTAGGCGACATCACGCGCTCTCGTGCCGGCTGCACGCTCCCAGCCGTCGAGCACGTGGGCGGGTGCTTCTGGGTCAAACGTGATCGCGACTTGCTTGCGGAGCTCGCACAGGTCGACCCCTGGTGCGCCGGCACCGGCGGTCTTCCAGTCAATGAGCGCCGCTATGTCGTCGCCGGTCCAGATGAGGTTGCCGGGCCAGACGTCGCCGTGGACATAGACAGGCTCGCCGGGCGGCAGGCCATGCGCCGTGATCAGCTCATCGGCTTTCCGCAGCAGTGGTGTCGTCGGCATCCGGTCCGCACGGCGGTCGGCGGCGAAGTCGTCCACGGCGATCGGTCGTGGCCGGAACGGCAGGTGTTCACGCGGAGCCATCGCGACAGCATGCACGCATGCCAGGGCGGCGCCGGCGGTACGGACCGTGCGCATGGCGTACGAGGTGTGCACGTTCCGGGAGCTGCGCGACCGGCTGCGCTGGGTAGTCGGCGCCGACTGCTGGCGCAACCCCGAGGAGGATCTGCCCGCCGACTTCGACGCCCACCGTGACGAGCATCACCGCGAGCTTCGCAAGCTGCTGGACGCTACAGCTTTCATCGACCAGCTACGGGAAGAGATGTACGACGAGCTGACCGCACTGCCGTCAGCGGACTGTCTGCCTGTCGCTGACCGGCCGGCTGGCGCGATCAAGCTCACGCCGACCGAGGCCGCACCAGAGCCGCGCAAAAGGCTCCATCAGCGTCGTCCACAAGACACTCGCAGACGGCCAGTCCGGCGCCAGCGCCAAGTCCGCCACCCAGCGTGCCGTCGCGGCCGCCGAGGACATCGCCCGCTGACCAGCGCTCGGACGCCCGACGCAACGTCTGATCGGCCTGTAACCCGGCTGGAGGATCTGGGCCCGCTGCCCGGACGGTGGTTCAGAATCCGATGGTTTCGCGGAGCAGCAGGACGGTGCCGCGTCCAGGCTGGTATTCCGCGTTGAGGATGAGAAGGCGGTTGATGGCGCTGGGCCACCCATAGGCCTCCTGGGCGCGGGCGTTCTCCAGCGGCAGGCAGTGGTCTTCGACGCGACGCAGCGCGACGCTCAGATCGGGCACCACCTTCTGCGCCCCGACGATCCAGATCGCGCGGGCGGCGCCGCCGGAGTAGCTGGGCAGCTGGCTTCCGCTCCCCGAGGCGACCACGAGGGAACCGGTCTCGGTGACCGCGTGGACGCTGCCTACGACGACGTCAGGGCTGGCGCGCAGCCGCCGGATCTCGTCCGCCTGGGTGGTGCGGTCCATGGCCAGGGTTCGCGGCTTGACGGCCTCGTATCGCCCACCGGTGTTGATGTCCTCATCGATGCCGGACAGGCGGAGGGTCTCGCTGGCCCCGGTGAACACGCTGGCGCCCTCCGGGACCAGCTCCTTGACACGGCTACGTGCGGCTGCGGCGTCATCGAGGATCTCGACGGTGAAACCGTTCGCGGTCAGCGCGGCGGCCGCCCGCTCCAGACGACGCCCGGGCGCGGCGTCGGCGAAGGGTGTTTCCGGAACTGACGTGGTCATGATGCTCTGAGCTCCCTGTTCGCTGGATGATGTGTCGGTTTCACCAGTTCGACAACACAGCCCTCAGGAATGTGAGGCCGGTGTGTCGCCTCACATTCCGGTGCGCCGTCTTGTCGTACTGGTGAGGACCGATGCGACAGAGGGGACCGACGGCATCATGACCACCCGATCCGAGCCAGAACAGAGCCGGCCTGACTTCGGCCTGGACGCGATCATGAGCGAGCGGCATCACCTGATCAATCTCGCGTACCGGTTGCTGGGCTCGCTGGCCGAGGCCGAGGACGCAGTGCAGGAGACCTACACCCGCTGGTACGCCATGTCCCGGCAGCAGCAGCACGCCATCGAGTCTCCCGGCGCCTGGCTGACGACGGTCGCCAGCCGCATCTGCCTCAACCTGCTCGGCTCGGCACGGGTCCGGCGAGAGACGTACGTGGGCGAATGGATCCCCGAGCCGCTCCCCGACGGCACCGTCAGCGACCCTGCCGACCGGGTCACCCTGGACGAGTCGGTCAACCTGGCCTTCCTGGTCGTGCTGGAGTCGATGACCCCGGCCGAACGCGTCGCGTTCATCCTGCACGACGTGTTCTGCCACTCCTTCGCCGAAGTGGCCGAGATCGTCGGCCGTACCCCGGCGGCGTGCCGCCAGCTGGCCTCCTCGGCCCGCCGCCGCATCCGGTCCTCGCAGCCTTCCGCGACGACTTCGGCTGCCCAGCCCACCGGCGTCGTCAGGGACTTCAAGCGGGCTTGGGAGGCCAAGGACATCGACGCCCTCATCGGTCTGCTCGACCCCGACGCCACGGCGACCGCCGACGGCGGCGGCCTCGCCACGACCTTCCTGCACCCCATCGAAGGCGGCGAGCAGATCGCGCACGCCTGGGCCGAACTCGCCCGTCGCAGGCTCGACAACATGACACTCCTGGAACGTACGGTCAACGGTCAGCCCGGTCTGGTGGCTCAGCAAGACGGCGTCACCGTGACGGTGTTCGCGTTCGACGTCGTAGGCGACCGCATCAAGCACATCTGGGTAGTACGCAACCCCGATAAACTCCGCCGTTGGACGACGGGCTGAGGTGCGTCTCCCTGGGCTCTGTAAGACCCCCGCCGCCCGTCCCGCACCCGAACGGCCAGTGGCGACAACCCGAGCCTCAACGGCTCGCTAACGCCACTGGCCGTTCGGTTGCTGCTCAAGCCCAGGTTCCACGACTCGATTACGTCCAAAACATCGTTGATCTCCCGTTGAAGCACTCTCGAGCGTAGGTAGCGGCCCACCGTCTTGTGCGCGCGTCCAAACTCGATCATGGCCTGGTAGGGGTGTTGCCGGAGTTCCAGTTCTCCACGACCTGGAGGCCGCCATGGACTTCGCGGCGGACTTCTGCGTCGGTGAGGTAGCCGCCGGTTCGGTGGCAACTCCTATGCGTACACGGAATCGGGTGCGGCGAAGTCGGTGTCTCTTCGACCGGAAAGCTTTGCCTCGAATCCGAAGGCCAGCGAGCAAGGCGCCGCTCCGGCCTTGCCGCTTGGGCGCCCATTCCTGAATAGAGCACCGGGCAACGCGCCCGGCAGCTGAAAGGCGACGGCCATATGGTCAAGCCGCCGCAGGTACCTCTCGTCCGGACCGAACGCCAACTGACGCGGGTGACACCCATGCCGGCCGTTGGCGTCTGCGGCTCTTATGAGGGAACGAGCCCGAGCTGGCGCATCTGTGAGGCGACGTCGACGACTCCCCAGGTTTCGGCGACGCGGCCATCGACGACGCGGTGCCGGTGGCATCGACCCTCAGCGGGGTGCGGATGAGCACGTCGGGTTGGAATGCCTCGTCGATAGTCGTCGAGATCACCTGCGGGTCGCCGCTGTTGAGAGCTGCGTTGAGGCGGCGGAGCGCCTCCTTGTTCGTTGATTCCTGGGTTGATGTCATCTGAACCTTCTTCTTGTGCGAGTGAAGGGTCCCGCTACTTTCGGCTGCAACAGGCGCTACAGCGGAGCAGTCAGTCGATGTGAACGATGACACTGCCGATCATCAGCACGTCAGTCCGACAGAGTGTGATGTTCACGTGATGCCCTTCTGCCAGGCGGTCAGGTTCTTTGCTCTTCGCCGGTTATGACGCTGCGCGGTCCCGGTTTGTCAGGCTGCGGGTGGTGAGCGGCTGGAGATGGTCGCAGGTGGTCAGATCACTTCGAAGTTCGCCATCATCGCCATGTCCTCGTGCTCGGCGTTGTGGCAGTGGAAGACGTAGCGGCCTCGGTAGCCGTGGAATCGAGTGATCACCTCGACTGCTTCGGCCGGCCTCAGGTCGACCGTGTCCTTGTGTCCGGCATCGTACGGTCCCGGTGGGCGACCATGGCGGGTCAGGACCTGGAATCCCACGAGATGCAGATGGACCGGGTGATGCACGTCGGCGGCGAACCGCCAGATCTCGACATCTCCGAGCCGAGGCGTCGCCGCCATGTGATCCGGCGAGAAGGGCTTGCCGCCGATCAGCCAGCCTGCGTGTCCGTGGACCGGGCCGCTGTGGAAGCTGAACTCGCGAACCGTTGTGGCCTGCTCGCGGGTCAGTCGCGGAAGGTCGCTGAGTTTCCGCGGGATGCGGCTCGGATCGTATTCGCGGCGGGTGACGACGAACTGCATCACTAGGGCGGTCGGCCCGGCGCCGAGGCGGTTGCGGACGGTGACCCGGGTGCCGACCGGGTAGCGGCTGAAGTCGACTATCAGGTCGTAGCGTTCGGCCGGTGCGATGGGCAGGTGGTCGTGACGACGTGGTGCGTCAAGGAGTCCTTGGTCGCTGCCGATCTGGACGAAGCCGGCGCCGCCGGGTGGCGGCGGGTCCAGGGTCAGGTCGTAGCGGCGGGCGTTTGAGGCGTTGAGGACGCGCAGTCGGTATCTGGCTGCTGCCACTTCGTGGACCGGCCAGGGTGCGCCATTGACCAGAATGACGTCGCCGAACACGCCCTCCACATAGGCGTCCTGAACGCCCGGGGTGGTGCGCAGGGTCGGGTCGAGGGACGGGTAGGCGAAGGCGCCGTGCTCGTCGAAGGCACGATCGGCGATCATCAGCGGCAGCTCACGTTCGCCCGATGGCAGGTCCAGCGCATCTTCCTCGTCGTCGCGGATCAGGTGGAAGCCGACCAGCCCCCGGTACACCGCCGGGCCGGTGAAGTCCATCCGGTGATCGTGGTACCACAACGTGGCGGCGCGCTGCTGGGGCGGATAGCGGTAGTCACGTTCGCCGTGCGCGATCCGCGCCCGGTCGTCGTGCATGCCGCCCGCATGGTCGCCGTGGCCGGCATGGTCGGCGTCCCAGCCGGCGGCTGGTGTGAGGAGATCGGTTGGGTAGCCGTCGGAGTCGGCAGGGGTGTGCCCGCCGTGCAGGTGGACCACGGTCGGGACGGGAAGTTCGTTGCGGTGGTGAACGACGGTGGTTCGGTCCTTGCGGGACTCGATCGTCGGGCCGGGAAAGGTCCCCTCGTAGCCCCAGATCGGTGTTCGGACGCCGGGAATGATCTCGGCAGCCGACTCCCGCTGAACGATCCGGTAGTAGTCGGTGTCGCCCGTAGTCCGGATGGGTTGGAGCACCCGTGGGGTCGTCAGCGGTTGCTGGAACGGCTCCGGCAACGGAGTCCTGCTGCGCAACAGCTCACCGGTCCCGCGCCCACCGTGGTGCAGTATCCGCGGTCCGGTCAGTCCGGCGGCGAGCGCGATTCCCGCCCCGGCGGACAAGCCCAGGAGCGTCCGTCGAGGCATGCTCTGTCGGGTCATCCTTCCACCCGCCATCGTTGCGGCCGCCACACGGCGACGGTTGTCAGCACAATCGCGGTGACGAGAGCGACGCCGAGCGGGACGTGCAGATCGAGGGCGCCCGCGAGCCCGGCGAAGTACTGGCCGGTTTCGCCTGCCGCGATCAGCAGGCTGGCAATGAGCAGCCAGACCGGTCCGCGGAGCAGCCACAGCACCAAGGCCGTCACCAGCTGGACGAAGCCGAGGGAGAAGACGACGTCGGCGCCCCAGCGGTGCGGCCACAGCATGTCGTAGTCGCCGCTCAGATAGCCGCCGGCGAACACCGGCTGGCCGAAGATCGCCAGCGCGTGAACGCTCACGATCATCCGATTCACCAGCAACGCCAGCCGTCGCGGCTTGGACCGTCCCGTGACCCCGGTCGTAGTCGTGATCGCCATCGTGACTCCCGAGGAGGTGGTTGATCGGTAGTGACTCGAACCGTTCGACGAGATGGCGGCCCGAAGTGTCAGTAGGAACGTGCGCTTTCCTGACAAGTCGCGGGTCTGGGTCGTCGGTACGAGTAAGACACCGAACTCACCGGTCCAGGTGCCATCACCCCTTGAGCGAGTCGGGAAGGAGATGAGCCGATCAATGAACAGCTCCTGCGGAGGTGGACGCGATGGGTAGCGATCGACCGGAAACCGACCAGCCCGACGTGCTCGTCGTCGGCGCCGGACCGACAGGAATGGTCGCCGCACTGGTTCTCGCCGCGAACGGGGTGTCCTGCCGGGTCGTGGAACGTCGCACCGAGCCGAACGAGAGTTCGCGCGCGCTGGGTCTCCAAGCCCGCTCGATGGAGCTGCTCGCCGGCCTCGGTCTCGCCGACCGCATCGCCCGGGTCGCCTACACGTTGACCGGAGCATCGATCATGCGCGGCGACGACGAGCTGGTCCGGATGCCGTGGATGCCCCCGGAGAGCCCCTATCCGTACACCTACGTGCTGCCACAGCAGGGGTTGGAGGCGATTCTGCGTCAACGACTCGACCAGCTCCAGATCCCGGTTGACGCGGGCTGCGAGCTGGACGAGCTGACCCAGGATGACCGATCGGTCACCGCTCGGCTGACCGATGGCCGGCGGCTGAGGGCGCGGTGGCTGATCGGTGCGGACGGATCCCAAAGCAGGGTTCGGGAACAACTCGGAATTCCGTTCACCGGGGTAGCCACCGGCGAGACGTACTACCTCGGCGATACGGTCCTTGATCCGGCGCCACCGATCCAGGACAGCGCAATGTGGCTCGGCCCCGAGGGCCCTCTGATGCTCATGCGTCTGCCCGGCCCGGACCATCTGTGGCGCATCTTCGTCGACGTCACCGACCGGGCGCGCCACGGCAGCGTGCCCGAACCGACTCCCGACATCCTGGAACGGATTCTGCAATCAAGGGGACCGACGCAGATCAGCATCTCCCGGGCCGACTGGACGTCGATATTTCGCACGCGGGTCTGCCTTGCCGACGAGTACCGGAAGGGTCGGGTCTTCCTTGCCGGCGACGCGGCTCACGTGTTCCCACCGTTCGGCGGCCAGGGGATGAACCTCGGCATCCAGGACGCGTTCAACCTCGCCTGGCGGTTGGCCCGCGTCGACCGCGGAGCCCCTTCCGACCTGCTGGACGACTATCAGACCGAACGACGGCCTGCGGCTGAGGCGACAATTCGCGACGTCGAAATCCGGCGCCGCATCTTCGCGCTGCGCAACCCGCTCGCCCGGGCCGGGCGGGACCTCCTGCTCAGTGCGACCAGCAGGAGCCAGGGTGGCGCCCGGCGCAGCAGTCGGCAGAACTCCCAGCTCGACGTGAGTTACTCCCGTCGCCGGCTGCCACGACCGGCCACCGCTGCGCCGGTTACCGGTGACCGCGCCCCCGATACGCCGGTGGGCGCAGGAACGATCCACGACCATATCGGACCCGATCACCTGACTCTGATCATCTTCGACCCCGCCGGCGCCCATTCCGGCTCGAACCTCCAATCGCACACCAACATGCCCGGCACCGACCCTGTCATCGTCCGCGTCGACGATGGCTCCGATCCCGACGGCACGGCTCGCGCTGCCTACGGGATGCGTCGTGGCGGATTCGTCCTCGTCCGACCGGACGGGCACATCGCTGATCTCGGTCCGAAGCCGGTGGCGGCCCGGGACGCCCTCACCCGATTCGCTGCCGACCCGAAGGGTTGAGGGGAAATCCCACCAGGAAGCTCCGGCATCAGCCCTCGGTCCAGCCTTCAGTCCAGGAACGGAGCTTCTCCGGATTGCGAACGGCCCAGATGTGTCTGATCTTTCCGGCGACGATATCGAAGGCGAACACGGTGACCGTGCGGCCGTCTTGCTGTGCGACCAGTCCAGGCTGGCCGTTGACCGTACGCTCCAGGATTGTTGCGTCGGTTGCCAGTCGGACGAACTCCGCATAGGCACGCGCGATCTGTCCGCTACCAGTGAGCGGTTCGAGGGCCGCACGGGCGATACCACCGCCGTCGCCGACCGCAACGGCGTCCGGATCCAACAAGCCGACCAGAGCCTGGATGTCCATGGCTTCCCACGCCTGCTTGAAATCTCGCACGATTCTCGCCTGCTCGACGGTGGGGGTCGCAGAAGGCTGCGCAGCGTCGACGCGCCGACGGGCGCTGAAGGCCAGCTGCCGGCACGCCCCCGGCGTCCGTCCGGTGATCTCGGCGATGTCGGCGAACGGGAAGTGAAACACGTCGTGGAGGATGAACGCGACGCGCTCCGCCGGAGTCATCGCTTCCAGCACGATGAGAAAAGCCATGCTGATCGACTCGTCCAAGGTGACCCGATCCGCGGGATCCACCGTGCCATCGCTTGGCCGGCCCTGGCGACTCCACTCCGTCGGTTCGGGCACCGGCTCGGGAATCCACGCACCGACGTAGCGCTCCCGACGGGCGCGAGCCGAGCCGAGCATGTCCAGGCAGATGCGGCTGGTCACCTTGGACAACCACGCACCCGGCGTTTCGATGGATGCCTGCTGCTCCTCGGACATGGTGTACCAGCGGGTGTACGCCTCCTGGACCGCATCCTCGGCATCCGACAGCGAGCCAAGAAGCCGGTACGCAAGGTTGATCAGCTTCCGACGCTCGCTCATGATCGCGGGATCGGGCGGGCCGCTCCCCTCGCTTCGGTTCTCCATGGGTGCCGCAGCCACCTTCCCTCGTCGTCTCAGCTCTTACCTCATCGACAAGATGACGGGCCGAAATGTCAGCCGCGCCCGGAACGCCTGACAATCCGCGGCGGTGGGTCGTCGTAGCTGGCAAGGCCACTCCACCACAGGAGGAACTAGATGAGCGACTACCAGGCACTCGCCGACCGCTTCGAGATCTTCGCCCTGCAAGCCGAGTTCACCGATGCCGCGATGATGCGCGACAACGACCGAGTCGCGTCGCTGTTCACCCACGATGCCGTGTACCGCATCCCGGTTGCGAATATCGAGATGTCCGGAGCGGAGCAGATCCGCGCTGGAACCCACCGGCTCGACGGTGTATGGGAATTTTTTATCCAAACCGCCCATCCCGGCACGATCCAGGTCGACGGCGATACAGCGTCCGCTCGGGCCTACGTCAGTGAACTCGGGCGCCTCAACGAAGGCCGTTCAATGTTCAACCACGGCCTGTTCCACGACCGCTACCGCCGCACGCCGGACGGATGGAAGTTCACCGAACGCGTCTTCGAAGTCCGCTACTTCGACACGACTCCGCTCACCGGCTCACCCCGTGTCGATGTCGACCTGACGAAGCCGGCCGAGGCGAACGAGACGTCGACACAAGCAGCCTCCTAACCGCCGCACCCTCGGCCTCCTGCCCGCCATGTGGCGGGCAGGAGGATCTCTGCCCGCCCGTCCATGATCACAAATCCGCGCTGGATACCCACACCACGACTACCGCGACGCCAGCTCAGGTTCGACGAAGTCCGGGACAACCTCCGCCCGCACTCGCCACAAGCTCTTCTCGGCGGCTACTCCGCGTAAGGCTGGTTCTTTCCCTGGGCGCTGTATCCGATGTCCCAAATGTAGCCGTCCGGGTCCGCAAACGAACCGCCGTACCCGCCCCACTGCTTGGTGGAGGCAGGCTTGAGGATCGTGGCGCCGGCCTTCTCGGCCTCGGCGATGATCTCGTCGACCCGCGCCTCGCTGCGGACTACGTAGGTGAGAACCAGCCCGCTGAATCCGCTGCCCTCGGGGTTCGCGCCCACCTCTGCGGCCAGGCCCTCGCGGCCGTAGAAGCCGACGAGCGTCCGGCCGTCCGACCCGAAGAACACCGAGACGCCGTAGTCCTGCTCAATCGCCCAGCCGAGACCCTCCGTGTAGAACCGCTTGGACCGGTCCATGTCCTGGACGCCGAGAAGGATCGAGCTCACATGCGCTTTCATGCGTTGTCCCCTTTGGTGATATCCGGTGATGCACATGACAGCCACGCTAGGCACGGCTCGGTGACCGGCGCTTCTTCATTCCTGATCGGTTTGGTCACCTGCTTCGCCACGCACCACGGGATTGGCTATGAAGGTGTAATCGGACACGGGATGTTGGTGGTATCCGATAGCGGTGCGCGGGTCGCTGATCGAGTGTTGGTCGGGATCGACACCACCGGGACCTCAAGGCTGCCGGTTAGGTCCGGAAGCTCTCCTCAGCTGCGTGGGGCGCGATCGATGGGGGCGCGTGACTCAGCTCGCCAGAACTGACTGTCGATCGCGGGCGAAGCACTCGGGAGGTCGCCGCGGCGGTGTACGAGGAGGCCCTGTCATGAACCGATCCTCGTGTGGCCGGGCAAGCCGGTTCGGAGTGCCTCGGGTCCGGTCTTCCTCGAGTCGGACGATTTGCGCAAGGAGTTTGAAGTGCTTCGGTCCCGCGGCGTCGAGTTCGTGGAGGCAGAGCCCGAGGACTACGCGTACGGCGTCCGGGTCACGGCGCTAGACCCTGACGGGAACCGGATCGAGCTTCGTCAGCTGAAACTAAGCCGAGGCAGAGACAGCTGACCGCACGAAGGTACGACCTCCGGCCATCGCGAACCTCGGCGGCCGGACGTCATTGCGGTTGGCGACCTTGGTCAGCCAGGCGCCGACCGAGCTGATGGCTTCCCGCTGCTGCGCCGACATGGCGTACCAGCGGGCGTAGGTCTCCGGTACGACGTCTTCGGCGTAGGCCAACGAGCGAGGAGTCGGTAGGCGAGATTGGTCAGCTGACGCCGCTCGCTCATGATCGCGCTCAGGCCCGGATCGAGCGGGTCATGTCCTGGCCCGGACTGGGTGCTCATCGTGGCGACAACTCCCTTGTTCGCAACAGCCTCACCAATTCGACGAAACAGCGCACTCGATTGTGAGGTGAGCGTGTCGCCTCACATTCCGGTGGGTTGTTTCGTCGAACTACCGAGACTCCAGGTCGTACGCCTCGAGATGGAGAAGGGATGACCACCATGTCCATGCCCACGACGGTCAGGCGGGGCAACTTTGTGTTCTTGCGTGTCGCGATCACCCTGCAAACCTTGGCCGTCTTCGTCGCATCGATCACAGCCGGCCTGCTGTTGTCCTCGCCTGGCGGAGGGTACTGCACACTGTTTCGGCGTATGGAGTCTTGACCATGGCGTTGTTGCACCTGGTCGCCGCCGTCTTGGCGTGGCGGCTAGCCGGCGTCCCGCCCAGACCCACGGTGCTGTATGCGCGGGTCGGGTTCTTTGGCGCCACGCTGGCGCAGATAGCGCTGGGCTTAGCGCACGTGACGACCCTACACGTCCCATTGGGCGTCCTGATGTTCGGCGGACGCGTCTTTCAGCTCGGCCGGGCCTTGGCTGGCCGAGCTTATGTGGCCGCCGCGGCATGACGCAGGAAGCAGGCTGGAGGTGAGGTGCGGCAACCGTGTTTCACCTCGACTACTGCCAAACATCTGTTGCTTAGGGAAGGGAACTGCATGGTAAAGGTGATTGGGGCCGGGCTACCGCGTACCGGCACCACGTCGACGAAGGCCGCGCTCGAGAAGCTCGGGTTCGATCCCTGTTACCACATGTACGAGGTGTTCACGCACCCCGGTCATGTGGACCGGTGGTTACCGGCAGTCGAGGGGAAGACCCTCGACTGGGATCGGGTCCTGGCTGGATATCGGGCCACGCTGGACTGGCCGGCGAGCTACTTCTGGCGTGAGCAAGTCGAGGCCTATCCCGAGGCGAAGGTGCTCCTCACTGTGCGCGATCCCGAGCGTTGGTTCATCAGCTTCCGCATGCTGACCACCCGCAACGGTGACCTGGAAGAGCTGGACCTCACCAAGCTGCCCGAGCAGGCCGCCGCAATCGTCGGCTCCATGCGGGGGATGCTTCCCGTGCTCGACATGATGGGTCGCTCGCTATTCGGCAGCGACTGGCGTTTCGGCGTCGACGAGGTTGACGAACAAACCGCCATCGAGGCGTTCAACCGGCACGTGTCGACGGTGAAGGAATCCGTTCCAGCCGAACGTCTGCTGGTTTTCGACGTTCGTGACGGCTGGGGCCCGCTGTGTGAGTTCCTCGATGTCGAGCCGCCAGCGGGCGAACCCTTCCCGCGACTGAACGATACCCAGGCCATGCAGGAAAACTTCGAACGTCTGATGTCCGGCGGCGAGATGGTGTCGCCGTTCTTCGGCAGGTAAGCCGGCTTCGCTGACATCGGGTCCGGGGACGCGAAAGTGTTCCCGTTCGTCTCGACAGAGAGAATCCCGATCCGTGACCTCGCCATCCGCGCTGGCGTGCGCAATCAAAACATGGCGCAGTCAGTCCGTCGACTCGAGCAGGCCCGCTATCTGGAACGCCGCGCGAACCGCAGCGATGGCCGATCCCAACTGATCGTGATCATCGAACGGGGCAAGGCGGTACTGCCGGTAGCGGCCGACGCGGGAGACGCGATCGAGAAGCGGTGGGCTGACCTGACCAGCCCTGAAGAGCTCGAGACCCTCCGCCACCTCCTGCACCACCTACTCGACCGGATCGGCGAAGCGGATCGCGAAGCGGCCAGTCGCATGACGTCGATCGGCGAGAGTCCGCTCGACTGACCCGACCGGCTGTACGGGTACGGGCCAGTCGACGGCGGCTCAGTGCTGGGTGATGAGTATCCGTGTCTCAGTTTCGGTGGGCGTTGCAATGCCGATGCCGTAGCTGCTGACGGTCACGGCAACTCGGTCGGAGTCGGGCTCCGAGTCGAGGATGGTAGAGGTACCGTTCGTGGTGCCGCCGCTGTGGCCGAAGGTCCACTGGTTGTTCACGATGGTGGCGCTCGGTGTGCCAGCGCCCGTGTGATACCCCACGTGATTTAGCAGCGATGACTGTCAGTTGCCGGTCGGCGAGGGTGTGGTGGCTGTGCTCAGGTGCGGCCGGGCTGCCATGTCGAGTCGGACCTCGCCAGGTCACTCCGCCGATGGGCGAAGATTGTCAGCGTGGCGCCCGGGAGGATTCGAGCCTCCGACCAACGGATGTGAAGGACCGGGCGAGCAACGTTCGCGGTGCCGGATCTCGCTTTCGTGCTGCCCAGATGGCGTGCTCAACGTAGGTAGAAGGTTGGGACAGTTGGGGTCACACTGGGGTCAGGCGAGCCGTACACATGGGACGCCCCGGTGGGCCGGCTGGAGCCTCAGGGAATGTGCGTCGAGCACAAGCATCTCTCTCCTCGGCGCAACCCCGGAGTCCGGTCCGGTTACTCCACGGGGCTCCCGCGCGGCCTGGTGGATCTTGCAGCGGGCATCCAGTCGGACCAGTCGTGGTTCGTCGCAGGTGCCGACGCCCATCAGGGACGCCGATGTCCGGTCTGCTAGCTCGTGGGGCAGCCAAGTGGTACGCCGGGGTGCCCTCTACCGATGGTGTAGGGAATGCGGTGTTCAAGCCGTCGAACCCTGTCTGGGTCGACGTGCGGTTCGATCCCGACTTGGATGTGCGTCCGATCGGGTGCCCAGCGTATCTCCGCGAGTATGAACCCGAGGCTCTTTGCCTGCCTGATCAAGCTCCTGGCTTCCTCAACATAGTCCTTGTCAGAGTATGTGCGCTCCAGCTTCGCTCCCGGCCTCACCTCCAACGCTTGGCCTGTGCTGTCGGAGCCGCAACTCTCGTCCCTGTTCATAGGAAGTACCCCCGGAGTATCTACCTTGCCCATTCGGTGAAATGGAGCCTTGCGGTTTGGCTGGCCCTCGTGCTGTTGTTGGCGCCACGGACCGGCCTCCCCACCCAGTAGTCGTAGGGACCGATGTAGGTCACGCCCGAGTACGTTTTCCCTCGGATTGCCACCGCGTTGACTTCGTCGTCGCCGCTGCCGGTGGTTCCAACGACCGCCCCCGCCAGGGTCTCACGAGGGCCGCCATGGCCTCGTGGCCATGTCGGTCCGACGGGGCGACGGTCGGTGCTGCGTGCGGCCTGAACGCGTTACGCGCCCGAGGCTGCCTTGATAGAGGTCCAGGAGATGGCGTCGGGTCAGCTGCGGGGGTCAGCTAGGCAGCTGGCCCCTTCGGCGCCGGGGCGTTTCGCATGGTCAGAGCTGGCGCGCCCGGGAGGATTCGAACCTCCGACCATCGGATTGGAAGGGTCGTGTACGAGGTGGACCGTGCGATCTACCTGCGACTTTGCATGTCCTCGGACGTGCCGGAGCGGACTCAGGGTGCATCGGGTGACCGCAGTTCGCACCACGATTGATTCCATGAAGCGCGCGGCATCTGAGTACGTCGCCGGGCGGGGGAGTGGCGGCAGCTGGGCGATGGGCTGCTCGCCCTTCGAGGGCCAACGGAAGTGCGGCAGGACCCGGCGGCCCGGCGCTGTGACTGGTGATAGCGCCTCAAGCGCCTCGAGCGCCTTGCGATGAGCGACCAGCGTCAGCGCCTGCATCGGCCTGACCTTGCAGACCGATGAGAGTGGGACGGTTATGACTGGTGGAATTGTCGCGGGAATAGACTGGTGGCACCTCCGAACTGGACTGAGCCTATGACTGACTCCAGGTCGCGGCCCGTGACCGACGTCCGTGGACTGAGCCGCGCCGCCCGCGCCCATCGCCGCACTTGGACGCGCTTGTCGCCGGCGGTGAGCCCGAGGAAATGGCGGCCGTGAGCCTTCTCGCCGCGTGTTGGTGATGATGATGCTCGCCCAGGCAGCATCGATGTCGGCGGTGGGGCGCACCGTTGGGCCGGACCCCACGCACCGGCGGTGAATATCCGTGCCTGAGGTCAGCTCTACTCGGACCTGGTGGAGGGACTGGCTCGGCGCCGTCCCGGACCCGTTGGGAACATTCGACGTCGGTGCCGCCGTGCGGAGCGGTTCGGGTATGCGGCGCTGCGCGGTGCGTCTGACGTCGTACGGAACCGTGTTGGAGGCGGCACTCGTCGCGCCTGACGGCGCCGGCCCGTTTCCAGCTGTCGTGGTGCCGTTCTACGAGGTGGCGACAGTGTTGGGCGAACGTACCCGCCGAACCGCCGAGTGGTCGGAAGACAGGTTGCGTGCCAGTGCCTACGCTCGGCACCTCGTGGCCCGTGGGTTCGCGGTGGTCGCGGTGCCGTGGTGGTTCGAGCAGGTCGCGGTTGCCGCTACGCCGACTGCCTCCCTCTCTGAGCGTTACGGTCCTCTGTCCCGTCGCCATCACGCCGCCCTCCCGATGACCGGTCTGGGGCGAAGTGTCGCCGACATGGAGCTGGCGGTCGACGCGTTGGTGACGGTGCCTTGGATTGATCCGGCGCGAGTGGGAGCGTTCGGGCATTCGCTTGGGGCGAAGATGGTCTTGCACCTGGCCGCTCTCGACGTGCGGATACACGTGGCGGTGGCGCACGAGGCAGGTGTCGGCTTCGCCCATTCGAACTGGTCGGATCAGTGGTACCTCGGATCGCACATACCGCTGGGTCGAGACCAGGACGACCTCCTTCGGTTGGTGGCGCCGCGTTCCTTCCTGGTGGCCGGGGGCGGGGACGCGGACGGTCGGCACAACGAGGAACTCGTCCGACGGGCAAGGCCTGCCTGGGGCGACGTTGCCGGTCTGCAGACGCTCTACCACGACAACGGCCACGCTCCGCCAGAGCACGTACTGGCTGCCTGCTACACATGGCTGGCCGCCCGGCTGAATGGCCCTGATCTGCCAACGCTCGAGAGAAGTCCCCACATCGGACCGCCCTGAAGGTGTGCGTCGACGCTTCGTCCGAACGACTTGGACGTGCTGCTACCTCTGAGCAGTACTTCATCCAGGTGTAGGCACCGGCGAGGTCGCTGCCTCGTCGGCGCAGCGCGGAAGCGTCCCCGCACCCCTCAGGAGTGTTGGTCGGGGTTGTCCCAGAACGCCGTCTCGGGATCGTAGACGGCGGGCGTCGGGTGGATCCAGGGAGCCACAAAACCGCCCTGGGCGAGGTTCTCCTTCCGCGGGACGTTCCTGAGTTCCTCGTGGGCCAGCATGACCATAGGCGCGTTGGAGACCGTGCCCTGGACGAACGGTCCTTCTTCGATGTGGATCTTGGTGATCTCCCACACCAGCCGGTGCCGCGCCATCTCATCGGCCTCGACCTTGCTCTGGTCGTACAGCTCCCACAGCCGTTCGATCGGGCCACCCGGCTCCGGCTCCATCCGGGGCGGCGTGCGCTTGAACGGGTCGACGTTCTTCTCGGCTCCTTCTTCCGGCGTACCGCGGACGTTGTAGTACTGCCCTTCCAGCGGCGCCCAACGGCTCTCCTCCATAGGCACGAGCCACTGTGGATACACCAGACAGTTGGGGCCGTCCCCGATACCCCATCCAGCATTCGACATCAGCTTGCCCGCGCTCCACTGCTCGGAGTACGCCTCCGGGGAGATCGGGTACTGCCGAGCATCAAGGCCGATAGCCTTCCAGTCACGTTCAAGCAGGTTGTTCTTCTGCTGAACGTCGTCTGCAGGGTCGGCCCCGAACTCGAGTCGGATGACGAGTTTGCTGCCGTCCGGTGCCTCGCGGAGACCGTCGCCATCTTTGTCCACAACATCGATCTCGTCGAGGATCGCCTTGGCCTTCTCCGGGTCATACGCGACATAGCTGTCGCGCCACTGCTGGTAGATCTGGCGGCCTTCTTCGTTGATGTGGTACTCGATGGCCTTCACGCTCATCGTCCCGGTGGTCTGCTGACCGGTGTTGAAGTAGATCGCCCTCTGCGCCTCTGGCCGGTTGAACGCATGGGAGAGCGCCTGCCGGAACTTCGGGTTCCGGATGAGCTCCCGCAGATTCTCCTCCACGTAGTCGTAGTTGAAGAAGAATGCGGAGCCCGTGCCGTCGCCGCTGTCCCACAGGATTGGTTCAACCCGGCTGCGGGACTGGGCCGACTTGAGACCAGAGATGTCGCCAAGACCGACACCCATGAATGGACCCAGCAGGTAGTCGATCTTGCCTTGCTGGATCTGAAGCTTGGCGACCTCCTGATCCTGCACGGCGGTCACCGTCAGGGTGTCGACGTAGGGAAGCTGGTTGCCGTCGCGGTCGACGCACCAGTAGTACGGATTGCGCTCCCACGTGACCTGGCGGCCTTCCTGGTAGGTCTTCAGACGCCATCCGGTCATGGTGGGGCACTCGGTGTTGATCTGCCAGTTCCGCTTCTGGTCGAACTCACCGTCTGCTGTCGCCCAGTTCTTGGGCGCGGATGGGTTGTACTTCGGGTGGAACTGCTGCAGGTAGTGCTTCGGCTCCATCCAGCCGGGGCCGATGCCCCGGTTGACCCACATCGCCAAGCGGTCCGCGGTGAGGGGGGCCGGAGCATCGAACGTCATGACGATCGTGACGTCGTCCACTGTCTTCATCGTCATGAGCGTGCCCTTGCCCGACCGGGCTTCGTCCGGCGGCACCTCTGAGTGCTGCTCGTTGAGGACCATGTCCTCCCACCAGAACATCACGTCCTCGGTCGTCCACGGCTCACCGTCAGACCACTTCAGACCCTGACGGAAATGGAGTGTCCACTCAGACGCGTCGTCGTTGGACTCCCAGCTCTCCACCAACCCGGGCCCGATGTCGAGGCCGTCGTTGAGCCATCTGAGCGGGGAGTGACCATACATGTACTCCTTCATCTGCCCGTCGTCGGTGGCGGGAAGCATCATCCGCATGTTGCCGCCGTACTTCCCGACGTCCAGCCAGTTGTGCGGAACGACATACGGGTTGTCCGGCAACCGTTCCTCGACTGGTGGCAGGCCGCCCTGTGTCACCTGTTCGGCGAGCATGGGCGCCTCCTTGAACGACGTGGGGCGCGGCAACGGGTCGGTTGCCGAGCCTTTGCGTTCGGAGGTGTCCGGGCGGTTGTTGGATCGCTCCTGCGACGAGTTGCCGTTGGAGTCGCCGCGGCAGCCGGCGAGCGGGAGCGCCATCGCAGCAGCCGCCGAGCCGTAGAGCAGGGTGCGGCGGCTCAGTGTCACATTCGGGTTCATTGCTTCATGTCTTTCCTACGTTTGGCCAGCGGATGGATGCCGTCAGATCCGGTCCCAGCGCAGCGGCTCGAACTCCGTGAGCCCGACGTACTGGCCGAAGTTCTCCGGATTGACGTTGACGCCGAAGAACCTGATCTTCGTCGTCGTCACAGGCTCGAAGACCACCGTGTTGTACCCAGCCCCCGGCTCCGCCGGATCCCGGGTGATCTCCGTGACGTCGGCCCACCGGCCGTCCTTCCAGTACTGGATGCGGTACTCCTCCGGCGGGATGACGCCGCCGTTGTCGTTGTAGACGTGGAGGTTCACCCGCCCGATCACCGTCGGACCGTCGAAGGTCAACGCGTACCAGTCGCTGTCGTTGTGGGAGTTCCACGACGTCCAACGTGGTGAGGCGCCGTAGGTGCCGTCAATCGGCCCTTGCAGGGTGTCGTAGGGCGAGGTGTACGACGCTTCGGGAGTGATGGACCGCCCACGACCGAGTGCGTTGAGGACGAGGTTGGCGTTCGTCGCCTCGAACTCCTGAACCTTGGCCGCTCCGTCGACGAGCACACGCAGGCGGCGGGTGCTCACGTTGTCGAAGCTCAGGATGTTCGTACCACGAAGGACCTCTCCTGGTGTCGTACGAAGGTGCGTCACGTCGGCCCAGCCGCCACTACCCCAGTACTGCAGCTGGATCCCGGCCGGCGCCTCGTTGAGGTGGAGGTTCACCTTGTTGACGGTACGGCGGATGCCGAAATTGACGCTGATCCACTGTGCGCGGTCGCCATGCGCGGGCACCCATGAGGTGTCCAGGCTGCCGTCGATCGCCTTTAGCGCTGCGCCGGACTCCGACGACGCGGCGGCCGACGGAGTTCTCGGCACGGGGGTGCCAGCCTGGCGGTTGCCGGCGACGTTGCCGGTGTGGCGGACCTCCAGCTCGGTGAGGGTCACCTCTCTGTCCTGCGGAGGCGTCACGTGCACCCGCACGGCGTCGGCGAGCACGGTGTCGAAGGTCACCACGGTCGCGCCGGCAGCCGCAGGAGCGGTGTCGGCCTTCTCGACATCGCGCCAGGTATCGCCGCGGCGATACTCGACGGAGACCGACGCGGGATCTCCGTCCGCACTGCTCCGCAGCACCACCTGGTTGAACTCCCGCAGAGCATCGAAGTTGACACCCACCCAGGCGTTCGCGTCTCCGCTGGACCACGCAACTTCCTCGCTCGCCCCGTCCACGAGACTCCACGGCGTGTCACCGGAGCTCGTGATCGGCATCGGTTCCCGTACACCCGTGGGGTTGTACGCGATCGAGGGTGCGACGTCCGGAACGTTGTACGTCACCATGCCGTCGAGCCAGAAGGTATACGCACCTCCGCCTGAGGTCACCGAGACCTCGAGTCCTGTCACGTCGTCGAGCGAGGCGTCGCCAACGACCGTGCGGGCCCACGAGCCTCCCCCGGCCAGCGGGATCTCGACGCGCTGCCAGCCGTACCTCGCCTCCTGATACGGAACTGCCCAGGGGTCCAGCCAGTTGCCCGACGGGGTGTACTCGATGTAGTCGCCGTCGCCCGCCAGCAGCCTGATGACCGGTTGGCCCGTCCCGAACGCGCGCTCCTCGTGCTCGGCGCTGATCCAGAACGCCAGGGTCGATACGTCCGCCAAATCGAGTGCACCGGTGTAGCGCAGAGTTGCGGCGGTCGCGTCACCGTCGAGCCGAATCGACCGCTCGCCCTTGACGACCTTGGCATCGTCGCCGGAAACGGCCACCTCGCCGCCGCTGCCTTGCGCGTTCCATTCCGCCGCCGCATCGGTCGCTGCTTCCGGATCGGGGTCGGTGACGTAGAAGTCGAATCCCTTGATGTCGGCAAGCTTGCCGTTGTTGACGGTGACGCCGACACGGTAGAAACCCGCCTCGTCAAAGGTGTGCGTCGTCTGAGCGGTGTCAGCGATGGTGCCATCGCCGAGGTCCCAGCGGTACGCAAGCTGCGCGCCCGACGGGTCGGTGCTCTCCGAGGCGTCGAAGGTCACCGGCTCACCCGCCACAGCTCCGCGCATGGGCGAGATGCTGGCCCGCGCGGTGGGGGCCTCGTCGTCCATCGAGGCCGAGCGCTCGAAGACGTCGGTGAGGGCGCCATCGCGCTTGATCGCACCGCCTGGGTTGCCGCTGATCTCGTTGCCAGCGATGTCGAGCCACTTGGCGTTACGCAGGTAGATGCCGTACGTCGCATTGTCGGTGATGCGGTTCTGCTGGATCACCCAGTGGTACGCGGGGTACTCCGCCTGGTAGCGAATCGCCACGCCGGGGCTCTTGTTGTCGTGCACGTGGTTGCCGACGAACACGAAGTGGCTGCTCGATCCGTTGACGACCGAGACGCCGGCGTTGCCGAAGTCCTCGGGCGCATTGGCCTTGGTGACACCGTTGTACGCCGCCTCGTTGCCGATCATCACGGTGTGGTCGGAGCCACCAAGCCAGAAGCCGTACGACGAGTGGTTTCCCTTGTTGCGTACGTAGGTGTTGCCGGGTGACCAGCTCTCCCAGGCGTTGTTGTTGGCGTACGACCCATCGTTCTCCTCGAAGTAGTTGCCGGTGGAGACGACGCCGTTGAGCGGACGGATGAACACTCCGTCGCCGCCATGGGTGAAGTCGTTGCGGTAGAACTCGTTGTCGTTCGAGCCCGTTTCGATCAGCGCGCTCGTGGAGTCGCAGGCATGCGTCTGGCACTGGTCGTTCTGCTGCCGGATGCCGTAGCTGAAATTGTTGTCGCTGATCATGTTGCGCGAGGCGCGCCACATCTTCAGGCAGACGTTGCTGCAGTGCGAGATGTCGTTGTCCGCGATCGTGTTGTCGTTGCTGTGGCGCAGCGTGAGGCCGTTCCAGTTGTTGTGAGCGGTGTTGTTCTCGACCCGGCTCTCACTGACGTTCTCCAGCAGGATCGCTCCCGCGAGCGGCCCGTCGGTCCAGGCCACCGACGGGTTGTCGTAGTTTCCGGAGAAGTCGTTGGTGGTGATGGTCCACCCCGACCCGTCGCTGACCTTGAGGCCCAGGTCGAACCCTCGCGCCGTGAGGCCGGTGAGCGTCACCCCGCTGTGCCCGTCGGCCGTCACGGCGGTGCCCGCGTAGGTGTCAGGGTCGCCGGCGACACCTGGTCCCACCAAAGTCGCCCCGTTGCCGTCGACCGTGATCCCGTCCGCGGCGATCACGATGCCGTCGCCATCGGGGAATTCATACGTACCAGGCGCGAAACTCGTGTCCTGGGTGATGACCATGCCGGGCGTCGGCACGACACCCTCGGCAGCGGTCGCAGGACCGGGGATGAGGGCGAGGCCGAGTAACGGGATCGAGATGAGCGACGTCAGTGAGGTGGGGCGCATCGGGGACTCCTGGCGAGGGGTCGGTCTGAGCTCGGCGATACAGGGGCTCGTGGGTGACGCAGGAGGGTAGCGGTATACGATTTCCCTTATTTAGTCCCGGCTTGCCACAGCGTCAACGGGAAACTCTTGGGAAAATTTCCCGAGCGTCGGGCTTGACCGCGTTCCACTCCGGCCAGAAAATGCCTCCTGGCGGTAATCGTTTACCAAATCCAAATCTGGCCATTGGAGTTCACGGGGCATGGCGCGTGTGACGATGCAGGACGTCGCCCGGGAGGCGGGGTTCTCAGTAGCGACGGTGTCACGCGTGCTCACGGGGAGCCGGCGCGTGCGGCCCGACGTCGTCCGCGCCGTGCGGGCCGCCCAGGAGAGGCTCGGCTACCGCACCAATCAGCTGGCGAGTGCGTTGCGTCGCCAGGCCACGGGCACGGTAGGCATGGTCGTCCCGCAGATCAGCAATCCCTTCTTCACCGCCCTCGTCCAGGCAGTCGAACGCAGCCTGCACCGGTCAGGTCACGGACTACTCCTGTGCGATGGTGAGGAATCGCCAGACGTCGAGGCGGAACGCGTCCGGACCCTGCTCGCACGCCAGGTCGACGGGTTGCTCATCGTGCCGTACGACGCCGAACAAAGTGCCGCGTGCGTACGCGAGGCGGCCAACGAAGTCCCCGTCGTCCAACTCGACCGCGTCGTGTCCGGAGCGAAGTCGGACTCCGTCGCGGTCGACAACGAGCTCGGCATGGCCGAGATGGTCCGCCATCTGGCGATCCAGGGCTACCAGCAGCTGGCGTTCGTCGGTTCCCAACCAACCAACTCCACCGCAGCCGAACGGCTCCGCGCCTACCTCGCGCACGCGGGCGCCCGGGACGAGAACAACCGACACCGCGTCCTGCTCGGCGACTTCTCCACCGCGTGGGGCCAGAAGGCCGGAGGCGACATCGTGGCCGGCGAGATGCCTGCGGCCATCGTCTGCGCAAATGACCTGATCGCGCTCGGCGTGCTCGACGCCCTGCTGGGACACGGTTTGCACGTCCCCGATGACATCGCACTCGCCGGCTTCGACGACATCGCCTTCGCCACGCTCATCCGTCCCACCCTCACGTCGGTACGCCAACCAGTCGACGAGCTCGGTGCCGAGGCGGTACGCACCCTACTGTCCCGCCTCAGCCGCAAGGATGGTATGCCCCGCAAGATCCGGATTCAGCCCGAGATCGTGCCTCGGCAATCGACAGGCGCCACAACATCGGCTAGCGCTGAGGGCTGTTCCGGAACCTCCGGTGGGTGAGTGATTGCCTGGCGCGGCCTGCCCTAGATGGTCGATTCCTTGAAGATCGAGGTTGGGCGTGTTGGTCGGAGAAGTAGGCGGGGGGCGTTCAAGATCAATGTGTGACGAAAGAAATGAACGCCCTCCTGACGGCACTGTACGTGCTGATCGACGATCATGTCGTGCCGCGGCGCCGGGTCGGGCGCGGCCGGCAACCGTTGCTTTCCGACAGCGAGCTGATCACGCTGGCGGTGGCCCAGGTCCTGTTGGGTTGTCACTGCGAACGCCGCTGGATCCGGCATCTGCATGCCAGCTCGGTGTGGCGTGGCATGTTCGGATATCTGCCGCAGCAGTCCGGCTACCACAGGCGGCTGAAGGCTGCCGAACCGCTGCTGTGCAGAGCGATTGTTGTGCTCGCGCAGCACTGCCCGTCGTGGTTCGACGACATGTGGATGACCGACGCCACCCCGGTACCCTGCGGCACCTCGCGCGAGACGGCCAAGCGTTCGGACCTGGCCGGTCACGCCGGCTACGGCTACTGTGCCTCCCATTCCCGCTTCTACTGGGGACTCAAGCTCTACCTGGTCTGTTCCGGCGACGGGATGCCGATCATGTCGTGTCTGGCCCACCCAAGGCTCGGCAGTGCGTGTCAAGCTTTCTGAGGCGCGTCGGTTACGGATTCATTGAATCAACTGGGCTGTTTTTGTCCTGCTGCTGTGTGTCGGTGGGTTTGTTGATCCATGCCGCATCGGGTAGGGCGGTTGGCTCGGGGTGCTTGCGGACGAAGCGCTCGGGGTTACGGGTGTAGGCGGCAGTTAGCATGAAGCGCCTCAAGTTCTCTGCCGCTCTCGTACGGGTTGCGGCTCTCGGCTGAGGTCCACGTAGTGGGCCCGCTCGAACTCTATTGGGGTCATCATGGCAAGGGAGCTGTGTAGGCGTCGGTTGTTGTACCAGTCGACCCAGCCAGCGGTGGCGTACTCGACGTCGGCGATGGTCTTGTAGGGGCCGTCGTGGAAGACGGTGGTGCGGATGCACTCGGCCTTGTAGAGCCCGTTGACGGTCTCCATCAATGCGTTGTCGTAGGCGTGGCCGACGGACCCGATCGAGGGCTGGATGCCCTCGAGTTCGAGGTGCTCGGTGAACCGAATGCTCGTGTACTGCGACCCCGCGTCGGAGTGACGACAGATCAGCTCGCCGGGCACCCTCGGCTGGCCCTCGCGGTCGCGCTGCCACAGCGCCATCCGCAACGGCATCATCACCAGGTCGGTCTCTTTGGAGGTGGCGGCGTGCCATTCAGCGCTGGAGATGGCTAGGGGTGTCCCAACCTGGCATCGCCGTCATCGCCCTGCGACCGCGCTCGGTCCTGGCTCTCGCGCTGGCGAGCGTGGTCGGGCTCGCCGGCTTCGGCTGGCCGTTCGTGGTCGACGCCTCGAGCGCCATGGGTGAGCACAGCCACGATGCGCCGTACCTGTTCATCGGCGTACTCCTGCTGGTCGTCGCGATCGTCTACGCCGAACTCGCCGACGGCGGAATGGACGTCAAAGCGGTGGCGATGCTCGGGGTTCTCGCCGCCGTGGGCGCTGCCCTGCAGACCCTCAATCCCGGGGCAGGTGGGTTCGATCCGGCGTTCTTCCTGCTGATCCTCGCCGGACGGGTGTTCGGACCTGGGTTCGGGTTCGCACTGGGGGTGGTCGTCATGCTGGCGACCGCGCTCACCACCGGTGGCGTTGGTCCGTGGATGCCGTTCCAGATGTTCGGGCTCGCGTGGGTGGGGTTGGGCGCCGGCTGCCTGCCGCGGGCGTCGGGATGGGCCGAGCGCTGGCTGCTCATGATGTACGCCGGCGTGTGCGGGTTCGGCTATGGCGCCCTGCTCAACCTGTGGTTCTGGCCGGTCGCGAGCTACCTGCCCGCCGGTGCTTCCTTCGTTCCCGGCGGGCCGATCCTCACCAACCTCAGCCACTACGCCGTGTTCTACGCGACGACGTCGCTCGGCTGGGACGCCGCTCGCGCGATCCTCAACGTCCTGCTGGTACTCCTTGCCGCACGCCCTCTGCTCGTGTCACTTCGCCGCGCGGCCCGACGCGCCGCCTTCGACACGCCCCGCCGGTGGAGGCGGAGGTCCGCTGACGGAGTCGGGGTCGGGAACGCGCGCACGTCCACCCCTTCGCCCGCACGAGGGCAGGCGTGCCTAACCGTCGCCTGCGCGGCTAGCCCGTCTCGACCCCGTGATAGGGCGCCACGACGTCCTCCCACAACGACCGGAGGTACACGAAACCGTAGCTGGGGTTGTCGATCCGCATGATGCCGCGATACTCACCACGCGAGTACTCGCGGTAGCCGTGTGCCAGCTTGTACCACAGATCCTCGATCCCGACGAGCATCCGGTCGAGGACCTCGTCGACCTCGGGCGTCGGCTGCCACAGTCCGCCCGCGATCATGACCGCCTGGGTGATCTGGTTGGGCTTGTAGCCGCCATAGGCATAGCCGGCGGAGCTGCGCGGCCCGTTGGCGTCAACCGAGTCGAACTCCAGCAGCATGCCCGGTTGGCCGAGGTGGGGCAGGTTCTCGCACCCGTTGTCGATGACCCCGGCGTAGATCCCGTCGCGTGTCAGGATGCCCGTGCCGTCATCGAGTCCGCATTCCACGGTCGCGCCGTACGTGTGGAGCGCGAGGTCGGCCTCGAGGCGCATCGGCTCGTCGAGCTCGACGCCCCACAACGACCAGTCGTGCACGGCCGACTCGATCTGCTCGCCGGTCGGCGCCGCGGAGTCGGGATGCGCGGCCTTCCAGGTGAAGGTGCGATGGGCGTTGTCGAGTCCCAGCTGGTCGAGCCGCCAGACGAACGCCTCGTGCTGGTAGGTGCGCAACAGCCGTTGTGCCGCCGGTACGCCGAAGTACGAGGCGGCGACAAGTATGGAACCACCCATGCCCTCGCGGTAGTTGGGGTTCCAGCCGCGCCCGAGGTTTCCGTCGCCGTCGAGCGTCTGCTCGGGCTCGCCGGCGAGGATGAACGGGTTGTTGTCGCTCGTCGTGAACGCCGAGCCGACCAGCGAGGCCTGCATGAGCGCGTCGACCCGTTGGCGTTCCACGGCCGAGAGCGCCTGCCAGATCCGCGGAATGCGCTTGGCGACGGCGAACATGCCCGTGACGAGGAGTTCGTGCTGCGCCGGGTACCCGCCATTGGCGGCGATGTCGTTGCCGCCGGTGAGCGTGTAGCGCATCTGCTCGAGCAACCGGTCGTCCGCGCTGCGGTCACCCGAGTACGCCGCAAAGGCCAGGATGATCGACGCGCCGCCGCTATTGCCTGCATTGGTGTACGCACCACCAGGCAAGTCGCGGTGGTACCGCACCAGCGGTGCCTCCCGCGCCGCCGCGACCACGTCGGGCGCCGGCGCGCCCAGTCCCGAACCGAAGTCGCTCGCAGCGGAGGTGCGCGGCGGCGCCATCATCGCCGAAGCCGCTGCGCCATGGGTCGTCATCGACGTGCAGACGAGTCCGACCGCGATCGTCACGATGAGCCGCGTGCTGAGGCGAAGGCGCATGGGCATGGCGTTCCTCCCTGCGGACTGGACCGGCGGGCGACGCGCCTTCAAGGTAGGCGATCACGTCGCACGCGTCCGTTCGCTGTCGGGTTCCGGACTCCTCTGGACAGCTGCGGACTCCACACCGATCACGCGAGAGCGATTCAGGGCAACCGCTCACAGTGAAAAGCAGTGGCCCGGCCGCGTGCCCTGTGCGAGAGTGCGTGCCGAGCAAGACGCGACGAGGTCGTATGACACCAGCAGGAGAAACCGACAGCTGTCACCTGCTGGCCTGAGCCGCGGCAGGGCCTGCCCTTCGGGCGGTCCGGTGCCGCCTGCGGAGGCCAGCATGGGCGACAGGAACCGGGCCTGGGAGTTCGCGGACTTCATCGACCGGACCTTCCCGCACGCGGGAAGGATCGCCGACGTGGCCGGCGGACACGGCGAGCTGTCGTACTGGTTGCAGGAACTCGGCCACAGTCCGGTCGTCATCGAGCCGCGAGACGTACGCCTGCCTCGCTGGATCCACCGGGACCTTCGCAAGCGCGCGGTCCGGGAGGGACACCTCGCCAGGATCGAGCGGATCGTCGCGCCGGTCGAGGCCGTCGACCTGCGCGGCTTCTCCCTGGTCGTCGGGCTCCATCCTGACCAGGCCACCGAGCCGGCGGTGCGCGCGGCTGTTGCGTACGACCTTGACTTCGCGGTTGTTCCTTGCTGTGTCTTCCCGATGGACGGCAGAACGTACACCGCGCAAGGCTGGCTAGAGCATCTCGCGACGCTCGCACCGGGCTCGCGGATCGCGCGACTCCCGATCAGCGGCGCCAATGCGGTGGTGTGGCGGCGACGCTCGACGCCGTGGACGGGCGGGCGGCTGGTCAGTTGGTGAGGGTCAGGCGTGGGCGGCGGGCGGGGTCGGACGCGTGACGGGAGGCGAACACCGCCCGCCGGCCGTTGTCCGCGACATCCTCGGCGCGCCGCTGTTCGCGGATGAGCAGGAAGGCGATCGTGTCACCGGAGACCTGCCGTAGGGCGTCGGTGACGTCAAGGCGGGCGGGCGTGACCACGCCGAGTGTCGACACCTGACCGGCGGGGTACACGGTCCGGCCGACGTCGGTGGGGTGGACCGCTTCGCCGTCCAGATAGGGCGCGGAATCCCAGTCGAAGTCCTGGCCCGCCCATGACGTGTCGGTCACTGCGTACACCATGAACGTGAACGGTTGGCCGTCTTCGCTCGCGCCGCACAGCTCCAGGTGGGCGCGACGTGCGTGCCGCGCTTCGGGCCCCACCTCGAACAACAGGTAGCTGACCTCGGTGGGTCCCGCGCCGGTGGTGTCCAGCGCCACGGCAAGGGCTTCCTCGCCGTCGCCGGAGTCCCCACTCCGTCGAACCGTTGCATCCGCCGCCGCATCATGCGTACGAACCCGCCCTGGACCCGCGATCGTCAGCAACCACACCGAGTCGGCGGGCTGGTGCAGGGTGATCTGCTTCGTCTCCGGCAGCGGCACGTCCGCCACGATCCCGCCACTGTGTGCCGGGCTGACCTCCTCGACGATCACCCGTGTGCCGTGTCGTGGAATCGGCAATGCACGCAGGTCGAGATCCACTTCACCGCCCGGCGTACCACTCGGATGGGGCAGCCACAGGTAATGGCACGACGCGGCGCGGTCCTGCGAGACCACCACCGTGCGACCATCGTCGGCGCTCGCCTTCATGAGCGACCGGTCCCCCTTGAACCCTTTCGCGAAGAGGCGTTGCATCTCACCGGCCTTGCTCACCCCGTGGATGTCGTGGAGCCCTTCGTGCTCGAGGTAGTAGAAGCCGGTGCCGTAAGGGATTCCGTTGGCACGCATGGTGTTCTGGAACTTGAACGCGATCATCCCCTCGACCTGTCCAGCGAGCGCCGTGCTCCAGATCTGCGCCAGGTCGCAGTAGATCAAGGGTGTGTCGAGGTCGTCCCCACTGGTCTCGAACGCTGAGGTATTGCGGCGGTTGAACTCCGAGTACACGATCGGCAGCGCCACACCGGTCGGCGTGTACGCCCGCATCTTCTCCCGCATCATCGAGATCTCGTACGCATAGGTGTCGGCGGTCTTGTTGTACTGGTGGGTGTCGAAGACGTGGAACACGTCCTCGACGATCGTGTCGCCGTGATAGTCCGTACGCAGGTTCATGAGCGAGATCTGGCCCCAGCCGTACTCATCGTCGCGAGGGTCGGCGTCCGGATCGGCGTCCATGTGGTCATCGCCGCGCGAGCTCGAGACGTGGGTGATGACCGGGGCCTGCACGCATGCGCGCAGCCGCTTTCCGTATCTCTGGTTGACATCGGCGACCGCCGAACGGATGGCGTCGGAGGCGATCTGCAACCCGCGGACATAGATGTCCTGGTCGACGATGTCGTGTGCCGCGCTCGGGTGGTCCGGCTCGTTGACGAAGTTGTAGCGCTCCACGTCGTAGTGCCGGGCCAGGTGGTAGGTGAACGCGTAGTGCTTCTGCCACTGCAGCCACAGCCCGGACAAGGGTGAGTTCCAACCCAGCTCGGCCGCTTCCATGATGGTGACGATGCCGAGGCGCTTCAGCTCACCCACCTGGTAGTTGAGACGGTAGAAGTTCGTCGTCGGGTAAACCTGGTTCTCGAAGACGTCTTCGAGGATGTCCCAACGCAGGAAGGGATTTCTCTCGGGGTCGCGGCGCAGTTCGGCCTTGCGTAGATCGAAGTCGTCGATGTCGTCGATACCTTCGCCCGGGTCGAACGCCTCGTCCGGTGTCCAGTGCACGAGCGAGGCGAAGAAGCGCACAGCATTGACCCGGGAGTACGCCAACCAGGCCGAGGTGTTGCTCCCGGGCAGGTAGTGACCGGTGTTGTAGCCCACGAGGGGCATCCCGCGACCAGCCGGCGCGTTCTCGACGACGATCCGGAGTTCCGCACCGCCCGCTGCGGGCCCCGGGTTCGACGTCGCGGCCGCAGCTGATGGCATCGGCGATCCTGCGAGAGTCCCAGCGGCCGCACCTGTGGCGGCGAGACCGCCGAGGAGCGTACGCCGGGAGAGGCCGCGTGCCGGTTCGGGCGGAGGCGGGATCGGGGACATCGGGCCACTCCCTCGTACACCCTGGCAAGACACGGGACGACCAGCATCGGTCAGCCGCTCGACGGGTGCGTACTCAACGTTGAACAGCGTGGAGCGCCAGAGTAGTTTTCCGTCCACGCCCGCCGGTAAGCGTTTACCGGTTCTGGTCTCGACCTGGAAGGTTAGCTGCCATGGCAGCACACCGCGGGTTCCGGCCTGCGGCGTGCCCTACGAAGGCGAGGAACCCATGAAGGTGTTCGTCCGGATCGCCACAACGCTCGGCCTCACGGTCGCCGGGCTCTGCGGCGTCGCGACCAGTGCTCCGGCGGTCGAAGGAGAGCCTTGCGCCGTACGCCAGGGTGAGGGTGCGTACCCGAATCCGCTGCACGAATGCCCCGCGGCCGATCCGGGCATGGTGATCCGCGGCGACACGTGGTACGCCTTCACAACCGGGCTGCGCCTCGCCAAGTCCACCGACGCCGGCCACAGCTGGACCAACCTCGGAAAGTTCGTCGAGACCCCGCCGGGATACGTCGACATGTGGGCGCCCGAGGTCTACCGGATCGGCAGGACCTGGGTGTGCTACTTCTCGATGCGCCCCGGTCCTGGGCAGTTCGCGAAGCTGTTCGTCGCGACGTCGGACAACCTGCAGACCGAGTGGACGCTCCGCGAGGAGCCGCTCGGCGAGGATCCCACCGTGAGCATGATCGACGCGAGCATTTTCCAGGCACCGGACGGGCAGCGATACCTGCTCTACAAGGAGATCGGCAACCGGCGCATCATGATCGACCGGCTCTCCGCCGACGGCATGCGCCTTGCCCACCAGCCCACTCCGATCCTCACCGTCACCCAGGAGTGGGAGGGCAACTCGGTGGAGGCGCCGAGCATGGTCTACCGCCCGCAGGACAAGCGCTACTACCTCTTCTACAGCGGCAACCTCTTCACCGCGACCGGACACTACGCGGTCGGCGTCGCCCGTGCTGACGCGCCGACCGCATCATTCGACGCAGGCAAACTCGGTCCGCCGGTCCTCGCCGAGGACGAGCACTTCGCCTCGCCCGGCCACCAGTTCCTCACGAAGGTACGCATCGACGGCAAGCTCACCGAAATGCTCTTCTACCACGCGTACCCACGATGGGATCCGGACGGCAACCCGCTCCCCACCCCCGCACCGCGCGCGCTGATGATGGACCGGCTCACCTGGGACGCTGACGGCTGGCCACGCGTCCACGACGGCACGCCGAGTCGCTGACCTCGAAGGCCGCCGCGGCCGCCCTCGCCAGCCGCGACTGGTTCGTTCGAGCCACGTTCGGTGGCGGTCGGCGCCGATGCGGTTGACCGCAACGTCGAAGCCCTTCCATCCGTTGGTTCCGTCGCCATCGACATTGACGAGCAAGGTCATCCAGTTCCGGTTCGCGTCCGTACCGGTGATCGCTTCAGCGGTGCGCGCGTAGAAGTAGACGTATCGGTCGTCGCGGGCAACCTTGAGCTCCGCGAAGTCGTTACGGCCGGTGTCGTTGGTATATGTCGCGCCGCCGAATCCAGGGTGATTACGCTCCACGGTATCTCCGGTGAAGTCGCGGTAGGCGGGCTGCACGTCGTTCCACTGCGAGAACGGACCATCGATGTCGATCGAACGCTCATTGCCTGGTGACGCCTGGGTGCCGAGGCCCTTGTACTGCCGGATGAAGTCGACCAGTTGCAGGTAATAGTTGTCGTTGTAGCCGCCCTTCATCGGTTCGGCGTCGCGGCTGAACTCGACGGTTGCCTGGTCGACGAAGAAGATCGGTCGTTCCGGCGGTCCGTCGAAGCGTTGTGCCACCGATGGCGGCTGAGGGTCCGGGGTCGGCAGACGGGGCGGTTCGGCACTCTCTGCTGGTTGAGCGCAATCCAACCCCACCGCACGGCACGTTGAAAGGCCGAGCTGAGGATCCAGTGGATACCGCGAATGCTCGAGTCCGAGAGCGGACGGCAGTGATGTGGTTTGCAGCTACGTTGGCAGTGGTAGCAATCGACGTCGGGTGGCGAGCATGCGTCACCATCGTGCTCGTCGCAGGCGTGGTCCCACGTTGTCCGATGCTGAATGTAACGACGGCCGCGACAATGGTCGCGACACCTGCGGAGGTCGGCGTACAGCGACTCAAGTACCTCGGCGTCGATGCGACCGACTTGGGTGGTGCCGAGCAGGGGTCGGATGTGTTTGTTGATCTTCGTCAGGTAGCCGCGTCGCGTGCTCGTCTCCACATCGAGAACGTCGAGCCACCTGTCAAGCAGTTGGTTGAGAGTCGCGGACGTTTTCGGATGGCGTCGCTCGTCGACCTGAGCGAGGAGGCGGGTGAGCGATTTCTCGGCTGAGTCGCCCGCCTTCCTCCCAGGTGCGATCGTCTCGGTGAGATAGCGCCGGGTCTTGGTAACAGGGTCGATGCCTGCGTAGACCTTCACCCGAAGTGCACAGATGGCAGCTCCTCGATGCTCCCGCGTCGACGTTTCCGCCGAGTACCCGATCGCGCCATGGCGCGGAGTCTATACGGGTTCGCACCACGTTTGATTCCATGCACAACGCTCGCGGCTTGAGGCTGAGTGTCTTTGCGCTGGTCAGAGCTGGCGCGCCCGGGAGGATTCGAACCTCCGACCAACGGATTAGAAGTCCGGTGCTCTATCCACTGAGCTACGGGCGCAGGCGCGGCTAGAAACTCTACCGAGGAGCGGAACGGATCTTTCCCTGGACCGGCCAGTGAGTCGCTGCGACTCGCCGGACGACCTGTCGATGATCAGTCGGAGCCACGCGACAGAGAGTCTGCGGGCGTGGAGTCGGCCGTCCCGCGAGGGTCCGCAGGTGACGCGCGAAGCGTAATTTCGTTGTCCCTGTCGGTGGCGGCCGTTACGGTCGTCGCTTGTGTTCGCCTTGATCTGGTACGCCTACCGGGTCGCTCGTGGCAGCACAGTTCTTGCGCTCACCCTCGCCGTTGCCGCAGCCAGCACCGGAGTCCTCCTCACCTACCTCGTCGGGCAGGTCGTCGGCGCTGTACCGGGCATCGTTACTGGCGGTTCCAGGGCCATGTCGATGGTGGCGTTCGGCTGGTTGCTCGCCACCCTGCTGACCGTGTTCGTCGTGGAGACAACCCTGCCGGCGATCCGCCAGGCCGCCGAGTGGAGCATGTCCAATCGGGTCAGCCGGGACATCGGTGTACGCGTGACTGATCCGCTGCTGGCTCCCTGGCGGATCAGGCATCTGGAGGACCCCGAGGTTCAGGACGCCCAGCAGCGGGCCAAGGGCAAGGATGGCTACCAGGTCAGCTTCGGACTCCGCATCCTGCCGGGTTTCCTCAGCAGCCGGCTCACGCTGCTGGGTTCGGCGGTCCTGGTGGGCCGGATGTTCTCCTGGCCGGTAGCTGCCGGCCTCACGGCCGTGACTCTGTTCATGGAATGGCACCGTCGGCGGGTGCTCGAGGGCGAGGTCGACTCCTGGTGGGGGCTGACCGAGGGCGCGCGGCGGGCCGGGTACCTCTTCGACCTGGGGATGCGGGACGCGCCCAAGGAGCTTCGGGTGTTCGGTCTTGGGCCGTGGCTGGTGGAGCGGTACGTCGCGCAGTGGCTCGACGCGATGCGGCCGATCTGGCAGGCCCGGCGCCGAGGCACCCTCGTGGCGGCTGCCGTGGGTGTGCTGCACCTCGGTGCCCATGCGTTCGCGATCGTGCTCGTCGGCCGGGCCGCGCTCGCCGGCCAGCTGCCACTCACCCAGGTGGCGACGGCCGTGCCGGCGATCCTCGCCGTGGGCGCGTCGTACAACGGATTCGCGGCCGTTCAGGTCAGGCGTGCGCTGACGGCCTACCGCGCGATGTGTGACCTGCCGGGAGTGATCGCCGAACGCCATCCCGAGACCGGTGAGGGGGGCCGGCATCCGGCGGCCGCGATGCCGCGGGAGGAGATCCGCTTCGAAGGCGTGACCTTCCGCTATCCGGGGTCGGAGGTCGACGTCCTGGCCGGACTTGACCTCACCATCCGTGCCGGCGAGGCGCTCGCCCTGGTCGGGGTCAACGGCGCCGGCAAGTCGACACTGGTCAAGCTTCTCGCCGGCGTCTACGCGCCGACCACCGGACGCATCACCGTCGACGGGGTCGACCTGCGTGAGCTCGACCTCGTTGCCTGGCAGCGCCGGATCGCCGCCATCGTGCAGGACTTCCTCCGCTTCCCGCTCTCGGCAACCGACAACGTCGTCTTCGGCGCGGACGAACACGCCGGCGACGGCGCCGCGGTGACGAAGGTGGCGACGGAAGCGGGGATCGCCGAGACCATCGCCGCGTTACCGGCGGGGTGGGACACCGTGCTGGACAAGACCTACGACGGCGGTGTCGACCTGTCGGGCGGCGAGTGGCAGCGGGTCGCGCTCGCGCGGGCGCTCTTCGCCGTCGACGCCGGAGCGGGGGTGCTGGTGCTCGACGAGCCGGCCGCCGCGCTCGACGTACGCGCCGAGGCCGAACTCGTCGATCGCTACCTCGACCTCACGTCAGGCGTCACGTCGCTGATCATCTCCCACCGGTTCTCCGTGGTCCGTGACGCGCACCGGATCTGCGTCCTTGACGGCGGTGCGATCGTCGAGGCCGGTACGCACAAGGAGTTGCTGGCCGAAGGGGGCCGCTACGCCCAGATGTTCGGCCTCCAGGCCGAGCGCTATCTGACCGAGGACGGTGTGTCCCGTGCCTGAGGTGGGCCGGACGACCTCTGCGCGCGCCCCCGAGTCCCTCCGGATGCCGGAGACCCTCCGCGCGCTGCGGTTGTGGGTCGCGACGGCGTTCCGGGCGGCGCCGCTGCTGGTCGTCGCCCAGTGTCTGCTGGCCGCCGTGCAGGCGGTCACGGCTCCCGCCCAGACCTACGGCGTGAAACTCCTGGTCGACGGACTCACCGGCCATGATTCCGCCACCATCGTGTGGGGCATGGCCGTGATCCTGGCCGGCTTCGGCGTGATGTTCGTGGGCATGGTGATCAGCGGACCCGTACAGGACACGACCGCCGAACGTGTCTCCGGGCAGATCTACCGTGACGTCCTCGACGTCACCGTCTCCGTGCCGGGCATCGTCCATCACGAACGCCCCGACGTCGCCGACAAGATCGAGCTGATCAGGGACCAGGCATGGCGGCTGGGCGTCAGCTTCGAACTCCTCCTGTTCGTGGTCGGCACGGCGGCCAACACGGTCGCCGTGCTCGGTCTGCTCGGATCGGTCCATCCGGTGCTCCTGCTGCTGCCGATTCTTGGCCTGAGCCGAGTCTGGTCGGCATTCCGCGGCTTCCAGCGCTCGCAGGACGCGATGGAGCGGACGACGCCGCACGACCGGGTGATGAACCGGCTGATCGAGATCTCCAAGGACCCTCGCAGCGGTCTCGAGGTGCGGGTCTTCGGCCTGCGGCCGGTCCTGACCAGGCGGCTCACCGAACTGATGGACGAACGCCTCGACATCCAGGAGACCGCCCTACGCAAGGGGGCGGTGCTCGACGGGACCGTCCGGATCTGCTTCGGACTCGTCTACTGCGCGGCGATCCTCTGGACGCTGTGGATGGCGCAGGCCGGCCGGCTCTCGGCAGGTGACGTCGTCCTGATCATCCTGGTTGCTCCCCAGGTGGACCAGCTGGCCGGTGGTATCGCCGGCAACGTCTACTGGATGGGCGAGATCGTCCGCAGCTTCGCCCGGTACGACTGGTTGCGTCGCTACGCCGCCGACAACTCCTGGTCGGGCAGCAGCGATCCTGGACCGACGAAGCTGCGCGAGGGCATCGCCTTGCGCGACGTCGGGTTCAGCTATCCCGGTTCGGACCAGCCCGTCCTCCGAGATGTCAACCTCACCTTGCCAGCGGGATCGACCGTGGCACTGGTCGGCGAGAACGGCGCCGGCAAGACGACCCTCGTCAAGCTGCTGGCCCGGCTCTACGACCCCACCACCGGCGCGGTACTCGTCGACGGCACGGACCTGCGCGACATCGACCCCGACGCATGGCGGAAGCGGATGTCCGCCGGGTTCCAGGACTTCGTCAAGTTCGAGCTGCCGGCACGTGAGGTCGTGGGCCTCGGCGACACCGGCCGGATGACCGACGACGCCGCCATCAAGGCGGCCCTGCTCCGGGGCGACGCCGAACCCGTCATCGAAGGGCTTCCGAGCGGACTCGACACCCAGCTGGGCCGGAAGTTCACAGGCGGCGTCGATCTGTCCGGCGGGCAGTGGCAGCGGCTGGCGCTGGCGCGGGCGTTCATGCGCGACCGGTGCCTGCTCCTGCTGCTCGACGAGCCGACGGCGGCGCTGGACCCCGAGGCCGAGCACACGTTGTTCGAACGCTTCGCGGAGGCGTCGCGGATCGCCGCGCGTGAGACGGGCGGGATCACGGTGCTGGTGTCGCACCGGTTCTCCACCGTACGGATGGCCGACCTGATCGTGGTGCTGGTCGACGGGCAGGTGGCGGAGGCGGGCAGTCACGCGGAGCTCCTCGCTGGAGGCGGCCGCTACGCCGAGCTCTTCGAGATGCAGGCCCGCGCCTATCGCTGAGGGTGGCGTACCGTCGGGGTCGACGACCTTCGGGCGAGAAGGGGAGCGAGATGGCGGGAGCGGGTGCCTCGATCACGGTGCGGCTGGCCTATGGCGAGCGCGGCTTGGACGTCCGTCTGCCTGCCGACCGCACTGCGCTGGTCCAGCCGCGTTACCGGCCGGGGGTCGCGGATCCGGCCGCCACCCTCGCCGACGCGCTCCGCAACCCGGTGGCCGGGCCGCCGCTTCGCGAGGTCGTACGCAGGGGACAGACGGTCGCCATCTCCGCCTGTGACAGCACGCGGCCCCAACCCCGGCACCTCATGATCCCGGCGGTGCTTGCCGAGCTGGCCGACGTCGTACGACCGGAGGACGTCACCATCCTGGTCGCCACCGGCACCCACCGGTCGAACACCGACGCGGAGCTGCGGGCGATGTTCGGCGACGCGGTGGTCAACCGTGTCCGGATCGTCAACCATGACGCGCGCAACGACGCGGACCTCGTCTGGTGCGGACGTCACGGCAACGACGTGCCGGTGTGGCTCAACCGGGCGTGGGTCGACGCCGACGTACGCCTCACCACCGGTTTCGTGGAGCCGCACTTCTTCGCGGGCTTCTCGGGCGGGCCCAAGCTCGTGGCGCCCGGGCTCGCCGGCCTGCAGACGGTGCTGACGCTGCACGACGCCGCCCGGATCGGAGACCCGCGTGCGACGTGGGGGATCACCGAGGGCAACCCGGTCCACGATGACGTACGCGCGATCGCCGCCGCCACGGGTGTCGACTTCGCGTTCGACGTGATCCTCAACCGAGACCAGGAGATCGTCGGTGCGTACACAGGCGAGCTGTTCGCCATGCACAGGGCCGCCTGTGCGGCGGCGAAGGACAACGCCATGGCGCCGGTCGACGCGGCGTTCGACGTGGTGCTGACCACGAATTCCGGCTTCCCGCTGGACCAGAACCTCTACCAGGCGGTCAAGGGCATGTCGGCCGCGGCGAAGGTCGTGAAGCCGGGAGGTGTGATCGTGTGCGCGGCCGAGTGCCGGGACGGATTCCCGGACCACGGTTCCTACCGCGAGGTGCTCACGTCGGCACCGTCGCCCGAGGCCCTGCTCGAACGCATTGCCGCACGCGACCACACCGTCCCTGACCAGTGGCAAGTGCAGGTCCAGGCAGCGGTCCAGGCGAAGGCCAGGGTCGTCGTGCACACGTCGTACCTCTCGGCTGACGATCTGCGCGCCGCTCACCTGGACCACACGGCCGACGTCGAGAAGACGGTCGAGGAGGCGTTGGACGCCGCGGGTGGAGCGGCGCGGGTCTGTGTCCTTCCGGAGGGACCGCAGACCATCCCGTACCTCGTTGACTGACTGTTTGGCTGACAGGTTTCCTGGCTCGCTGGCTGGCTGGTGCGTTCCGTCGCTGCCAGGTTTTGTCCACAGGACCCAGATCGGCGGTCTTTTCCACACCCGAACGCCGCCGAGGCCCGCAGGTGATCGTGCTCCGCCATCGTGGTGAGCACAGTTCACGAGAAGGGTCAGACATGAACGAGACCATGATCAGCATTGCCGGCAACGTCGCGACCGAGATCCGGTTCCTGCGGTCCGATCGAGGCACTCCGCTCGCGTCGTTCCGGCTCGCTTCGACTTCGCGGCGATTCGACCGGAGTCAGGGGGGCTGGGTCGACGGTCGCACGACATACGTGACAGTCGTGTGCTGGCGCGCTCTCGCCGAAAACGTGGCGGCGAGCCTGCGCAAGGGAGAACCGGTCGTGGCCACCGGCCGCCTGCGGGTGGAGCCGTGGGAGCGCGACGACGGTCGCAGCGGAACGTCTGTCGAGATCGAGGCCCAGGTCGTCGGTCACGACCTGTCCCGGGGAACCTCGGCGTTCCGGCGCACCCGGCGCGAGCACGTGGACACGCCGTCGGACGCCAAGGTCGCCGAACAGCTCGCGCGGAGCCTTGACACGGTGCCGCTGAACGACGAAACCGACACGTCGAGCACGGCACCCGGTTCAGGTTCGACCGCGGCACCGCGCTCGGCAACTGGGCAGGAGACGCCTCAGTCCGGCCCGGGTTCGGAAGCAACCACAAACCATGACGTCGGCGCCCCCAGCGCCGAGGCGGCTGCGCTGCCCACGCAACCGCGCAGCGGCGGTCGAGCCTCTCGGGCCGTCGCCGCGTCCTCGGCAGGCGCCGACCAGCGGGCCGCCTGAGTGGCGGCCCGTCCGAGATAGGCGGTTTGTGACCGTCTCATCTCGACAGCTGCCGGGCGGCAGCCCGCCCGCCTGACGGTGTGCCCTGCCAGCCCCCCGCCGGTGGCGGGCACGGGACGCCGCCCGGCAGCGCCGGTCTCGACGCGATGTTGCAGGATAGGTATCTGTCTGGTTCTCCCCCCGATCTCTCTCAAGGTGAATGCCACGTGCCCGAGTTCATCTACACGATGCGCGGCGTCCGCAAGTCGCTCGGTGACAAGGTCGTCCTCGACAACGTCACCCTCTCGTTCCTCCCCGGAGCGAAGATCGGCGTCGTCGGCCCGAACGGCACGGGCAAGTCGACCCTGCTCAAGATCATGGCCGGCATGGAGCAGCCCTCCAACGGTGACGTGATGCTTGCGGCCGACGCGACCGTCGGAATGCTCCAGCAGGAGCCGCCGCTGACCGAGGACAAGAACGTCCTGGAGAACGTCCAGGAAGGCGTGGCCGACACGAAGGCGATGCTCGACCGGTTCAACGAGATCTCTGCCGAACTCGCCGATCCGGACGCCGACTACGACGCGCTCCTCGCCGAAATGGGGGAGTTGCAGACCCAGCTCGACCACCGGGACGCCTGGGACCTCGACTCGCGCCTCGAGATGGCGATGGATGCCCTCCGATGCCCGCCGGGGGACGCTGACGTCACCCCGCTCTCCGGTGGTGAGCGGCGGCGGGTCGCGCTCTGCAAGCTGCTGCTGTCCCAACCCGACCTGTTGCTGCTCGACGAGCCGACCAACCACCTCGACGCCGAGAGCGTCCAGTGGCTCGAGCAGCACCTTGCCGCCTATCCCGGCACGGTCCTCGCCGTCACGCACGACCGGTACTTCCTCGACAACGTGGCGGGTTGGATCCTCGAGCTCGACCGCGGCAAGACGTTCCCGTACGAAGGCAACTACTCGACCTACCTCCAGACCAAGCAGGAGCGGCTCACGGTCGAGGGCCGCAAGGACGCCAAGCGCAAGCGGATCCTCGAGCAGGAGCTCGAATGGGTCCGGTCCAACCCCAAGGCGCGCCAGGCCAAGAACAAGGCCCGGTTGCAGCGTTACGAAGAGCTCGCGACGGAGGCGGAGCGAGCCAAGAAGATCGACTTCGAGGAGATCCAGATCCCTCCAGGCCCCCGTTTGGGCAACCTGGTGCTCGACGCGACCGGCCTGACGAAGGGCTTCGGCGAACGGGTCCTCATCGACGACCTGTCGTTCTCGCTGCCGAGGGCCGGCATCATCGGCGTGATCGGACCCAACGGGGTGGGCAAGACCACCCTGTTCAAGATGATCGTGGGCGAGGAGAAGCCTGACGCCGGAGAGTTGCGGGTGGGGGACACGGTCAGCCTGTCCTACGTCGACCAGAGCCGAGGACGTATCCCCGCCGAGAAGACCGTCTGGGAGGCCGTCTCAGACGGTCTGGACTGGATCAGGGTCGCCAGCTTCGAGATGCCGAGTCGGGCGTACGTCGCGTCGTTCGGGTTCAAGGGTCCCGACCAGCAGAAGCGCGCGGGAATCCTCTCCGGCGGCGAGCGCAATCGGCTCAACCTCGCGCTGACGTTGAAGCAGGGCGGCAACCTGTTGCTCCTCGACGAGCCCACCAACGACCTCGATGTCGAGACCCTCCAGTCGCTCGAAAATGCTCTGCTGGAGTTTCCTGGCTGTGCCGTCGTCACGTCACACGACCGGTGGTTCCTCGACCGGGTGGCGACCCACATCCTGGCCTGGGAGGGCACCGACGAGAACCCGGCGAAGTGGTTCTGGTTCGAAGGAAACTTCGCCGACTACGAAGCCAACAAGATCGAGCGACTCGGACCCGAGGCGGCGCGGCCGCACCGGGTGACCTACCGCCGCCTCACCCGCGACTGAGTTGGCCTAGGTCCCGCGCGACTCGGCACCGCGCGACTCGGCACCGCGCGACTCGGCACCGCGCGTCGGGGTGTTGTGCAATGAGGTGGACTGACCGCCGCGGCTGATGACCGACTCGAAGGCGCGACCGATCGCCTCGAAGTCGGCGTCGCTCACGAGATCGACGAACCCGTCACGCACGCCGGCCACATGGATCGGCGCGGCCTCGACGAGCCTGTCGTAACCTGTGTCGGTCAGTTTGGCGAGGACGCCGCGCCGATCCGACGGGCACGAGTGGCGCTCGACGAGACCGGCAGTCTCCATCCGGGAGACGGTGTGGGTGAGCCGGCTACGGGAGTGGTGGACCGACTCGGCCAGTTCCGCCATCCGCAGCGTCCGGTCCGGCGCCTCTGACAGGCGGACCAGGATCTCGTACTCGGGCAGCGACAGGCCGAGCCCAGCCAGGTCCCGGTCAAGTCGCTCCATGAGGTGGGCCGCCCCCAACAGGTAGGTACGCCAGATCCGCTGCTGTGAGGCCGTGAGCCACCGAGGCGTCGTCATGCCCACCAGCGTAGCGCCATGGTTGACGATTCAACGAACGTCAGCTAGGGTCGGACCAATGTAGTTGAAGATTCAATAGGGATCGCCTGAAGGAGACCTCGCAACCATGACAATTGCCACGACGTCCGCGCTCGTCGCCGGGACCTGGGCCATCGATCCGGCACACTCCGAGGTCGGCTTCACGGTCCGTCACCTGATGACGAAGGTGCGTGGATCCTTCCGTGAGTTCGACGGCACGATCGAGGTCGCCGAGGACCCCGCCGCGTCCAAGGCGACGGTGTCGATCCAGCTCGCATCGATCGACACCGGCACCAAGCAACGTGATGATCATGTGCGGTCCGGAGACTTTCTCGACATCGACAACCACCCCGTGATGACCTTTGTCTCGACGGGGATCCGGTCCGACGGCGACGGCTTTGTCCTGACTGGCGACCTCACCATCAAGGGGGTCACCAGGTCGGTGGATCTCGCCGCCGAGTTCCTCGGCGTCGAGGAGGACGCCTACGGCAACACGCGTGCCGGATTCGATGCGACCACCACCATTGACCGCAAGGCGTTCGGCGTCGACACGAACGTGCCTCTCGGCGGCGAGAAGTTCCTCATCGGCGACCAGGTGTCGGTCCAGCTGTCCGTCCAGGCCGTCCTGCAGAAGTAGGACCACGGGCGCCGTCCTGCAGACGTAGGACATCGGGCAGGAAGCGACGTCAGGGAGCTGTCGCGCGTCCGCACCGAGACCCTGCGGTCCCCCCACGAGCGGTCATCGCCAGGCCTGAGAGGATCGCGGGGTGGCGCCCTTCGTGTTCCAGTGCCCGCTGCGCTGGTCAGACATGGATTCGTACGGTCATGTCAACAACGTCGAATTCTTGCGCCTGCTGGAGGAAGCACGAGTCGCGTTGTTCTTCGACGGCGCCCGGCAGGCGGGCGTGAAGAGCTTCGAGGGCGAACTCGTCGTCGTACGCCATGAGATCGACTACAAGCGTCCCCTGGTCTACCGACCGGAGCCGATCATCGTCGAAACCTGGGTCACCACGATCCGCTCCTCGTCGTTCACGATCGACTATGAGGTGAGCGACGAGGCGACGCGCTACGCCTCGGCGCGAAGTGTGCTGGCGGCCTTCGACGCCGAGCTCGACCGGCCACGCCGGCTGAGCCCGGAGGAGCTTTCGTGGCTGGAGCGGTACCGCGGCGACGAGTGACGGCCAGGCGTGTTACCCGAGCTCGCGCCACAGTGCGCGGACGAACTGCACGCGCATGCCGACTCGTTCCATCGCGCGATGACTCGTCGAGAGGTAGTCGGCGCCACTGCAGACGAACTCGACACCGGCCGCGTTCGCGTCCGCGTTCCGGCGTCGGAGCAGCGCGGTCTGCAACCCGCGGCGCCGGAAAGCCGGATCGGTCGCCGCGTCGGCACAGTAACCCACTTTGTCGTGCAGGAAGAGGATGCCTGCCGCCGCCGGCCGGCCATCGACCCGCGCAAGATAGAGCTGCCACCCGGGAAGGCCCAGCCAAGGCTGTACGTTCGCCTTGAACCCGGCTCTCTCCGGGATCTGCCAGCCAGCCGTGTAGGCGTCGAGGAACGCATCGAACTGCTCGGCCGTCGTGACCCGCTCGACGGCGGCAGCAGCGCCCGTCGCTTCCGTGTCGCCGCCCAGCGGTTCAGGCTCGCGGATGAGCGAGGTGTGGAAACCTGCTTGGAAGTATCCGAGGCGGCTGAGCTCCCGGCCGAGCTCCTTGTCGTAGGTGCCCGGGACCAGCTCGAACTGCGTCTGGATGCCCGCGGCGAGATACCACTCGGCCAGCGGCGCGACGTGCCGTTCGAGTCCAGAGCGCAGTCCGGTCACGGCATTGAACCCAGGGATGTGCCGCGCCATCATCGCCACCACCCCGTCGTCGACGTGGCGGTAGGCGACACCGATCGGATTGCCAGGCAGGCGTTCCAAGATCCGCAGCCTGGCAAGGGTGTAGGCGGTCTCGACGGCGATCGTCTGCCGGATCAGGTCGAGTGAGGGCAGGAGCACGCCGCGCCCTGCGGTCATCGGGCGGGGCGGGCCTTGCGCTTGATGTTGACGCCACCCCAGAACGCCAGTCCGGTGACGCGGACAACCGGCCGGCTGGTTCGCGGCGCAACGGTTCCGCCGGTGGCGTGGCCCCTGTCCGCGTTCGCCGCGCCGTCCTGACCAGGCTCCGCGTGGCTGTGGCTGCTGTGGCTGGCGGCGCCCACGTGGCTGCCGTGGCCGGTGTGGGGGAGTGCGGGGCGCTGAGCGTCCTCCGAGCCCCCGGAGTCGGGTTCGACCACGTCGCTGCTGTCGTCGAAGCCGCCCATGATCCCGACACCGTCGACGATGACGTCGACGTCCTCCGGCACGATCACTTCGATGCCACCCATGATCGCGAACGCTCGGATGGTCACCTCGGGCTGGGTGAAGCGGGCGTTCCGCAGGTCGAGGTTGACCCCGCCCCAGAAGGCGACGGCGGTGTGTGCGTGGGGGACCACCCAGGATCCACGGCGGTTGACCCCGGACATGAAGGCGATCGACACCGCCTGCCCCGGCAGGGTGCCGTGGTAGGCCGGCGCCGCCGCTGGATCCGGGCGTGCGGCCCACCCGGTCGCCGGGTCGACGGCAGGAAGATCATGGGTGAACCGGTCCAGCTCGGCGTAGGTCCGAGCGGCGTAGACCCCCTCGAGACGTTGGTCCAGCTCATCAAGGGTGAGCCGGCCGTCGCCCGCCGCGTCACGCAGTCGCTCGGCCACCTGGTGCCGGTCGGCGTCCGAGGCGCGCACATCACGCGGGCCGTTCGGCCCCGTCGGCTCGACGTGCCCCGCCGAGGCAGTCGGCTCGACCTGTCCCTTCGGGTCGGTTGGCTCAGGCAGCTGTGTCACGGCGACAGCTTAGAGCGCCGGGTCGGGTCGGCATCGCTTACCGCCCGACCGGGCTCCATGATCGACGGTGGCGCCTCGGGACGTGCTGCTGGCGAGTGGGCCGGTCCTGGTCGGCTCCGGCGCTCCACCTTGCGAGGGGACTTGATTGGGTCTAGTTTGCCGAGAAAGCGCTTACCAGGCGGAGCGTCGCGGGACGGCGTGAGAGTCGCACACCCACGCGATGACCGGCACGACGGCGACCCGAGCGGTTGCCGGAAGGAGTTCGGATGACCACGCAGGATTCCTCGAAGGCACCGACGGCTGCGACGGGTCAGGCCGGTGGGAGCGAGCGGGCGAGGTACGCCGTGGTCGGCTTGGGTTCCAGGTCCCGGATGTTCACGACCGCGCTGCTCACCGAGTATCACGAGAGCGGTCAGCTGGTTGCGCTGTGCGATCCCAACCAGACCCGGATGGGCTATTACAACAAGAAGTTCGCCGACTCCTACGGCATCGCACCGATTCCGACGTACGCACCGGACGAGTTCGTCCGCATGCTCGACGAGGAGCGGGTCGACACCGTGATCGTCACGTCGGTCGACCGTACGCACGATCACTACATCGTCACGGCGATGGAAAATGGCCGTGATGTCATCTCCGAGAAGCCGCTGACGACCGACGCGGACAAGTGTCAACGCATCCTTGACACCCAGCACCGGACCGGCCAGAAACTCACCGTCTCGTTCAACTACCGTTACGCGCCGCGCAACTCCGCGGTCAAGGACCTCATCCAGTCCGGGGCGATCGGTGACGTTCAGTCGGTGCACTTCGAGTGGCTGCTCGACACCCGGCACGGCGCCGACTACTTCCGCAGGTGGCACCGCGACAAGCGCAACTCCGGCGGCCTGATGATCCACAAGGCAAGCCACCACTTCGACCTGGTGAACTGGTGGCTCGGCACGGTGCCGGAAACGGTGTTCGGGTTCGGCGACCTCCGCTTCTACGGCCGCGACAACGCCGAACGCCGCGGCGAGGTCGTCCGGAGCTATCGCAGCCACGGGAGCCCCGACGGCGAGAAGAATCCCTGGGCGATCAGTCTCGCGGACGACCCGACCCTGCGCGCGCTCTACCTCGACGCCGAGCACGAGGACGGCTACCTGCGCGACCGCAACGTGTTCGCCGACGGCATCAGCATCGAGGACGACATGTCGGTGCTCGTCCGCTACGCGACGGGCGCGACGATGACCTACCACCTCACGGCGTACTCCCCGTGGGAGGGCTATCGCGTCATGTTCAACGGTACGAAAGGACGCCTCGAGCTCAACGTCGAGGAACGTTCGTACGTCAGTGGAACGGCGCAGGATCCGAACAAGCCAGGCGCGGGTGCGGCGAAGAAGGCGCCGCCCATCGACCGTGCGCAGCTGATGATCCGTCCGTTGTGGGATGTGCCCCGGCCGGTCGAGGTCGAAGAGGGCGCCGGCGGCCACGGTGGTGGTGACCGGCGCCTGCTCAACGATCTGTTCGGTGAGGTCAAGGAGGCCGACCCGCTCGGCCGTGCCGCGACCCACGTCGACGGTGCGTACGCGATGCTGGTCGGCGCGGCGGCGAACCGTTCCTTCGCGAGCGGCCTGCCGGTGCGGATCCGCGATCTCGTCGACTTCCCCGGCAGGCGCTGACCGCAAGGCGGGCGCCAGGCGGTTGTGAGTGGCAGGAGCGGCGACGGGAGTGGAGTCAGCCGGTGGCCACGACCTCGTACCGCTCGCCTGTCCGGGCTTGCATCGTCACCAGCGTGCCGCTGCGGTGATGGTCGACGAGATCACCGGTCGCGCACTGGATGAGAACGTAGCGACCGTTGGCAAAAAGCGTGCTCACCAGCCGCAGCTTGACGTCCCGGCCGGGGGAGGAGAAGTGGATGCGGGTCGGTAGTCCGCCCGCCCACGCGATGTCCACGATGACGGCTCCGCGGCCACGCAGTCCGGTGACGGTGCCCTGGCGCCAACTGGTGGGCAGTGCGGGGAGGATGTGGAGCGTCGCTCGGTTCTCGCCGTCCCACCGGCTCTGGAGCAGCATCTCCGCCATCCCGGCTGTCGCGCCGAAGTTCCCGTCGATCTGGAACGGTGGGTGCGTGTCCCAGAGGTTGGAGAGCGTGGAGTGCCGCAGAAGCTCCCGCAGCATCCGGTGCGCGTGGTCACCGTCATGGAGTCGCGCCCAGAAGTTGATCTTCCACGCTTTGCTCCACCCGGTGCCGCCGTCGCCGCGCGCCCGCAAGGTCGCCATAGCAGCTTGGGCCAGCTCCGGAGTCTTGCCGGGCGAGATCCGTCCGCCAGGGTGGAGTGCGTAGAGGTGCGAGACGTGCCGATGGTCGTCAGTGGCGTCGTCGACGTCTGCTTTCCACTCCTGTAGTTGCCCCCAGCCACCGATCCGGAGTCCTGGGTCGAGTCGCCGCAGTGCGGTGGCGAGCCGCCGGCGAAACGCCGGGTCCTCACCGAGGACCTCGCTCGCCGCAATCGTGTGTGCGAAGAGGTCTGCCACCACCTGCTGCGCCATGGAGGCCCCCGCCGTCACCGGTCCGTGTTCGGGTGAGTAGCTCGGCGAGACGACCAGCAGGTCGTCATTGACGTCGGGTACGAGGAAGTCGAGCCAGAACAGCGCCGCCTCGGCCATGATCGGAAATGCCTTCGTACGAAGGAAATCCACCTCTCCGCCGAACTCGTAGTGTTCCCACAGGTGCCGGCACAGCCACGCTGCCGCCTCGGGAAACCAGAACGACGTCGGGTGGTCGCGTACGCCGGCGAACCCCCAGACATTGGTCTGGTTGCCGACGATCCAGCCGCTGGCACCGTCGAGTTGCTTCGCGGCGTCGCGACCGGCTGGTCTCAGCGCATCGATGAAGTCGACGAGCGGTGTGACGGACTCGGCCAGGTTGGTGGTCTCGGCGGGCCAGTAGTTCATCTGCAGGTTGATGTTGACGTGATAGTCACTCGACCAGGGCGGTGTCGGCGACGCGTTCCACACGCCTTGCAGGTTGGCGGGCAGCGAGCCGGGTCGCGACGAGGCAAGGAGCAGGTAGCGCCCGTACTGGAAGTACAACGATTCCAGCGCACGAGCGTCCGGGCCAGTCCCGTCGTAGCCAGCGAGCAGTTCGTCGGTGGGAAGCGTCGTGTGTGGGGGCGCCCCGATGTCCAGACGCACCCGCCCGAACTGCCCGGCGTAGTCGGTGACATGGCCCGTACGCAGAGCCGAATACGGCTGCGCCGCGGCGGCGTTGATCCGGCGCGAGACTTTGCGATGGGGCTTCTTCCCACGGTAGCTGGGATAGCGTTCGGCATAGTCGGTTCCCAGGCAGAGCAGCAGCGTCGCGGCCCGGGCCTCCCTGACTGTCACCGAGTCTTCGCCGTCGAGCAGGGAACCGTCCTCGGCCACGACGAGAAGCTGACCTTCGTAGCGCAGTCCGTTGTCGGGAAGGGATCCCCGGATCGTGATCCGGCCGTCGTTGACGTGCACCCGTGCGTGGCGGTTCGGGGACTCGAAACGCACGGTCAGCGACAGTTTTCCGGCCTGGCTCGCTTCCAGCCGGGATGCGATGACGCCATCCGGGTAGCTCGCGAGGTGCTCACGTGAGTAGTGGATGCCGTCGATGTCGTAGTCCACCCGGGCGATCGCGGTGGTGAGGTCGAGACTGCGTCGGTAGTTGTCGGCGCTGACGCCCGCGTCGTGCACGTCGATGTACACGTCGCCGAACGGTTGGTACGCACCGAACGCCCAGTCCCGCTGGCCAAGCTTCTCCGCCAGCCAGGCGGGTTCGGCGCTGCCGTGGGCGGCCAGGTGGTCGCGCACCTCCTGCAGCGCGCCCGCTCGCTGCCGTTCCCAGAGGCCGTACGCATAGGGGTGGCCGTCCTCCACCGCGCCAGGACCGCCTGTCCACAAGGTCTTCTCGTTCAGCTGGAGATGTTCGGTGGCGACTCCACCGAACGCCATGGCACCCAGCCGCCCGTTGCCGATCGGAAGTGCCTCGCTTTCCCAGTCGGTCGCGGGTTGGAGGTACCAGAGGGTGAGGGCATGGGGAAGCGAGGTGGCAGTGTCTTCAGCCATCGATCGGATGGACGTGATGACGAGCCTCCTGACGGTGGTCGGGATGTGGCTCGGACTGGCCTTCGATCGTACATCTGATGTTTTCGGCTCGTCAGAGATTTGATCTTTCCGCCAGCTCTGCCGCTGTTCGCCGGCACACATGCGTCCGGTCGCTCCCGGGCCGAACGTGTCGGGCCGGAAAGCGACCGGATGTGTGTGCGTTCAGGTGTCGTTCACGGTTTGGTTGCGTTGACCCGAGCCGAGGATCAGCCGAAGCAGTTCTCTACCGGGTCTCCGCTGTCCGCGCAGTTGGATGGCCGGTTCTTGGTGATCTCCGACTTGTCGTCGATCTCGGCCGTCCCGCCCTCCTTCAGGCACCCGCCAGGAGGCTCCGTCGAGAGGTTCTTGTTGACGGTGGTGTCGGTCAACCTGACGTCGGAGTCGATGCTGTGGATGCCGCCGCCCGAGCCGTCTGGACTGGCGATGGAGTTCGCGTTGATCTTGCTGTCGTTGGCCGCCACTTCGCTGGCGAAGCTGAACAGTCCACCGCCAGAACCGCTCGACCGATTCTGGACCACGCTGGTGTGCGTCAGGTACGTCGTGGAGAGGAAGGTGTCAAGGCCGGCACCTGCACAAGCGTGGATTCGAGGTGCGCGTCGTGTGGTGGGGAGGGTCGACGCGGTGGGTTTCGATGATGTGGAATCGACGTTCGGGGTCGAGAAATTCCTGAACTACAACGACCCCGGGTCCCGTGTTCGGGAGCCGGCGGCCGTCACTGGAATTCCGCGGTAAACCGGAAAGGACGGGCAGGAGTACGGCGAATGGATTTCTGCCGGATGAATACTCTGGCGACTTCCGGCGCTCAGGAAAGTGTCAGCCAGATCGTCGTGTCCGACGGGAGTTCGTCACCGGAGAGCGGGCCGCTTGACAGCAGGACCTTCTCGTGCGGCGGCAGGGTAACCGAACCCGTACCGAAGTTGACCACGCAGCAGAAACGGCCGGGCCGTTCGAACGCCAACAGGTCTTCGGCGAGATCGTTCCGCCACCGCAGGGTCCCGTCTGCCAACCCTGGCAGCGATCTGCGCAGCGTCAGCGCCGTCCGGTAGAGCTCCAGAACCGACTCCGGGTCGCCGGTCTGTGCATCGACGCTGAGCGCCTTCCACTCAGCCGGCTGGGGGAGCCACGGCGCGCCCGAGCCGAACCCGAGCGCCGGGGCGTCACCCGTCCACGGCAACGGGACCCGGCAGCCGTCGCGGCCGCGTACGGTGCCACCGCTGCGGGTCCAGATCGGGTCCTGCAGGGCTCCGACCGGAAGGTCCTCCACCTCGGGCAGGCCAAGCTCGTCGCCCTGGTAGACGTACGCGCTGCCAGGCAGGGCAAGCATCAACAGTGCGGCGGCGCGGCCGCGGCGGGTTCCCAGCGCGATGTCGGCCGGACCGTCGGCGGCGGTCGGCCGCCGCAGGAGGCCGCCCGCCCGGCCGTACCTCGTCACGTGCCGTGGCACGTCGTGGTTGGACATGACCCAGGTGGAAGGTGCGTCCACGGCAACGAGGGTCTGGAGGTTGTGGTCGATGGAGCGACGGAGGTCCGCGGCGTTCCACGCGCACTTGAGGAAGTCGAAGTTGAACGCCGTGTGCAACTCGTCCGGTCGCAGGTAGCGGGCCAGCCGGTCGCTCTCGGTGCGTACCCACGCTTCGGCGACGAAGACCCGGGAGCCTTCCGGGGTGTCGGCGTACGAGTCGGCGATTCGGCGCCACTCACGGTAGATCTCATGAACGCCGTCGCGGTCCCAGTGCGGGTGGTCTGCGATGTCGGGTTCAGCGAGGAGCTCTTCCTCGTCGAGGCCGATGTCAGGCAGGCCGGTGTGCTTGTCGAGCCCGTGGGCGACGTCGATCCGGAACCCGTCGACGCCACGGTCGAACCAGAAGCGCAGGATGTCGGCGAACTCGTCGCGTACCTCTGGATTGGTCCAGTTGAGGTCCGGCTGCTCGGGGGCGAACAGATGGAGGTACCAGTCGCCGGCCGCACCGGTGCGTCGCGCCTCGTCGTGCTCACTGGTCGGTACGCCGTCGTCGACCCGGGTCCAGGCGGGGCCGCCGAAGACCGAGCGCCAGTCGTTGGGTGGCAGTGCGCCGTCGGGTCCCTTGCCGGGTCGGAACCAGTACCGCTCCCGGGCCGCCGAACCCGGTCCGGCTTCGACCGCGGCCACGAACCACGGGTGCTGGTCGGAGGTGTGGTTGGGCACGATGTCGAGGATCACCCGCAGGCCGTGCGTGTGCGCCTCGGCGATCATCGCCTCGGCCTCGGCCAAGGTTCCGAACTCGGGTGCGATGTCCCGGAAGTCGGCCACGTCGTAGCCCCCGTCCGCCATCGGCGAGGCGTACCACGGGGTGATCCAGACCGCGTCGACCCCGAGGTTCGCGAGGTAGGGGAGTCGGGACCGGATCCCCGCGATGTCGCCGATGCCGTCGCCGTTGCCGTCGGCGAAGCTGCGGATGTAGATCTGGTAGATCACGGCGGTTCGCCACCATGCGGCGGGCGGTGTCGTGGTCATGGCGGCCTCTCGGTGCGGTCGGGCTGCGGTCAGTCAGCTCGGCTGGGCTGGCTCGTCGGCCGAGCGTCTCACGGTTGGTCTGGACGTGGCAGGCGGATGGGGCCGGTCTGGATGTGGCCTCGATGTGGCTGGTCTGGATGTGGCTGGTCTGGGATGTGGCTGGTCTGGATGTGGCTGGGAACCAGATCAGCGCAGCAGGTTGGGGCGCTGGCCCGGCGCCGCAGGTCCGGGGTCGGCCGGACCGGTGTCCGTCGGTCCAGTGTCGGTCGGTCCGGTGTTGACCAGGGAGTTGGCGGCCATGACGAGGTAGGCCCAGAGCTCCTTCTCGTACGCCGGATCGAGGGCGAGTTCGTCGACCGCCGCGCGCATGTGTGCGAGCCACCGGTCGCGGGCATCGTCGGTCACCGCGAAGGGGACGTGCCGCATGCGCAGCCTCGGATGGCCCCGCTGCTCGGAGTAGGTGCGCGGACCCCCCCAGTACTGCTCGAGGAACATCCTCAGACGCTCCTCGGCCCCGGCGAGATCGGGCTCGGGGTAGAGCGGACGCAGGACAGGATCGTCCGCGACGCCTTCGTAGAAGCGCCGGACCAGGCGTACGAACGTCTCGTGGCCACCGATGGCGGCGTAGAAGGTGCCGGCGTACGCATCGGGTTCCGAGGCGTCCGCGCCGCCCGTGATCGGGATGCCGACGTCCGGATCCTGCCCGGCCTGGAGGTTCTGCGGTTGCTCGCTCATCGCCGTCCATTGTGACAACCGGGACCAAGTCAGTGAACACCGCTCCGGATACCTGGACGATGCACGGCAATTCGCCATGTTGCACGCCGAATGCGCCGCCCATCTCCGGGGATGATCACGCACACGTGGTCACGTCCGCCCCAGCACGCGGGCGGCATGGAGGTGACAGGCGACGTCGGCGGCACCGGGCTCGGCGGCACCGGGCTCGGCGGCACCGGGCTCGGCGGCACCCTCGGCGGCACCAGGCTTGCGGGCACCGGGCTCGGGAGGCGTCGCGGCGACGCTCGCGGTGGTGCCGGCTTCGATGATCTCCACGGGGGTACGCCGGCAGGACTCGGCCACGCCGGCGGCCTCCGCCGCGCCGGACGCGAGCTCCTGACACCGGGGATGGAACCTGCACCCGGGCGGGATCTGCGTCGCATCGGGTGGTTCGCCGGCGAGGACGATCGGCGAGGCGATCGGCGAGTCCGGGAGTACCGACACCAGCGCACGCGTGTACGGATGCCGTGGCTCGGTGAGGATCCGCTCGACCGGACCGGTCTCGACGATCCGCCCGAGGTACATCACGGCCAGCCGGTCGGCGATGCTCCACGCGAGCCCGAGGTCGTGGGTCACCACGAGCGCCGCCAGACCGAACTCCTCCCGCAGCCGCAGTAGCAGCGCCAGGATCTCGCCCCGGACGGACGCGTCGAGCGACGCCACCGGCTCGTCGGCGATGATCACCTTCGGCTCGAGGACCAGCGCACCCGCGATCACCACGCGCTGGCGCTGCCCACCGGACAGCTCATGGGGGTACGCCAGGAAGAACCGCTCCGGCGGGCGCAGTCCGCAGACTGCCAGCGCGTCGGCCACCCGGTCGCGTTCGTTGCCGGTGATCCCATGGATGCGCAGCCCCTCGGCGACGGCCTCGTAGACGGTGTGTCGGGGGTTGAGCGCGCCCGTCGGGTCCTGCAGGACGAGTTGGACTGAACGCCGGTACGCCTTGAGAGCGCCAGTGCTGTAGGTCAGCGGTTGGCCGGCGTTCGCGACCGTGCCGGCGGACGGGCGGACGAGGCCGAGCAGGGTCCGCGCCAGGGTCGTCTTGCCGCAGCCCGACTCGCCGGCGAGTGCCAGTACCTCACCGGGCGCGAGGTCGAGGTGGACGCCGTCGACGGCGCGGGCGGTCCGCCCACCACGGACGCGGAAGTCGACTCGCAGGTCACGCGCCGACAGGATCGGTTCGCTCACTCGGCGTTCCTTCCCCTTCCGCCTCGCTGGTTCGTGGGTGTTCGACCGGGGGCCGGCCACGGCCAGTCGTCGTCATCCGGTGCCAGCCGAGAATGACCACGCTGAGCAGTCCTGTGGACGCAGACCAGGCGTCCATGCCTGCGTCGGGTCCCAGGGGCATGCTCAGCGTGGTCATTCTCGGCACGGTCATGCTCAGCGTGGTCATTGTCCGGTTCCGCAGCGCGAGCCCGACGACAACGGCGGCGCCCCGGCTGCGCGTACGCAGGCGGCGTGACGGTCACCGCCGTCGACCGGCCACAGACCTACGTCGGCCGTCGAGCACTCCGGCAGCACCACCGGGCAGCGCGGATGGAACGGACACCCCGACGGGATCGCGGCCGGGTCGGGTGGATCGCCGCCCAGCCCGCGGGGGCGCCCACGCGAGTTCGGGTCACCAATGGTCGGAAACGCCGCCGCCAGCGCTCCCGCGTACGGATGCGCCGGGGAGGTGAAGACCGACCGGGCGGGACCGACCTCCACGACTCGGCCGGCGTACATCACCGCGAGCCGCGCACAGGTGGACGACAGGACCGAGAGGTCGTGGCTGATCATGAGCAGGCCGATCCCGCGCTCGGCGACGAGTCCGGCGATGAGGTCGAGCACCTGGGCCTGGATCATCACGTCCAGCGCCGTGGTCGCCTCGTCGGCGATGATCAGCCGCGGCGAGCAGGCGAGAGCCATCGCGATCATGACCCGCTGCCGCTGGCCCCCGGAGAGTTCGTGCGGGTAGCTGGCCGCCCGCCACGTCGGCAGGCCCACCTGGGTGAGCAGGTCGGCCGCCCGCTGATGGGCCTGCGCCTCGGTGACCTCCTCGTGCAGCAGGATGGGCTCGGCGATCTGTCGACCGATCCGGTGGACGGGATTGAGCGCGTGCATCGCACCCTGGAAGACGATCGAGCTGCCGGCCCACCGCACGGCCCTGAGCTGTCCCCACGACATGGCGAGTACGTCGTCGCCATCGAGCAGCACCTGTCCGGTCACGGTCGTACCGGCGGGAAGGAGCCGGAGCAGCGCCAACGCGAGCGTCGACTTGCCACAGCCGGACTCGCCGGCGATGCCGAGGGTCTCACCGACGTCGAGGGTGAGGTCGACGCCACGCACGGCCGGTACGTCGCCACGGGTGCCGTGGTAGGTGACCGCGAGGTCGCAGACGTCGAGGAGCGCCACCATCGCCAGCCCTCACCGCCCCCGAAGCCGCGGGTTGAAGACGGCCTCCAGCGCGCGCCCACACAGCGTGAAGCACAGGACGACCACCAGGATCGCGAGGCCGGGTGTCAGGAGATACCACCAGGCGCCGTAGGTGATCGCTCCGGAGGAGTTGGCCCGGCTCAACATGCCGCCCCACGAGATCCGCGACGGATCACCCAGCCCGAGGAACGCCAGTGTCGCCTCGGCAAGGACCGCGCTCGCCACCTCGAGGGTGGTGCTGGCGAGAACGAGAGGCATCACGTTGGGAAGCACGTGCCGGGTCATCTGGTGCCAGTGACCCGCACCGAGGGCCTTGGCGCGTTCGAGGTACGGACGGGCTTCCACGGCGAGTGTCTGCGCCCGGATCAGCCGTGCCGTGCCGGCCCACGACGTGACGCCGATCGCGACGATGATCGTGGTGAGGCTCGGTCCGAGAACCGCGGCGAGGGCGATCGCGAGTACCAGCCGCGGCAGAACGATGAACCAGTCCGTGATCCGCATCAGCAACCCCGCGAACCACCCGCCGAAGTGTCCCGCCGCGATACCGACGAGGGTGCCGATGCCCATCGCCAGCAGGGTCGCCGTTACGCCGACCAGCAAGGAGATCCGGGCCCCCCACAGGATGAGGAGCAGAACTGACCGACCGGACTCGTCCGTACCGAGGAGGAAGCGTGCACTCGGCGCCTCCAGGCGTTCGCCGGTGGCCTGGGTGACGTCGAGGCCGCTCTCGTCGGTGAGGAGCGGTGCCGCAAGCGCGAGCACGACGATGAGGACCATGCCGGTGAGCCCGGCGACGCCCACTCGCTGCCGCCGGTAGTCGCGCCAGAACCGCGTCAAGGCCGCCTTGCGTCGCTGCCAGGCGACCGCGCGACCGGACGCCAGCCCGGCCGTGTCGGGTGCCCCGGTGGCGCTCACGCGTGCCGCACTCTCGGGTCGAGGAACCGGTAAACGAGGTCGGCTGCGGTGTTGGCGAGGATCACCGCGGTGGAGAAGAACAGGAACGTCCCCTGCAGGAGTGGCAGGTCGGGGATCTTCAACGCCTGGTAGGCCAGCAGTCCGAGACCCGGCCAGCTGAACACCGTCTCGGTGAGGATCGCGCCGCCGACCACGCTCCCGAGTTGGAGGAACACCAGCGTCACCGTGGGCAGCAGTGCGTTGGGTACCGCGTGCCGGCTGCGTACCCGGGCGTCCCGCAGGCCCTTGGCGCGCGCCGTCGTGAGGTAGTCGTTGCCCATCTCGTCGAGGATCGACGACCGCATGACGAGGACGTACTGCGCGTAGATCACCGCCGTCATCGTGACGGCTGGCAGGACGAGATGGTGCAGGGTGTCGAGCGTCTGCGGCCAGAACTCGTCAGGGGTACGCGGCGCGACCATGCCGTTGATCGGAAAGAGCCCGAGATAGCGCGCGAACACCATGATGACGAGCATCCCGAACCAGAACGTCGGCGCCGACCAGAGAGTGAGCGAGACCCCGACCTGCGTCTTGTCGAACCTGCTGCCCTGGCGCCAACCCGCCCGCGTCCCGATCCACAACCCGAGGGAGGCGGCCAGCACGAGCGCGGTGCCGGTGAGCAGGACGGTGGCGCCGAGGCGTTCGAGGATGAGGGTCGTGACCGGCTGCTGGTACTGGTAGGACTCGCCGAGGTCGCCGGTCACCACCCCCTGCAGGTAGGTGAGGAACTGCAGGCCGAGCGGATCGTCCAGGCCGAGCTTCTCCCGTAGCGCAACGCGTTCGGCCGGCGTGGTGGGCACGTCGCGGGTCAGCGCGTCGACCGGGTCGCCGCCCAGGATCCGGAAGAGGAAGAACGCCGAGAAGACCACCATGAGCAACGAGAGCGCGGCACCACCGAGTTTGCTCAGGAGGTAGCGGGCGAAGCCGCCTGCACCCGGGCGCGCCCCGGCACCCTCGTGGCCTGGGTCCCCGCCGGCCGCATTCGGTCCGCCGGTGGCCGCGTCCGCCGACCCCGTCGAGTCGGCGGACCGCGCTACCAGCGATGGATCCATCGCCATGAGTGGCCGGCTACTCCCGCTCGTCCGCGGTCTTGCGCCGGCGTACGACGACGAACCCGGCGGCCGCGGCGATCAGCACGACGGCGGCACCGCCACCGACGAAGAGCGCGACGCGCGAGCCGCCAGCATCCTCGGCCTGCACCGGCCTGGCCGACATGTACGCCCAGTTGCCCTGCTGGCCCGAGATCATGCCCCGCGTGGACGGCTGCTTGATGAACCCGGTCCAGCGGTCGCTGCGGTAGGCCTCGAGGGTGTCGGCATAGCGGAGCGTGATGACCGGCGCGTCGGTGTAGAGGATCCGCTGCATCTCCTTGACGATCGCCGCCCGCTTGGCGATGTCGCTCTCGGCCTTCTGCTTCTCGTGCAGCCTGTCGTAGGCCGGGTTGCAGTAGAACGTGTCGGTGTCGCGCTGCGTCCCGCTCGCGTCGTCGGGAAGGACGCCGCACGTGTGCAGGCTGAGGATCGACGTCGGGTCGGGGCCGACCCCCCAGCCGGAGAAGATGATGTCGTACCGGCCGAGGTAGAGGTTGTCGTTGAGCTTGGTGAAGTCGGCGGCCTCGATCGTCACCTCGATCCCGATCTGCTTCCACCAACCCTTGAGAAACTCGGAGTCGGTCGCCTCTGACGGTGTGTCGGAATGGTTGAGCAGGCGGAACTTCAGCGGCTCGTCCGAGTCCGGCATGCGTCTGATCCCGTCGGACCCGCGCTCGTATCCCGCCTCGTCGAGGATCTGGTTGGCTTTGTCGATGTCGAACGTCACCTTGTCCGCGTCGCTCGGCTCGTAGTGGTAGGTGTCGAAGATCGGCGGGATGTAGCTGATGCCGGGCAGAGCCATGCCGTCGTTGACCTTGGCGATCAGCTCCTCCTTGTTGGTGGCGTAGTGGATCGCCTGTCGGACCGCCTTGTCCTTCAGTGCGGGATGGCCGTCACCGAACTCCTTGCCGTCCTTCGTACGCGCCCCCATGTTGAACGTGATGGCGCCGAACCGGCGGTTTGCCGCCCGGTTGAGGGTGATGCCGGCCTTGCCTTCGAGCGCTTTGTACGCGGCGGGCGTCAGGCCACTCACCACGTCGACCTCGCCGGCGATGAGCGCCTGCACGCTCGCGTCCGGCGTCTTGTAGTAGCGGAAGACCAGCTCGTCATAGGCCGGCGCGCCTGCCCAGTAATCCTTGTTGGCCTTCAGCCGGATGAACTGGTCGGTCTTGAACTCCACGACCTGGAAGGGTCCCGAGCCGACCAGCGGGAAGTCGAAGTTCTTGAAGTCGCCGACCTTGCCCTCGTGCTTCTCCCAGATGTGCCGGGGGACGATGGCGTTGTCGAGCGCCAGCATCTGGTTGGTCGGGCGCTTGAGCCTGATGACCAGAGTGGTGTCGTTGGGGGCGTCGACGCTGGAGAAGTTCTCCACCAGGTCCGACGACGACGCGCGGGCGTCCTCGTCGGTCATCATCAGGTTGTAGGTGAACTCCGCGTCGCGCGCCGTCAGCGGAGTGCCGTCGGAGAACTTCACGCCCTTGCGGATCGTGTACGTCCACGTCAGGTGGTCCGCCGACTCCTCCCACTTGGTCGCGAGGCCCGGGACCGGCTTGAAGTCCGTGGCACTCCAGTCGATCAGCGAGTCGTAGCTCAACCCCGCGACCGTGTAGCCGATCGCGAAGAACGACATGAACGGGTTGAACGTGTCGACCGACTGCGACGCCGCGACGACCAGCTGCGTGGGCTGCTCCTCCTCGGCGCGTGCGCTGGAAGGGAGGACGAGTGCCGTGACGCACGCGAACGCCGCCAACAGGGCGGTCGCGTGACGCCATCGAGCCGTCGCGATGCGCATCAGACACTCCTCGGAACGGCGCTCGGGCCGAGCGCTCGGGTCAGGCGCTCCCGGGCGGGGCGCTCACGGGGGGAGAAACTTTCTACCGCTGATCACGCCTGGGCGGTAAGTGATCGCGATGCTGCCGTGGTCACGGCGTCGCGGTCAAGTGATTGCGGGTCACGACCCGGTTGAGCTTGCGTTTCCGCGCCGTGGCGCTGAGGTGGGGGATCTCTCGGCGCCAGGTGGGCTTTGCGTGAGGGTGCCCCCTGCGCCACCCTCTCACCGACGGAGAGGTGCGCTGCTCCGTCGTACGACCAAGGTGGTGGCCAACTCCATCCGGCTCGGCTCCGATGCCCCGACCGCGATCTGGCGGACGAGCATCCGCATCGCTGCCGCAGCCATCGCGGCGAGCGGTTGCCGGACGGTGGTCAGCGGCGGGTCCAGCCACTGGGAGATCGGGATGTCATCGAAGCCGACGACGCTGACCTCGTCGGGAATCCGGAGCCCACGGGCATGGGCGGCCTGGTACGCCCCGATCGCCTGCTCGTCGTTGCCGGTGACGATGGCGGTGGGTGGGTGGGGGTGGTCGAGCACCCTGCCGGCGGCGGCCTGTCCCTCCTCGCGGGTGAAGAGTGCCGGTGTCACCAGGGCAGGGTCGACGGCGTGTCCGGCCGCCTCGATCGCGTACCGGAACCCGGCCAGTCGAGCGCGTGCCGACTCCAGGACCGGCGGCCCGGAGATCGCGGCGATCCGGGAGTGACCAAGGTCGAGCAGGTGCTGCGTGGCGTCGAATCCGCCCTGCCAGTTCGTGACACCGACCGAGAGCGTCTCGGGTCCGCAGTCGCCCATGGGATCCACTGCGACGTGCGGGATGGCGGCGGCGCGCAGCCGCCGAAGGTCCGAGCGCCCGAGCTGCTTGACGACCGCGGCGACGCCGTCGCTGCCACGGCGCAGGATCCGGTCGATCCACGGCGTCCAGGGTTGTGCGTACGGAAGGATCGACACGGCGACACTGAAGTCCGCGGACTCAGCGGTCTCGACCGCCCCTCGCAGGATCTCCTCCGCCCACGGGGTCGCGAGATTGTCGATGGCGAGGTCGATGAGGCCGGTCGCCTGGCGGCTGCGGCTGCGGAGATAGCCGTGGTGACTGAGCAACTCCTCCACCCGTGCCCTCGTGAGGGCGGCCACGTCATGCCTGCCGTTCAGCACCTTGGACACGGTCGGCACGGAAACTCCCGCCTCGGCGGCGATGGCCGCGAGCGTGACTGTGCGAGGACCCGCGGATCCGGGCATCTGGCCTCCCGTCGAGTGGTGGGTCGACGCGGGCGGAGCGAAGGTTCGGACCAGCCTTCCGGGCTTGGCGGGACGGCCTGCCCTGGTCCTGGTCAACGGCGCCGACCGAAAGTCGGAACCGAAACAGCGAGCGGATTTCCGGCAAGGATAGCCAGCAGGGGGAACCGGTGGAAATCGCCACCAGGGTGCCACGGCAAGATGGCCTACGTACGACCGAACAACCATGCAGGAACCGACAGGAGGATCCATGGCCACCACGCGGACCGCGAACGCCCACTGGGAAGGTTCCCTGATCGAGGGAGCCGGTCGGGTCTCGCTCGACTCGTCCGGTCTCGGGACCTACGACGTCACCTGGCCAGCGCGTTCCGAGGCCCCGAATGGCAAGACCAGCCCCGAGGAACTGATCGCGGCCGCCCACTCGACGTGCTACTCGATGGCGCTCTCGCACGGTCTCGCCCAGGCTGGGACGCCGCCGCGCGTGGTCGACACGAAGGCCGACGTGACGTTCCAACCGGGGGAGGGCATCACCGGCATCCACCTGACAGTCCGGGCGGACATTCCTGGTCTTGACGCCGACGCCTTCGCCAAGGCCGCTCAGACGGCGAAGGAGAACTGCCCGGTCTCCAAAGCGCTCGCGGGTACGACGATCACCCTGGACGCCGCCCTGGTCTGAGCTGGACAGGCTCGGTCACCATGCGGAGTTGTCGGAGGCTCACCTGCTTCTGCGCGGCAGACCTCCGACAACTCGACGGGTCGGCCCGCCTCGATGGGGCCGCCTGCTACGGAGCCGCCGTTCCGGTCGTTCCGGTCTGATGGTCGGGCCATATCGGGGCGGGTACCCGGATGTCCTCGGCGTCGAAGATGGCCTTGAGCCGCAGCCTGAGTTCGCGCAGGACCCCGAAGTGTTGGTTGGCCGCACACCGGCCGATGACGCGGAGTGTGATCGAGTTACCCGTCACGGCTTCGATGCCGACCACCTTCGGTACCTCGAGGATGTTGTCGCGGAACGCGTCGTCCTCGGCGATCGCCTGCGCCACGCCGTTGATCAGTTCCTCCACCTGGGGGATGTCCTCGTCGGGGGCCACCTCGACGTCGAGGAGCAGGCTCGACCAGCCCTGGCTGCGGTTGCCGATCCGGATGACCTCGCCGTTGCGGACGTGCCAGAGGACCCCGTCGAATCCGCGCAGCCGGGTCACCCGGAGACCGACGCCCTCGACGGTGCCGACCGCCTCGCCCATGTCGATGATGTCCCCGACGCCATACTGGTCCTCGAGCAGCATGAACACGCCCGAGATGACGTCCTTGACGAGGTTCTGGGCCCCGAAGCCGAGGGCCACGCCGACCACGCCGGCACTCGCGAGGACCGGGCCCAGGGGATAGCCGAGGATCTCCAGGATCATCAGCACGATGACGCTTGCGGTCACCACAGTCGTCACGCTCTTGAAGAGCGAGCCCAGCGCCTGGGCCCGCTGCGCACGGCGTTCGTGATAGAGCGTGGCGTTGGTGCTGAGGATCTTGGCCGCCCGCTCGCTCCCGAAGAAGTGCTTGGGCGGGGCGAGGCCAGCGGTCTTGGAGACCAACCGGTCGATCAGCCGATTGACGATCAGGCGGATGAGGACGCCGAGGATCAGCAGGAAGACGATCCGTGCCGGCACCTCGGCCTTGTCGGCGAACTGGCTCCAGGTCAGCGCATACACCACCCGGCTCATTGTGCAGGGGCCACGAGACCGTGCCGATCCGGGGCCCCGCGGGCAGGACATGCCGCATGTGACGCGGAGCCACGAGGCGGGTTGCACGTGGGCCCGGGGCGAGCGCCCGCTGGTCGGTCCGGGTCGGTACGGTGGCACCCGTGATGAACAGTCAGAAGAGGGTCGGGCGGCTCCTTTCCTCGGCCGTCGTGGTAAGCGGTGCCGGCACGTTCCTGCTCACGGGAGCGGCGCCCGCCTTCGGGGCGACGCCCCAGGGGACCGCCGTGGCGATGACACCTCTCGAGGTGATCGGCATCTTCGTCGGCATTCCCGTCGGGCTCTTCGTCATCATCACGCTGCTCGTCATGGCGCCCGGCCTGATCCGCGGCGCGCGCCAGCAGCCTGGTCTCTCCTGGTCCGGCCGGCCGGAATGGTTCGGCGCCAACCCTGACGCCGGCGAACTCGCCGCGGGCACAGGTTCGACGTCCAGCGACCGTCCCGCGGTCGCGTCCGCGAGTGCATCGGAGGAGGAGTCCGGGCCGGCGCTCGAGGGATCACCCTCCACCGAGCGAGGTGGCGCCGGTGGCCAGTGGTGAGACGTTCAGCCCACGTGAGCGCGCCGAGATCGAGCGTGCGGTACGCATCGCGGGCGAGCTCTCAGGGCTGACCTTCTCCACCTACGTCGGCCATGTCGACGGCGATCTGCGATCCTTCGCCGCCCAGGCGCACGCCGCGCTCCCGGACCCGGCGCGCTCTGTCATGATCCTGGTCGACCCCACCGCCCGGCGGATGGAGATCCTGACGGGGCGGGATGCCGGTCGGGTGTTGTCCGACGACGCGTGCCGGCTCGTCGTCCTGGCCATGCAGTCGGCGTTCGCTGTCGGCGATCTCGTGGGCGGGATCGTCACCGGGCTGCAGCAGCTTGGTGAGCACGCCCGGCGTCCCAGGACCGCCCATCTCGACGAGTCCTAGGGTCCGCCGACAGATCGCCACAATGGAGTGAGCGCGCGAGCGAGGGTGGGTGGTCCCGTCCACGCGGGCGCCAGGTGATTGTCCACGCGACCGAGCGACCGAACAGGTGAGCGCCGTGCAGACAGAACCGCTACCAGCAGCTCTCGAACCGCTCCCCGTTGGCTACCGCGCACTCTTCAGTCGCCTCCTCGCCGTCGTACGGGAGGACGAGCGATTCCGTGCGTTCTGGCTCTCGGGTTCGTTGGCGCGCGGCGTGGCCGACGCGGGGTCGGACCTCGACGTGATCCTCGCGATCCGCGACGACGACTTCGACGGGCACGCCGAGTCGTGGCGCGACTGGCTCGCCACCATCACACCGGTTCTGCTCGCTCGACAGATCCCGGACATGCCGGGAAGCTTCTACTCGCTGACCACCGACTGCCTGCGACTCGACGTGGTGGTCGAGCCGGTCAGTCGACTCGCGACGACGCCGTTTCGCCGGCGGATCGTGGTCGTCGACCACGATGGCCTCGACGCCCAGGTGCCGCCGCCGGTCGACCGGGCGGGACCTGATCTGGAGCGGATGGCCTTCCTGGTCGAGGAGTTCTACCGGACGATGGCGAACTTTCCGCCGGCCGTCGTTGCCCGCGAGGACTGGCTGCTCGGGATCATGGGTGTCCAGAGCCACCGGCAGATGCTCTACGAACTGTTCGTCCAGGCCAACCAGCCGCTGCCTCCCATGGGGGTCAAGCAGTGGAGTTCGAAGTTGACGCCGGAGCAGCGGTCGGTGCTCGAGGAGCTTCCGCCGCTCGACGTCGTTCCGGGTGTCCTGATCGAGGCGATGCGGGCCACTGCCGACGCGTGGCAGACAGCGGGGAGGGCGACCCTCGAAGCGGCGGGCGTTGCCTGGCCGGCAGAGCTGGCCGCCGCGACCCGGGCCTACTTCGACGCCGAGATCTCCCGCTGGGTCTGAACGGGGGCGCGGGCCTGGCCTCGTTCGACGCGGAGGTTGCCCGGCCAGGCACTTGCCCGAGGTCAGCCTTCGGCGTCGCGGGCCTGCGCACGCAGCGCGCGCTGCAGATCGGCGATCCCTTCGCCGACCAGTCGGCGTACGGCCGGCACCGGTTGGATGTTGTCAACCCAGGCTTGCACCTTGTCCACCGTCTCCTGGGTGGCCAGCAGGCGGGGGAACAGACCGACGAGCACCGCTTGGGCCATCTCGTTGGCCTTGCGTTCCCAGACCGCACCTGCCGCGTCGAGGTAGGTGTCGACGTACCCCGCGAGCAGGTCCTCCTGTCCCGGCTGCCAGAACCCCCGGATCGTGTCGAACTGGGTCTGGTTGGGGATGTCGTCGCGCTCGACCGCGTCGCGCCAGGCGTCCGCCTTGGCAGTGGCGTCGGGCCGCGCCGCCCGGGCGTGGGCGGCCGCCTCCTGACCCTTGCTCGTACGGTCCCGCTCCAGTTCCTCGGTGATCTCGGCCTCTCCGAAGACGCCAAGTCGGGCGAGGCTCTGCACAAGACGCCAACGCAGCTCGGCGTCGACTGCCAGGCCGTCGAGGACCACCGAGCCGTCGAGCAGCCCAGCCAGGAAGTCGGCGTGCTCGGCAAGGGCGGCGCCGGCGAAGGTCCGGACCAACGCCAGCTGGTGGTCGCTACCAGGCTCGGCGGCCTTGACGAGCGGGAGCAGGCCGTCGGCCCAGGTCCTCCGCGCCTCGTTCCGCCGCACGGGCGCGGTGTAGACGTTGACCGCGGTGCCGGCAGTACGCAGCAGCAGCTGGACGACGTTGATGTCCGGTTCTGCCGCCACGCCGCCCAGCACCAGAGCGATGTAGTCCCGGGCCGGGATCTCGGCGTCACGGCACATGTCCCACGCGGCGGTCCAGGCGAGCGAGCGGGGCAGCGAGTCGGTGAACTCCCCGATGTGCCCGATCAGGGTGGCGAACGACCGGTCGTCGAGGCGGATCTTGGCGTACGTCAGGTCGTCGTCGTTCAGCAGGATCAGGTCAGGACGGGAGAGCCCCACCAGCTCGGGGACGTCGGTGTGCTCGCCGGTGACGTCCAGCTCGACCCGCGTACGCCGGACCAGGCCGGCATCGGTGCGGTCGTACAGGCCGATCGCGAGCCGGTGGGACCGACGCGTCGGGTGCTCGGTCGCGGCCGACTGGACCACGCCGAACGACGTGAACCGCCCCTTGTCGTCGACGTCGAACGACGCCCGGAAGGTGTTGACCCCGGCGGTCTCGAGCCATTCCTTGCTCCATGCGACGAGGTCGCGACCGCTCGTCTCCTCCAGGCACACGCGCAGGTCGGCGAGGGTGGCGTTGCGCCATTCGTAGGCCTTGAAGTAGTGGCGCAGCCCCGCGAAGAACTCGTCCCGCCCCACCCAGGCGACAAGCTGCTTCAGCACGCTGGCGCCCTTGGCGTAGGTGATCCCGTCGAAGTTGACCTGGACGTCCTCGAGGTCGCCGATGACGGCCTGGATCGGGTGGGTCGACGGCAGCTGGTCCTGTCGGTAGGCCCAGGTCTTCTCGGTGTTGGCGAACGTCGTCCATGCGTGAGCCCAGCGGGTCGTCTCCGCCTGGCAGAGAGTGCTCGCGTAGGTGGCGAACGACTCGTTGAGCCACAGGTCGTCCCACCAGGCCATCGTGACGAGATCGCCGAACCACATGTGGGCCAGCTCGTGCAGGATCGTCGTGGCGCGCCCCTCGTAGGCGGCGTCGGTCATCCGACTGCGGAAGACGTACTCGTCGCGGATCGTCACGCAACCGGCATTCTCCATCGCACCCATGTTGTATTCGGGGACGAAGAGCTGGTCGTACTTCTCGAACGGGTAGGCGTAGTCGAACTGCTCCTCGAAGAACGCGAACCCGCGCTTGGTGACGTCGAAGATCTCGTCCGCGTCGAGGTACTCCGCCAGGGACTGCCGGCAGAAGACCGCGAGCGGGATCTCGTTTGCCAGACCGGCGTAGGAGTCCCGGACCACGTGGTAGGGCCCGGCGACGAGTGCGGTGATGTAGGTCGAGATCCGGGGGGTCGGCGCGAACTCCCAGACCGCGGTGGCGCTCTCCCGCGCCGGCAGCCGCCGGGGCTCCGGGCTGGGGGAGTTGGAGACGACCTGCCAGTCGGCCGGTGCGGTCACCGTGAGCGCGAAGGTGCCCTTGAGGTCGGGCTGTTCGAACGTCGCGTAGACCCGCCGCGCGTCGGGCACCTCGAACTGGGTGTAGAGGTAGGGAAGCTTGTCCACCGGATCGAAGAACCTGTGCAGGCCCTCACCGGTGTTCATGTAGCTCGTGTCGGCCACGACCCGCAGCTCGTTGTCGGTGGCGAGGTCATCGAGGGTGATCCGTGAGTCGGCGTAGGCCGTCGCGGGGTCGAGATCGCGCCCGTTGAGGACGATCTCACGGACTCGGGGAGCGATGAGGTCGACGAACGTGCTCGCGCCGGGTTCGGTGCAGCTGAACCGGATCACGGTCGTGGAGGAGTACGTCGTGGCCCCCGGGTCGGGCGCCGATGACAGGTCCAGCTCGACGTCGTAGCTGTGGACCGACAGGAGACGGGCGCGGGTGGCGGCCTCGTCGCGGGTGAGGTTCGTGCCAGGCATAGCCCTCATCCTTCCACGCGCGGTGTCGCCGTCGCGAAAGAGTTGCGCAGGCCGGTCAATTGGGGAATGTCGCACGTCGGCGGTGAAGTTGCCCATGATGGGTCGTCGGTTCCGGCCGCTGTGTGCGTCCGGTGTCTGCCGGCGGATGCAATGCCCGAAATGTGCGGAGAAGGTGTGGGCGAGGTACGGAGAGTACGCCGAGAAGGTGCCGAGGACGTGCCGAGGATTTCCTGAGGAGATGGAGTGAGCATGGGCGATGAACGAGAGACCGCCGACTTCTGGTTCGACCCGGCCTGCCCGTGGGCGTGGATCACCTCCCGATGGATGGTGGAGGTGGAGAAGGTACGTCCGGTGAAGACGCAGTGGCACGTCATGAGTCTCGCGGTCCTCAACTCCGGCCGAGACCTGTCCGAGGACTACAAGAAGGGCCTGGAGACCTCGTGGGGCGCGGTCCGGATCGCGATCGCGGCCGCGCAGCAGGCGGAGAAGGACGGCGAGGACCAAAGTGAGGTCCTCGGCAGGTACTACACCGAGATCGGCACCCGCTTCCACCACGAGAAGAAGCCCCGCGAGCGCGCCACGTTCGAGGAGGCGCTCGAGGCAGCCGGCCTGTCGACCGACCTCGTTGACGCGGCCAACACGAACGACTACGACGACGCCCTCCGCGAGAGCCACAAGGAGGGCATGGATCTCGTGGGATACGACGTGGGTACGCCGGTGATCCGGGTGGCAGGATCGGCGTTCTTCGGCCCGGTCGTGTCACCGATCCCGCGCGGTGAGGACGCCGGCAGGCTCTGGGACGGCGTACTCCTCGTCGCCGGTACGGACGGTTTCTTCGAGCTCAAGCGCAGCCGGACGCGAGGCCCGGTCTTCGACTGACCCGTCGCCTCTCCGGCGACTGCCCAGGGCGACCATCTGCGTGACCGTCGCCGGTGATCATGACGGTGATCATGTTCGTGATCATGAAGGAAACGGGCCACATGGCCCGAAAGCCTTCATGATCACGAACATGATCACGGAACCGCGCTGCCGATCACGGATCAACCCCGTAGACCATGAGCTCGGCGACGGATGTGGTGGCCGCCTTCGACGAGGTGAGGCAGTCCGACATCGACAGCAGGTCAGACTCCTGTTCCCCGTGATACTCGGGATTGCCGGTGCACTGGGTCTCGAGGACGACGAGGCGCACGTGGGTTGCCTGGTTGTCCGGTAGGTCGAAGTCGCGGAAGGTCAGGTCCGGGGTCACCGGGCGCGGCCTTGTGCCGGGGAAGGCCGCATCCGGAGACGTGTAGATGCGCCGCCACCGGTCGTGCTGGTCGACGGCGCAGGGAGCGAGCAGCTGCTGGGTGCAGACCTCGATGGCGAACGAACGCAGCGCGGTGAACCGGTCACGGGTCATCGCGCTGACGCGGACCGCGCGCACCCATGCCGGGTCGCGCCCGGCCAGGTCGACGGCGACCGCGACCCGGCCGTCGCCGCTCCCGTTCCCTGCGCTCCCGTTTCCGGTGCTTCCGTCCCCCTCGCTCTCGGCCCCCTCGCTCTCGGCCCCCTCGGCCCCGTCCCCGGCTGCTGCAGCGCTGTCGTCGCCGGCCCCGTCGAGGCGCCGGACGGATCGAAAGTCGCGGTCGATGCGGTGATCGCTGGTGATCGTCCAGGCGGTACCTTCGCGCTCGTCGATGACCGACTCCGCCCCGATATCGGCCGGTGTACTCGTCACCTCCGCGCCGTTGCGGGCCGAGGCGAGGTTGGGGTGTAGGCGCAGCGACAGGTACCGCGTCCGGCCCGGGTACACCGTCACACTCGCCCGTCCCATACCGAACCCTGGTGCTGACCAGGTGAGCGCGTAGCGTCCCGGCACCAACCGCACTTCACGATCGAGCCCGGTCGTGGGATCGGAGTCCGCGACGGGGACCGCTTGGTCGGCCGCCGGCCCCACAAACACGCGCACCGGGACCGGCGTCCCGTACGGATGGCTGAAGGCGCCGACGACGAGCGTCGCGGCCCGGAGCTCGCCGCCGGCCAGCGAGTCCGGGACCGTGAAGTCGGGTACCGCCGCGTGTCCGACGGACGATGGCTGAGCCTCGGCCCCCAGACCGCGACGGGCGAACGCCTGCCACAGTTCGGTGGCGTTCGCGCCGTCGAAGCGCATCCGGTCGGCGGCGAGCAGTGCGTCGCGCGCGTCCAGCATCGACGCGTCGCTCTGCAGCAGCGGGAGCGAGTCGAACAGCAGCTGCACCCACCTCCGGTTCCCGGGGCACGCGGTCACCGGCGCCGCACCATCTGCGCAGTGCCGCCCCAGATTCGCGCCCTCGGCCGTGGCTGCGTCGGCGTACTTTCGGATCAGGGCCGAACGGATGTCCCAGTTGACGGCGGCCCAGACGCCGGCGCGGTTCCTGACCAGCTCGGCCCCGCTCGGGTCGCCAGTGCTGCTCGAGTCGCCAGTGCTGCTCGAGTCGCCAGTGCTGCTCGAGTCGCCAGTGCCGGCGGTGTCGGCGTAGGTGAGAGGGCTCCTCCCAAGCCGGTAGTCGCGAACACCCCGGACCCTGTTGCCGGCGACGTAGGCACCAATCGCGGTCGGCGAGCTCCCATCAGGGCCGGTACGCGCGTACTCCCACAGGTACTCCGCCGCGAGCAGGTCCGACCACGCCTCCCCGATCGCCCGGCCCTCCGGGGTCGTGAGCCCGGCGTCCGGTCCACCGACCATCCGGTTCGTCACGGCGTGCGCGTACTCGTGGGCGACGATCGTCGGATCGAGCGCACCGTCGACGCATGGCCCGTACCACCGGGCCGCCACCGGTTGGAAGAGGTAGAGGTTGGTGATGGCCGGTATGCCGTCCTGCAGGGTGACCTGGTTGGCGTCGTTGCGCCCGAGATAGGTGGGGTAGCCGCCGGTCAGAGCGCCGGCCTGGACGAAGCCGGTCTGGCGGTCGCGACCAAGCCCGCCGTGCCCCTTGTTGTCCTGCTGCAGGTTGCCGACGTCCTCGGTGAAACCGAGCTGGTACGTCCAGTCGTGCAGTTCGTTGTGGAGGTGGAAGACGTTGGCGACCGCTGCTCCGACGTCGTTGCCACCGGGGCGGAGGCCGGAGATGTCACATCCTGAGCGGCGCCAGGCGTCAGTCCATCTCGTTGCCATCGTCGCCGGGTTGTCGGCGGCCTGTCCGGGGACCCTTCGGGCCAGCGGGCTGGTCCAGGCGGGCGACGTCAGCGCGTTGTTGCTTTCGGCGTTTCCGCCGGTGAACCCCTTGGTGGCCGGACTGAGATCGACGGTCGTGATCCCCGACATCGAGGGTTGGAGGATGGCCTCCCACACCGGGTTCACCGGGGTACGCACAAGGCGTACACCACAACCCGGCTGGCAGTCCGGTCCATAGGCGGACGGGACCGGTGCTCGCAGGTCGTCCCCCTCGAGCGCTTGGGAAACGCGGTTGTGCCGGAGCAGCAGGCCGCCGGACACCGCATCGACGAACGACGTAGAGGCCAGCGCGGTGCCGTCCTGGACGTCGACGACGTTGACCTCGTACGCCGGCCGGACGCCTTGCGCGGGAAGGCCGACCGCGACGAGCCGGGCCTGCTGGACCTGCGTGAATCCGGCGACCGTGAAGCTCGTCCAGTCCCGGTGGTCGTCGGCCGGGGCGACCGGGCCCACGGCGTTGGCAGCTACCGGTCGCCCGAGCGCGTCGGCCGCCAACAGCCACGCCTCGGTCGGGGTGAGAGAGGCGGCAACCGGCGGGGGCGCGCTGCCGAAGGCGGAGGAAGACACGTAGGTGATGTCCCGACCCACGACGCCGAGAGCGATCAGGCCACCGGCGCCGGCGGGCAGGGCGCCGAAGCTTTCGCGGAGCAGGACCACCTGCGGTCCGCTGGCGGGAACGCCGGACTGCGCGCCGGCAACGGCACCCGTCACGGCACCTGTGTCGGCGTCCGTCGCCGGATCTGTCCCCACACGGGCGCCGGGGGACGAACGGAGGTTGGCGAGCGGCCCGGCGCGCACCAGTTCCAGTCGGCGCACCGCACCCGCGGACATCCGGAAGAGCAAGCGGTTGTCCCGGAGAAACCCGCGCGCGACCGCCACCGGCCCGCCCGCGCGGCTCGACGGGAACGCCGAACCGCGCGGCACCAGCGAGGCCGGCGTGCCGAACCGGGTCCACCGTACGTCGGCTCCGAGCGCCTCCACTCGGTCGAGCTGCCGCTCGGACGGTGCGACCCGACCCACGCGGTTGTCGAGGTCGGGGGCCGGGTCCGAGCGATCGAGCCCACCCACCTCGTCGGATCCTGACGGCCCACCCTCGGCCATCGCCGGTGGCGACACTCCGGCAAGGCCGATCGCGGCGGCGAGCAACACTTCGCCCGCGACCGCGGCCGGTTTCTGAACGACCCGCGCAACACTGCCGGGCAGTCGCATGACAGTCCTCCGTTGACCGAAGCCCACCCCGGTCGCGCCGTTTGAGAATGCCCCATTAACCGGGTGCTTACGCAGAGAACCGAAAATTGCGAAGAAATTAACTGAGAGTAGCCATATCAGGCTGGTCGGGACTGCTGCCGTGGGTGCGCCGGGCGCGTGGGTCCGTAGCGTGCGTACGCAGGCCGAATCCCAGGCCGGCAGCGACCATCGCCAGAACGGCCACTGTGCTCAGTGCGCCGGGAAGTCCGATCTGGTCGGCGAGAAACCCGATCACCGGCGGTCCTCCGAGCATGCCGACGTTGCCGATGGTCGACGCCAGTCCCACGCCGCGCGATCCGCCGATCGCACCGGCACGGGCCATCGCGATCGGGTACACGTTGGCGAGCCCAAGGCCGACCATGACCAGCCCGCCGAACGCAACGGCCAACCCGCCAGCCCATGCGGTGGCGAGGATCCCGGCGGCGGCGAGGACCGCGCCGCCGATCAGTACTTGTGCCTCGCCGAACCACGCGATGAGCCACCCGCCGGTCAGCCGGCCGACGGCGATCGCGACCGAGTAGGCGCCGAAGCCGTACGCGGCGATTCCGGCCGGTGTGGCGAGGGTGTCGCGGAGGTGCAGAGCCGCCCAGTCGCCCACCGCGCCCTCGCCGTACGCCGTACACAGGGCGACGATCCCGAACAGGATCACGACGGTACGCAGGCCGGCCCGCTGCGCGGCAGGGCGTCCCGTTCCCGTGCTGACCGGCGCGGGTTCTGCCGCGCCGAGGGCTGGCACCGCACCGGCGGCGTGCGCCGTCGTGGCCTCGCGGTTCGGATCGGCCGCAGCGGACCGGAGCATGCGCCGTCCGGTCACCGCGACGACGAGAAGTCCACCGGCCGCCACCACTCCGAGATGGCCGAGCGTGTCGAGGCGGTTGGCGAGGAGCCCACCTGCGATTGCTCCCACCAGTCCGCCGAGGCTCCACAGACCGTGCAACGCAGACATGATCGCCCGGCCGGTCGCACGTTCGACCTCCACCGCCGCGCTGTTGAGCGCGACCACCAGGACGCCGTAGATGGCGCCGAACGCAAGGAGGACGGCGCCGAGGTGGACCGGCGACCGCGCGAGCGCGGGAAGGATCAGCCCGCCGCAGGCCAGGGGAAAGGTCGCGACGATGAGGGCACGGGTGCCGAGGTGTACGCAGAGGCGGCCGCCGACGTACATCGACACCGCCGTACTGAACGTCATGCAGAGCAGCGCGAGTCCGAGTGCGGTGGCCGACGCACCCACCTGCTCCTTGATCTCGGGGACGCGGACGACCCAGCTGGCGAAGAGGACGCCGTCGGCGGCGAAGAGGACCGTGAGCGGGTAGAGCCGGGTCACGGGCAGGCGGCTCGTCGCGGATGTTCCGGGCACGGGCGGGTCTCCTGACAGGGCAATGGTGGTCAGGCGGATGACGTCGCTGGCTGGCGTCGGGTGGTCAGGCGGGTGACTTCGCTGCCTGGGGTCGGGTGGTCGGGACGATGGCGAAGCGGAGGGCGAGGGCGAGGGAGCACCCGACGGCCGTGAGCACCACCACACTCGACAGGGCTGCCGGCAGTCCCGCGCGATCGGCGAGGAAGCCGATGACGGGCGCCTGGCTGAGCACGCCGAGGCCGGCGATCATCGAGACCCGGCTCACGCCACGGGGACCGCCGAGCAGCCCGCCACGCGAGATGGCGAGGGGATAGACGTTGGCCAGTCCGGCGCCGACCACGACATAGGCGCCGAACGCCAGCGGGAGCCCGCCGGGCAGCTGTCCCGCCCAGGCGGCGACCAGCATGCCAACGCCCGCGACGGCGAAGCCTCCCGCCAAAACGGTGGTGTCGCCGAGCCGGCGGATCAGGAACGCGCCCGCGAAACGCCCCGCCGCGATCGCGCCCGCATACGCGGCGTATCCGTATCCCGCGACGGCAGCTGACGCGCCCAGATCCTCGCGGAGGTGAAGGGCCGCCCAGTTGTTGTTGGCGTACTCGCTGAACGCCGTGCAGGCAGCAACCACGCCGAAGAGCAGCACGACCCAGCGGACGGCGCGCCACTCCTTCCGACCGGCGACAGGCTCGGTGCCAGTGTCGGTGCCAGTGTCGGTGCCAGTGTCGGTCGGGGCGGAGTCGCCAGCGTCGGTACCCGCGTCGGCGCTCGTCGTCGTGCCCGGGACCGCACGATCCGGTTTTCCGGCGTACGAACGAACTGATCGGAGCAGGATCGTGCCGCACCAGATGGTGGCGAGCAGCCCGAGTGCCGCCGTGAGACCGAGGTGGACGGCGGGGGAGAGGTGCGCCGCCGCGTAGCCGCCGGTCGCGGCGCCGGCCAGCCCGCCGACGCTGAAGATGCCGTGCAGCCCTGGCATCAGCGGGTTGCCGCTGTCCATGGCGACCTCGACCGCGGTGCTGTTGAGCGCGATGTTGAACGTCGCCTGGGAGACGCCGAAGCCGACGAGGGCGGCGCCGAGCGTGGGCGGCGAGATCGCGAGGGCAGGAAGGACGAGCACCGTGCTGAGCAGGGTGGCGGCCACGACGAGGACCCGGCGGGTCCCGAAGCGCACGCACAACCGCCCCGCGGCGAACGTCGCGGCGAGCCCACCGATCGATCCGCAGAGCAGTGCCAGACCGAGTTCGCCCGCGGTCGCCGCCACCTGGTCCTTGACGTCAGGGACGCGGACGAGCCAGTTGGCCGGAAGGAAGCCGACGATGGCGAAGAAGCCGGCGAGGGCGTACGACGGAGCACGAGCGGACCGGGCTTGGCGTCGAGCACCGACGTCCTGCGGCTGCGGCACGGGAGTCCTTCGAACTGGGGTAGTTGCCATGCGCGGGTCACGCGGGTAACTTGCGCCGAAATTAACAGGCAGGGTTCCTAATGAAAAGTGGTGTGACCAGGTCGCGGACAGCCGCTGCCCTCTCCTCGCAGGCATCGCCCTCGCAGGAGTCGGCTTCGCAGGAGTCGACCCTGCCGGCAGCTGCACCTGCGACACCCCGGACCGCGAGGCTCATCAACGACCGACTCGCCTTCGACCTCCTGCTCGATCGTGGCCCGCTGACCCGTGCGCAGCTGCGGAACCTGACCGGGTTGTCGGGGCCGACGGTCGCTGATCTGGTCCACCGGCTCGAGGCCGCGGGACTCGTCGCGCCTGTCGGCGAAGCGGGGACGGAACGGCGCGGCCCGAACGCCACGCTCTACGGTGTCGTCGCCGACCGTGCGTATGTCGCCGGAGTGGAGGTCCGGGCCGATAGCGTCGTCGCGATCCTCACCGACGCCACCGGCCGCCTGGTGGGAGAGGCCGCCGTCTGTCAGGACCCGGCCATCGCGCCCGACCGGATCGTCGGGGCGGCGCTCGACGGAGCGCTCGTTGACGCCGGCCTGCTCGACGACCAGCTTCGGATGGTGGTGGTCGGAACGCCCGGGCTGGTGGATCCAGCGACGGGCGACCTCAGCTTCGTGGCGACGTTGCCGACCTGGCACGCCAACGTCCTACCTGGGCTGCGCAGGCGCTACGGGGACCGGGTCCTGGTCGAGAACGAGGTCAATCTCGCCGCGTTGGCCGAGCACCGGCTCGGCGCGGCACGTGGACGGGACACCTTCGCCCTGCTGTGGTTGGACGTCGGCATCGGGGCGGCGATCGTCCTGAACGGAGAGCTCCTGCGAGGTGCCTCCGGAGGCGCGGGCGAGCTGGCCTACCTGCCGGGCGCCGGCGGGTCGTTCCAGTACACCGCCGGTGGCGCGGCAGTGAGCGACTTGGCAGCGACGTACCTACCCGACGGCCCAGGCGAGCCCCATGGGCAAGGCGAGCGCGATGGGACGGCGTCGCCGGGTGCGTTGGTGGCGGCCGCGGTCGGGCCCGACGCGATGCCCGGGTCCGCGGCATTCCTCGACGCCGTGGCCGATCGGGTGGTGGCAGGCGCGGCGGCGATCTGCGCGGTGCTCGATCCGGGGTTCCTCGTCCTGGCGGGCGAGGTGGGCCGGGTCGGCGGCGACGAGCTCGCCAACCGGGTGGCCGAGCGCCTGGCCGACACCGTGCCGCTTCCGACCCAGGTCGTCGCGGCCACCGTAGGAGGGCCGGCAGTGCCCGACCCGGCGGCTTCCCCTGATGCGGGCGCGCGTGTCGCGGACAGTCCGGTGCTCCGAGGTGCCGTGCTCGTCGCGCTCGATCGCGTCCATCGCGACACCTTCACCCGGTAGGGAGGTGGCGTTCGGCAGGTCAGCGGCTGTCAGACTCTGCCTCATGCGTGTGCACCTGGGATCGGACCATGCGGGATTCGAGCTGAAGCAGCAGCTGGGTCGGTGGCTCGCCGACAACGGCTACGAGGTCGTGGACCACGGACCGGTGACGTACGACCCGGACGACGACTACCCGCCGTACTGCCTCCGCGCCGGCGAGGCGGTCGTCGGCGAGCCCGGGAGTCTCGGCATCGTCCTCGGCGGCTCCGGCAATGGCGAACAGATCGCGGCCAACAAGGTTCCTGGCGTGCGCGCCGCCCTGGCCTGGAGCGAGGAGACCGCTCGGCTGGCCCGGCAGCACAACGACGCCAACGTGCTCGCGATCGGCGCCCGCATGCACTCGCCCGACGAAGCGACGCACTTTGTCAAGGCGTACTTGACGACCGGCTTCTCCGCCGAGGAGCGCCACGCCCGACGGATCGCGATGCTTGCCGCGTACGAGAAGACCGGCGTCGTCCCCGCGCTGCCCGGGTAGCAGGACAGGGCCTGGGTCAGAACGGGGTGTCGAGCCAGGGGAGCGGGTCGTGGCGGAACGCCCTGTCGAGGGCGGCGAGACTGCCGGACGTGTGTTCGTCGACGAGACCAGCGGCTCCGAGGGAGTGGAGAACCGGCCGGCCGAAGAACGCCGCCGCGAGGTCGACGACGTCGATCACGAGGTCCGGCTCGCGGGTGACCCTTCCGCAGGAGGCCCCGGCCGCGTCACCCGCAAGGTGCCAGCGGCCGGAGTTCCATGGGCAGAAGTCGTCGCGGACCTCGATCACCGAGTCGACCGGCGCGGTGTAGGTCCGAGATGCCAGGGCGCGACCGACGTCGACCAGCCTGGCCCACAGGCCGTCACGGATCTTCAGCTGCGCCTGCCGGAGGTCGACGAGGAGGGAGAGCAGCGGGTCGTCGACGGCGAGGCGGCGATGGGTCGTCGTGGACGCGAGGTCCTGGTCGAGCAGGAATCCCCACAGCGCTGCGGAGGACGCGGGGTCGGTGGCGTGCACCCGTTCGACCACGGTCGTACCGTCCGGGCCGCGCTGGGTCCACGACGCCTTCGTACGAAAGTAGGCATAGCCGGTCGTTCGCCCCTCGCGCTCGGCGAGGACGCACCGCAACGGGCTCGCACCGTGACGAATGCTTGCCGGGTCTGCGACCTCGCCGCGGCGCCACGGCTGGGTGTGCCTGAACATTCCCGGCCGGGTCGCGGCGATCTGTTCGCGCAGGTCGGCGCAGAGGTCGAGCGCCTTGTCCTTGTCCGCATACCGCAGGGCCACCTCGCGAGATCCGGGGACGGCTCGGAGCGACCGGTGGGCCCGTGGGATCTCGACAGAAGCGACCTCGGACGCCAGTCCGTAACCGAACCGGCCGTAGATCGCGGGTTCGGACGCGGTGAGCGCGGCCACCGCCTCGGCCCCGGTCTCGTGCAGTGACGTCAGCTGCCGTCGCATCAGCGCGGTCAGCACACCGCGCCGCCGGTGCGTGGGGAGGACTCCCACCATGCTGACGCCCGCGACCGGGAGGGGCCCACCAGGCGCCGTCATCGTGAAGGAGTAGGCGCAGGTGTGGCCGACCACCTCGTCGCCGTCCATGGCGCCGAGGCTCCGGTCGGGTTCGAACCGGGCCCGATCGACATCCTGCTCGTCTGCCGGCCAGTCGGAGCCGAACGACATCTCGATGATCCGGACCACCTGAGTCCACGCGTCGGCACCGAGCGGCTGCATCTGGACGGTCATCGCGTCCTGCTTGTCATCACGCGCCAATGCCTACCAGATGCGAGCGACACCCGCCCAGCAGGTTTTCCGCAGCTGATCTCGGACCTGGCGCGGCGCTCGAAAGAATTTGTGCGATAACCGTCTCGCCATTTTCTGGCGGAACCGCCGAAGGTCTTGTTACCTTAGGAATTTCGTTCGCGAATTCAAAGGACGAGCTTTTCGATCAGCATTCGGCAGGAGAAATGAACGAGACAAATAATACCGCGAATTCCAGTTCTCCGTCAACTCAACTGTCGACGGAGGTCGCGTCCGAACAACAGTACGTCTCGATGTTGTACGACCGTCTCGATGCCCTTCGGGAAAGAGCGAGTATGCGCCTGGGTCAGGCTCATCGCGGACCTCATGCCGAACACGACCAGGCATTCTCCGAGCGCCAGTCTTTCCACGAGTTGTATTCCGGCCGGCTTGCCCAACTCTCTGCGGTCGAGCGGGGACTTTGTTTCGGCCGTCTCGACATGGACGACCGGACGCGAACGTATATCGGCAGGATGGGATTGTTCGACGACGACTACGAAGCGCTGTTGGTCGACTGGCGGACCCCAGTCGCCCAGTCGTTCTACCGGGCCACGCCTGCCGAGCCCGCCGGTGTCGTACGGCGGCGATATCTGCGCACCCGGGGCCGGCAGGTGATCGACATCGAGGACGACCTGCTCGACCTCGCCGCGCTGGACGACGAACAGCGCAGCCACCTGTCCGGCGAAGGGGCCCTGCTGGCCTCCCTCGCCTCAGGCCGGACAGGACGGATGGCCGACATCGTGGCGACCATCCAGGCCGAACAGGACAAGGTGATCCGGTCCGACCTCGACGGCGTTCTGGTGGTCGAGGGCGGTCCAGGTACCGGCAAGACGGTCGTGGCCCTGCACCGGGCGGCGTACCTGCTCTACACCCATCGCACCCGACTGGCCAAGCGTGGAGTGCTCATCCTCGGCCCGAACCTCACGTTCATGCGCTACATCGACCAGGTGTTGCCGTCACTCGGCGAGACCGAGGCGGTGCTGGCGACCGTGGGGGAGCTGTATCCCGGCGTCGTCGCGACCGGGCACGAGGCCGCCGACACGGAACGGGTGAAGGGCGACCAGCGGATGGCTGACGTCCTCGCGACCGCGGTACGCCAACGCCAGTGGGTGCCTGACACCGACCTCGAGATCGTCGTGGAGAGGGAGGCGTACACCCTGACGCCGGAGGTCTGTCGCCGCGCGCGGGACCGTGTGCGAACGCGGTCGGTGGAAACCGGCGAGGACCAGCACAACCGGATGCGGCGCCACTTCGTCAGGGAGATCCTCGACGACCTCACGGCGCAGGGCGTCGCGAGGCTGGGCCCCGAGCTGCTCGGCCCCGCTGACGTCGAGGACATCCGCCGGGAGTTCCGCTCGTCGCCCGCTGTCCACGACGTGCTCGACGACCTCTGGCCGGAGCTGACACCGGAGCGGTTCCTCACCGATCTCTTCCGTTCCCCCGAACGCCTGGACGCCGCGGCGCCGGACTTCACCGCCGCCGAGCGGGCCGCCCTGGTCCGTGCGCCCGGGCTCCCGTGGACGCCGGCCGACGTGCCGCTGCTCGACGAGGCCGCGGAGCGACTCGGCGACCTCGACGCGACGATCGCCGGAGCGACCAGCACCGCCGTCCGGCAGCGCGCGACAGCGGCGGAAGAGTTCGCCTACGTCCGCGCGACCGTGGAGATGCAGGCGGAGTACGGACAGCTCGCCGCCACCCCGGACGACATGGATCCGGTCGCCGAGATGGTGTCCGGTCGCTACCGCGAGAACCGGCGTCCTGGACCGGCGGCGGACTCGGCGCTCGCCGACCGGGACTGGACCTACGGCCACGTCATCGTCGACGAGGCGCAGGAACTCTCGGCGATGGCGTGGCGGATGGTCATGCGGCGGTGCCCCGCCCGGTCGATGACGGTCGTCGGCGACCTCGCGCAGGCCGGCGCGCCTGGGGGAGCGCCGTCGTGGGCGGACGCACTCGATCCGTACGCCGGCGGCCGGTGGCGGACCGAACGCCTCACGGTCAACTACCGCACGCCGAAGCAGATCATGGCCCTCGCCGGTGACGTACTCGCGGCGATCGATGCCGGGCTGCAGCCCCCGCGTTCGGTGCGTGACGGTCTGCCGCCGTGGAGCCGGCAGGTCGACCCGGGCGAACTGGCCGGTGTCCTCCCGGACGTGGTGGCGGCGGAACTGCGCGCGGTCACCGACCCGGCCGCGCATGACGACGGTGAGGACCTGGCCGGAGCCGGACGGGTCGCCGTCGTCGTGCCATCCGCGCGACTTGCCGACGTGACGGCCGCGCTCGGGCTTCTCGCACCGGGGACGGCCGCGGGCGGCACCGCGTCGGTGCTCGACTCCCGGGTGGCGGTCCTGACGGTGGCGCAGTCGAAGGGGCTGGAGTTCGACGCCGTGATCGTCGTCGATCCGGCCGGCGTTGTGGCGGAGTCGGCGCGTGGGGCGGGCGACCTCTACGTCGCGGTGACCCGGGCGACCCGGCGGCTCGGCGTGGTGTCGGTCGGCCCGCTCCCCGGCGTACTCGCCCGCCTGCTCCGGCTCGCCGAAGCCGCCGCCGCCGCCGAGGAATGATCCCGCTGCGGAAAAGATCACGCCGGCGGCATTCCGGGCTGTGGACGGGGCTTCCCACGAGGGCGCCGGGACGTTAGGCATATGGTCGTACGAAAATTCTCGGGCGAAGGGAACCGCTCCGGTGAAGGTTTCACACGTTGGTGTCGTCGGGCTGGGCGGCATCGGAGGCATCCACATCGCCGGCTGGCGCCGGCTGGGTGTCGAGGTGCACGGCTACGACGGCGTCGCGGAGGCGAGGGACCGCGCCCGCGACGAGCTCGGCGTCGTCGTCCACGCCGACCTGGACGACCTCTACTCCGCCGTCGACGTGGTCGATGTCTGTACGCCGACCGACAGCCACGCCACCCTCGCGCTCGCCGCCGTCAGGGCCGGCCGCGCGGTGGTGTGTGAGAAGCCGCTGACCCGCACGGTCGCGGAGGCGGACGAGCTGGTCGCGGCCGCACGGGAGGCGGGCGTGCAGCTGCACGTGGCCCAGGTGGTGCGGTTCTTCGCCGAGTACGCCGCCGCGCAGGCAGCGGTCGCCGCCGGCCGGATCGGGCAGCCGGCGGTGCTGCGGCTCAGCCGGGAGGGTGGCATGCCTGGTGCCGACCGCTGGTACCACGACATGGTCCGGTCCGGCGGGATCATCTGCGACGTGATGATCCACGACATCGACTACGCCCGGTGGATCGCCGGCGATGTCGTCCGGGTCTACGCCCGCACCCTCCGACCGTCGGGACCACAGAACGGCGCGACCCATGCGTACGCGATCCTCACCCACGCGAGCGGCGCGATCACGCACCTCACCGCCTCGTGGGCCCGCACCGGCGTGCCGTTCCGGACCAGCTTCGAGCTGGCCGGCAGCGAGGGGTTGCTGGAGTACGCCACAGACCAGCGGGCCGCTCTCCGTACGGCGCCGCCGGAGCTGGCCCGCTCGGCCGGCATGATGCTCGACGAGGATCCCTGGGCCGCCGAGCTCCGCGAGTTCCTCGCGGCGATGCGCGGCGGGCCGGCACCACGGGTGAGTGCCGAGGACGGCCGCGCTGCCCTCGCGATCGCCCTTGCGGCCGTGGAGTCCGCCGAGACCGGGCGGGCTATCGAGCTGCCGGTCGGACCCGATCCGTATCAGGGCAGCGCTCCCTCGTCCGCGCAGTCCTTGTCCGAGCAGGTGGAGGTGGCGACGTCATGACGACCGCACCGGAACAGCGGCCGCTGAAGCTGGGAATCCTGTCCTTCGCCCACCTGCACGGCGCCGGCTACGCCGGGTTGCTCGCCGGCCGGCCCGACATCGAGCTGCGGGTCGCCGACGAGGACGCCCAGCGCGGCAAGCGGATCGCCGACACGAACAGGATTCCGTTCGTGTCGTCGTACGCAGAACTCCTCGACTGGGGCCCCGACGGCGTCGTCATCTGCTCGGAGAACGCCGGCCACCGGGTCCTCACCGAGCAGGCCGCCGCGGCGGGCGCGCATGTGCTCTGCGAGAAGCCGCTCGCCACGTCACTCGCCGACGGCAAGGCCATGATCGCGGCCTGCGAGGCAGCGGGGGTACGCCTGATGACGGCGTTCCCGGTCCGGTTCTCCCTGCCCATCGCGCGGTTGGAACGCCTGGCGCGCGAGGGCCAGCTCGGCCGGATCCACGGCATCGCGGGCACCAACCCGGGCACCATGCCGGGTGGCTGGTTCGTCGATCCCGACCTGGCCGGCGGCGGGGCCGTCATGGACCACACCGTCCACGTGGCCGACCTGATGCGCTGGATTCTCGGCTGCGAGGCGGTCGAGGTCTACGCCCAGACCAACCGGATCCTCTACCCCGACCTGCCGGTCGAGACGGCGGGCAACATCGCCGTGACGTTCGCCGACGGGACGGTCGCGACGATCGACTGCAGCTGGAGCCGGCCGAAGTCCTTCACCACCTGGGGCGGCGTGACGCTCGAGTTGGTCGGCGACGACGGCGTGGCGACGGCCGACGCGTTCGCCCAGACGCTGACGTCCTACCACGACGGGCCGGGACGCAGCGGTGGTCAGGATGTGGCGCAGGTGCCATGGGGGTCCAATGCCGACGCCGGCATGGTGGCCGAGTTCATCGCCGCGATCCGCGAGGACCGGGCGCCGAGCCCGGACGGCTGGGACGGCTACCGCGCCACCGAGATCGCGTTCGCCGCGTACCAGTCGGTCGAGACCGGTCAGCCGGTCCGCCTCCCCCTCGAGGCCTAGCTGGGGACTGGGCGGGTCGGCCTGAGCGTCGTTCGGCCCGCAGGGGAGACTTGCGGGCGTGCGGGAAGACGAGTCGCCGAAGGACCGGTTCGTGACGGTGTACGGGTTCCGGCCGGTTCTCGCGGCCCTCACCGACGACGGACTCACGATCGACAAGGTGATGGTGGCCGAGGGCGCGCGTGGGCCCTCCGTTCGCGAGATCGTGGCGGCGGCGGAGGGGCGGCGGATTCCGGTCGTCCGAGTCCCGCCAGCGCGGATCTCGCTCCTGTCCGGCAGCCCGCGTCACGACAACGGCGTTCTGGCCGACGTGGTCGCCCCACAGATGCGGTCCCTCGCCGGGGCGCTCGACCGACGGCACCATGAACGCCCCCGGACCCTCCTGGTGCTGGACGGGATCACCACGCCGGCGAACGTCGGCATGATCCTGCGGACAGCCACGGCCGCCGGCCTGGACGGCATCGTCGTACCGCATCGTGGGGTCGCCGGCATCGATCCACTCGTGGTCAAGGCGTCTGCCGGCGTGGCGTTCCGGGCGCCCATCCTGCGCAGCGAGACGGCTGCGGACGCGGCCGAACGGCTGGTCGAGGCGGGCTACGCGCTGGTCGGCCTGTCCGCCGACGCCCCGGCCACGCTGTTCGACCTGCCGCTTCCCTCGCACGTGGCGTTCGTCCTCGGCAGCGAGACCACGGGTGTCACCGCGGAGGTCCGGCGCCATGTCGCCGAATGGGTACGCATCCCGATGCCTGGCGCGGTCGAGTCCCTGAACGTCGCCAGCGCCGCGGCCGTCGTCTCGTTCGAGGTCGTACGCCGGGCCACGGCCGCCCGGTCCTGACGGCCGACGCCGCTCGGATACGTTGACGGGCGTGGAGACCATCGGGAACGAACGTGGCGGCAGCGCCGAGGCACCCCACCGGGCGACGGCCTTCGGCACCAAGGCCCAGGCATACGCCGAGAACCGGCCGAGCTACCCGGTCGAGGCCGTGCGCTGGGCGCTGGACCCGGTGACGGACAGTGGTTCCCCCGACCTGCGTGGGCTGGCCGTCCTCGACCTCGCGGCGGGAACGGGCAAGCTCACCGAGGTTCTCGTGGGACAAGGGGCGGAGGTCGTCGCCGTCGAGCCCGATCCGGCGATGCTCGCCGAACTGAGCCGCCGACTGCCGCGGGTCCAGACGTTGAGCGGGCGCGCGGAGCGGATACCGGTGCCTGACCAGAGCGTCGACGCGGTGGTGGCGGGTCAGGCGTTCCACTGGTTCGACCTGGACCAGGCGATGGCTGAGATCGCCCGGGTGCTGAAACCCGGTGGTGTGGTCGGCGCACTGTGGAACCTCGAGGACGTACGCGTGCCCTGGGTCGCCGGGCTCGCCGAGGTGTCGGAGCTCCCCAGGGATCTGGAGACCTGGCAGGAGGACCAGAGCACGTTGGCGGGGCATGAGGCGTTCGGCTCGGTCGAGCGCGCCGAGTTCGCGTCGCCGCAGCAGCTGACGACCGAGGCGCTCGTGGCGCGAACGGCGACCCGATCGTCGCTGATCGTCATGGCCGAGGACGAACGCGCACAGGTCCTTGCCCGGATCCGTGGCTACCTTCGGGCGTGCCCGGAGACGGCGACCGGTGCGTTCGTCCTTCCCACGGTGACGGGAGTCGACCGGGCTGTTCGTGGTCAGGGCGACTGAGGGCCCGGTGGGTCGGCGGTAGCGAGCCGCCACGCCCGTTCGGCGGCAGCGGCGGCCACCAGGCGGAGCGCCTCCGGGTCGATGCCGGACCCCGGCGGGGGATCGACCGCGACGGTGACCGGCTGGCTCGGCCGGTCCGGTGGCAGCGGCGGCACCGGGACGGCCGGTCGGGGATCGCCCGCCCGCGCGTAGGCGTCCCGGGCGACGACGCCAGCGACCTCGGTGATGTCGCCGGCACGGCCCGACCTCACCGCCGCCGCAGCGTCGTCGTCGGACGTACGTCCGCTCCCGGGTGTGGCAGACGCGCGACGGGCCCGCAGTGCCGACAACACCTCGCCACGAGGCCGTCCGCGCAGGAGCAGGACCGCGAACGGGTCCTCGTCCATCGCATCCGCGATCAGGTAGCACACCGCCGCGGCATGCTTGCAGGGATCCCCGACGTCTGGACAGGAGCAACGCGGCTGGATCTCGCCCGGACCTGGCAGCAGTCCGAGACCGGTGCCGCCGACGTCATCGACCACCTCCGGTGGGAGTTCGCCGTCGAGCAGCGCCGCCACGCGGCCGATCTGGGCGGCGATCGCGTCGAGTACCCGCGTCCACTCGTCCTTGTCGAACGTCGTCACCCGGACCGTGACCGTGTAGGGGAGGGCGCGGCTTCCCTGGACCGAGGCCATGACGAGTCCTGGCGCGAGCGTGAGCCGGTCGACAGCGCCACGCCGGGCGTAGGAACGGCCACGGGAGAGCCGGCCGGGATCGAGTGCGGCGCGGTCCTCGAGGGCACTCACCCACTGCCCGCCCCACCAGGACTGCCCGAACGTCCGCCGGCTCCCACGCCCACGCGCGGCCGGCGGCCGGTGGTCCTCTTCGTCACGGTCGGCCCACCACGGCTCCTGGGTGGAAGTCACGGTCGGTCTCCCAACGCGACCAGGTCCGCCAGCTCGGCGTCGCTGAGTTCGGCGATCCAGGCCTCACCGCTGCCCACCACCGAGTCGGCCAGCTCGCGTTTGGTGTTGATCACCGTGGCGATCCGGTCCTCGAGCGTGCCCTCGGTAACCAACCGGTGCACCTGGACCGCGTGGTTCTGGCCGATCCGGTACGCGCGGTCGGTGGCCTGGTCCTCGACGGCGGGATTCCACCACCGGTCGTAGTGGACGACATGGGTGGCCCTGGTGAGCGTCAGGCCAACGCCGCCGGCCTTCAGCGACAGCAGGAACACCGGGGCCTCGCCAGCCTGGAACGCCGCCACCATCTGCTCCCGCTTCCGGGCGCCGAGCCCGCCGTGGAGGAACAGTAGTGGAATGCCGCGGGCTTCGAGGTGCGCCTGCAGGAGCCGGCACATCTCGACGTACTGGCTGAAGATCAGCACCGACTCGCCTTCGGCGAGGATGACGTCGAGCAGCTCGTCGAGGGCGGCCAGCTTGCCCGACCGGGCGGGGAGCGGTCCGGCCTCGTGGAGGTACTGCGCCGGATGGTTGCAGACCTGCTTCAGTGCGGTGAGCAGCGCCAACACGAGCCCTCGGCGCGCGATGCCCTCGGCCTGCTCCACCTCGGCCATCACCTCGTCGACGACCGCCTTGTAGAGGGTGGCCTGCTCGGTCGTCAGCGAGACGACCACATCGCTCTCGGTCTTGGGCGGCAGCTCCGGCGCGATGCCGGGATCGGACTTGCGGCGTCGCAGCAGGAACGGTCGGGTGAGCCGGCTCAACCGTTCCGTGGCCGCCGGATCGTGGTAGCGCTCGATCGGGACCGCGAGCCGGTGCCGGAAACGTTCGAGGGGCCCGAGGATCCCCGGGGTCGTCCAGTCGAGGATCGACCAGAGTTCGGACAGTCGGTTCTCGACCGGCGTGCCGGTGAGTGCGACGCGGGCGGCGGCTGGAATGGACCGCAGCGCGCGGGCGGTGCGGGCGAGCGGGTTCTTGGCGTGCTGCGCCTCGTCGGCGACGACGAGCCCCCATGGCGTTTCGGCCAGCCGGGGATGGTCGCGCCGGGTCACGCCGTACGTCGTGAGCACCACTTCGTCATCCGCGAGGTCATCGAGGCGGCGACTGCCACCGTGGTAGCGGCGTACCGGTGTGTCAGGTGCGAACCGGGCCAGCTCGCGCTGCCAGGTGCCGAGCAGTGACGTGGGGCAGACGACCAGCGTGGGCCCGAGCCCGAGGCGGCGCCGGTGCAGGTGGAGCGCGATGAGCTGCACGGTCTTGCCCAGGCCCATGTCGTCGGCGAGGCAGCCACCGAGACCGAGCCCGGTGAGATGGGCGAGCCAGGCCAGACCGCGTTGCTGGTAAGGGCGCAGCGTCGCCTGCAGGTCAGGTGGCGGGTCGAGGTCCCGGTCGCCGGCGGCGCGGGACAGGACCTCGGCCAGGTCGGCCACCGGGCCGTCGGCGGTGAACTCCACCTGCTCCCCGGCCACCTCGAGCTCGCCGGTGAGCGCGGCCGCGAGTGCCTGTGCGCCACCGATCCGATCGTGCGTACGACGGCGAAGCCGGTCGAGCAGGTGGCTGTCGACCTTCACCCATCGTCCGCGCAGCCACAGGAACGAACGCTTGGCGGCGGCGAGCGCCGTGATCTCGTCCTCGGTCAGCCCCTCGCCGTCGAGCGTGGGCTGCCAGCGGAACTCCAGCAGGTCCGCCAGGGTGAACTGTGTTTTTCCTGCGCCCGCCGGTGTCGGGGTGGCGGTGGCGCGGGCCTTGAGTTGCAGACCGGCGCCGAAGACGTCCTTCGGCCACAACACCTCGACTCCGACGCTGTCGAGTGCGCTGGCACCGGTCGAGAGCAGGTCGTCCAGGTCGGCGTCGGTGAGGTCGATCCCGGTCGGCCGGGAGTCCTCGAGCGCGGTCTTGAGCGGCGACCAGATCTTGCCGGCCCTGCGGAGGGAGAGCAGCAGATCCGACTCGGCTCGCGACCCCAGCCGGTCGAGGACGACCGCGGGCGCGTCCCAGAGGTCGGCGACGTCGACCAACAGGCTGGGGTCGGAGACGCTGCGCAGCTGGAGGACACCCCGGAAGGACACGTCCTCGGTGCCGGCGGGCGCCGCCGTGGTGGCGTCACTCGGGCGCGCGACCGCACCGGTGGTCGCCGATCCTTCGCCTGTGCAGGCCAGCTCTGCGTCAAGGCACTCGGGCGGTTCGATCCTCAGGACCAGCCGAGCACCCGCGTGGTCGAGTTGGCCGATCTCGTCGAGCCAGCCGGTGTCACCCGTCAACGCAATGGGTTCGCTCGCCGCGAACGCCGCCACACCGGTCGACGCCTGTCCGTCGCCCCGCTCGTCGCCGTCCTCACCGCCGTCGCGCCCGCCGCGAGCCAAGGTGTCGGCGATGGCGTCCCAGAACGCCAGCACCGCCCCCTCCGGGTCAGGCAACCGCACCGGCTGGGTACCGGGCAGCGGTATCGCATGGGCAGTCGGTGGCATCGCGGCCGCCAGCTCCCGGACCCAGGCGCGGTCGGACGGTTCGAGTGGTCCGACCTGCCAGGCCCCGAACCCGCCGGGGCTCCTGGACGGCACAAGCTTGCCGCGCGCCACCAGGCCGAGTCCCGCCAACGCGGCGGCGGACCAGGCGCGGAGGGAGACGCTCGCCTCCTGGGTGGGTACGGCGGCCAACAGGTCGAGTGCGTCGGTGATCGGGACCAGCCGAGCGGGCACCTGGGACCGGCGTACGCGCGAACCGGCCGGAACAACCACCTCGATGGTCGTGTCGTCGCCGTGGCCGGCGGCTGGACCGGTCGGGTGCCACAGGGCGAGCCTGCCGGCGCGGGGCGGATCAGCGGGTACGAAGACCGCCTCGAGGTGGCTCGGCACCCCTCGCACGATAGCGGTCGGGACCGACAGCGGGGTCAGGAGATCAACGCGGCGGGGGTGAAGCTGACGGTGTAGGGAGCGTCGGTGGGGAAGGCCTCGTCGGCCTTGACATGGGCGGTCTCGACGTAGCGACCGTCGCGGAGCCGCAGCTCGAGCAGGGAGGGGATGTCCGGATCGACGATCCAGCACGACCGGCAACCGCTGCTCTCGTACCGGTTCCGTTTGGAGACCAGATCCACTCCCCGGTTGCCGGGCGAAAGCACCTCGACGGCGAGGAGCGGTGCCTGCAGCAGCCCCCGGTCGGTGAGGTCGGCACGCCGGGCGACGATGACATCCGGCTCGACGACCGTGTCCTCGGCGAGGCGTACGTCGACCGGCCCCGGCAGTGCCTCGAGCTCGGGTGGGCAGCCTTCCCTCAGAAGTGTGGTCACTTCTGCGACGACCCGCTGATGCAGCGGGCGCGGTGTGGGGCTCACGATGAGCACCCCGTCGATGAGCTCGTAACGGTGCCCGTCATCGGGCATCGCCTCGAGATCGGCCCAGGTGAACGCCCGACCGTAGGGCAACTGCGTCACCGCAGTCATCTTTCCTCCCGTGGGTCATGCCGTCCAATGCTGCCGCAGATGATCAAGGTCGCGTGCCGCGTCATCCACAGCATCCGGCCATCCACAGGTCCCGTGATGCCTCAGTCGCCGGCCTTGTGCGCGAACGTCTTCTCCCACGACTCCGGCAGGGCGTCGAGAGCGGCCCGGTAGGCGTCCGGATCCGCCGGTGCCCCGGCCGCGACGGTCTGTTGGATCTGCGTGGTCAGGACATACATGAGCGCATGCAGGACGTCGTGCCGGTCGTAGCCGGCGTCGAGCAGGCGCTGCGCGGTGGTCCACACCTCGGGCGGATCGTCGAACCACAGCTGCCGCGCGACAGCGGCATGGGTCGCCGCCTGCAGGCGGACGTTGACGCCATCGACGACCGGGTCGGCGGCCGGATCGGAAAGGACGGCGGCGTGCTCGGGATGTTCCCGTTCTGTCACCGTGAGGAAGGAACTCTCGTCATCGGCGTCGAAGTCCGGCCCGGGAATCTCCGGTAGCGCGAACATCCGGCGGGCGAAGACCTCGTCGGCGTCGTCGCGTTCCGGGTCGATGTCGGCGAGCATCGACTCGACCGCGACTCGGGCGGGCCCCCACCGGTCCGGATCGTCGTACGCCTCGACGAACTGGGGTGCGAAGGTCTCCGCCGCCGTCAACGTCTCCGCAAGTGCTTCGGCGGACAGGGAGGTACGCCTGGCCGCGAACCGCACCCAGGCGGGAAGCACCGCAGGCATGTGGCTCGCGAAACCTCTGTCCAGCAGCCCGGTCATGGGCAGCCAGCCGAGCAGGAACACCTCGAGCTTCGTCGCGCTGACCCGGAGCGGGCGCCCGCGGTCGTGCTCACATCCGTACGCCACCAACTCGAGGGCGATGGCCTCCAGCGCTTCGCTTCGCACGTCGGCCTCCTCCGCCAGGGCGGCGGCCTCGGGCGAGGAGACGAACTCGGCGACGAGGTCGTGCTGGTCCTGCTCCGACCACGGCGGAACGTCGGGTCGCGTGCCGCCGTCGGGCAACGCGCGGACCCGGGCCAGCAACAGCGCACGCAACTGCGGGAAGTTGTCGCTCACCGGCGGCTCGACCGCCTGGTCGGTCGCGGCCATCGCGTCGGCGAGCAGCGGCCGGAGCGCGGCCGGATCGGCGTCGGCCAGCAGCAGCCCGGGATCCTCAACCACCGTCGCCCGGACCCTCTCCACGAGGGGAGCCGCGTCGGTGACCCAGATGTCCTTGGCGATGCCGCCGAGGTTGTGGTCGACAAGGACGACGACTGCGTGCGCGGGTTCGTCGGCGTAGGAGTAAGTCAGGATGACCTGGCTGGCATCTCCCAGTTCGTCGTCGACGGTGAAGCACTCCCGCACCTGCGCACGCCCGACCGTCGTCGCCCATGCCGGCGCGGGAAGGTCGTGTTTCGCGACGTCGTCGAGGGCGGCTCGGGCCGCCGCGTCGAGGCCGGGTTCGGCGACGGCGGCGAGACCGTGCAGGAGCGCCGCCGCCTCCGGCGTGGCCGCCTGCTGGGCGCGGGCGACGAGTGTGGGGCCGTACGCCGCGTGCCCGCTCTGCTGCCACCACGCCCCGGCCACACTGGAGGCGAACGCCTCCGCCTCGAGTGGCGACGTCAGGGTGGTGAGTTGCGCGGCCGCCTGGAGGACCTGGGAGACGAACGCCGCGGTCTGGTCGCCTCGCTCGCTCGACGTGGCGGCACGACGCTGAGCACGGCGGCGATCGGTGGGACGGCGCTGATCACGTCGGCGTCCTCGACTCTTCGGGCTCATGCGTGACCTCGCTTCGCTGCGCGCACCCATGAGGCACGTCGCGCGCTGTGCTGACCGATCCGCTCGCTCATGCGGCGAAGCCTTTCATGCCCGCCGCGAGACCTGCATCGGCCTCTGTGGACGGGGCGCGAAGTCCCCACCGCCCGCACCGCGGGATGGCCGGTCAGGCCGAAATGCGCCAACTTCGTTCGAATCTCCATCAACTGGGCAATGTGTGCTGGACTACCGCGAAGGTCATGCTCCCACGCTTTCTTACGCAGACACCTCGGTTTCGCACACCGTCCGGCAGCCGTGGAGGTGGTTACCGCATGAACTCGTCGCCGTCGACGACAGACCCGACACCGCTGGGCCAGGAGATGGTCTCCGCGGCGGAGGAACGATTCGAACGGGGCCGCAAGACGCTCGGACTGTTCCTCGCGCCGGCTCTGCTCGTGGTCTTCCTTCTCCTCCCGCTCGGGCTCGACGACGCCCAACAGCGGCTGGCCGCGGTGCTGGTGTTCGTCATCACCCTGTGGATCACGGAGGCAGTCCCGCTGCCGGTGGGCGGCCTGATCGGGGTCGTCGTCGTCACCCTGTTGGGTGTCGCGCCGGCGGATGAGGTGTTGGCGCCGTTCGGCTCGTCGACCATCTTCACCTTCATCGGCGCGTTCATCCTCGCCCAGGCGATGTTGCGGCACGGGTTGGCGAGGCGTTTCGCGTTTCGGATCCTCGCCGTCCGCGGTGTCGGCGCCTCGACGACGCGGACGGTCGTGGCGTTCGGGCTGATCACGTGTGCGTTGTCGGCGTTCGTCTCCAACACCGCGACCGTCGCCATGCTGCTGCCGACCGCGGTGGCGATCCTCGGCACCGTGGCGGGTGCGACGGGGCGCTCGCGGCAGACCGGCGACACGGCCGACCAGAGCGGCGCGGCCAACCAGAGCGGCGCGAACGCCGACGCTGCGGCCCCGGCAACAGTGCGCGAGGAGCTGCTGGCCCGGCGTACCAATCCACGCGTCGCTGTCGCCCTGCTGCTCATGCTGGCCTACGGCGCGAGCGTCGGCGGTCTCCTCACCCCGGTGGGATCCCCTCCCAACCTGATCGGCCGCGGCCTGATCGAGGAGGCCACCGGTGAGCGGATCAGCTTCTTCAGCTGGATGGCGGCCGCGCTGCCCATCTCAGCGGTGATGTTCGTCGTGCTCGCCGTCGTCCTCCTCGTGCTCAACAAGCCGGAGGTGAAGCGCCTGGAGGGCCTCGAGGAGTACGTCGCGCAGGAGCGGCGCAAGCTCGGCCCGCTGTCGGCGTACGAACGCAACACGCTGATCGCGTTCGGCACCGCGGTGACACTGTGGCTCCTGCCCGGCGTCGTCGGGCTGATCGCGGGTGACGACTCGCAGGTGTACACCAGCGTGGGCGACGTCCTCGACGAGGGCATGGTCGCGGTGCTCGCCGCCTCGCTGCTGTTCCTGCTGCCGGTGAGCTGGCGCGAGCGCAGGTTCACGATGACGTGGAGCGAGGCGAGCCGCATCGACTGGGGGACGATCCTGCTCTTCGGCGCGGGCATCGTGCTCGGCACCCTGCTGAGCAGTACCGGTCTCGCGAAGACGATCGGCACGTCGTCGGCGGAGGTGTTCGGGATCGACTCGGTGGTGCCGATCACGATCTTCGCGATCCTGTTGGCGATCGTCATCTCCGAGACGACGAGCAACACGGCGTCGGCCACCGTGGTCGTGCCGATCGTCATCTCGGTGGCGTTCGGCGCCGGCGTCGATCCGTTCGTCCCGGCCCTGGCGGCGACCTTCGCCGCGTCGTTCGGCTTCATGCTGCCGGTCTCGACACCACAGAACGCGATCGTCTACGGATCGGGCATGGTGCCGATCACCACAATGGCGCGGTCGGGTGTGTCCTTCGACATTGCCGGCGCCATCCTCATCGCCCTGCTTCTGCCGCTGATGGTCGTGGTCACCGGGATCGGCGGCTGACCTGGCCGTCAGCTCTGCTCGCCACCTCTGGTCGTCGGTGCTGGAGTCAGTCGTTGCCGTCCGGTGAACCAGGTTCGTCGACGCTCTCGATGGACGCGAGGAGGCGCGCGGTGCGTGTCTCGCCGAGATGATGGCCGGTGGCATGGTGCAGCGTCAGGGCAGCTTCGGCCGCCCGCCGGGCAGGTGCGAGCTGTCCACTGGAGAGGAACGCCTCGGCGAGCACCGTCCTCGCGCGGGCCTCGTGCAGGCGGTAGCCCGACGCCTCGGCATCGCAGGCGGCGGCCTCGGCGGTGCGGATGGCCTCGGCTGAGCGACCGAGCCTGCCCTGCGTGGCGGCGATCCCGATCAGCACCATGACGCGTTCGTAGTGGTAGCCGCTCTCGCGGGTGAGCTCGGCCGCGCTTTCGTACTCGCGGAGAGCGTCGGTGTGGCGCCCCGCGTGCAGGTGGGCGTCGCCGAGCAGGAGGTGCAGGTCCAGGGCCATCTGCGTGTCACCGGTGGCACGCCACGTGCGTGCGCAGACCGCGATATGGCGGGCGGCGTCTGCGGGCCGGTCGAGGTCGAGGTCGAGTTCGGCCAGGCTGAACGAAGTGGAGAAGACCCCGAACCGCGATCCGTTGCGCTGATGGATGTCGAGCGCACGTTGGAGATGCTCGCGGGCGAGGTCGACGTTGCCCCGCAGCCGATGAACCTCGCCGAGGTCGGTGTAGGTGGTCCCGGCGTCCGGACCGTCATCCGCCCCGGATCCAACCAGCAGGGCGAGCACCTGGCCGTGTCTGTCGATCGCCTGGTCGAGCTGACCGGTACGGGTGTAGGCGATCGCGAGGTTGCCGAGATAGGTCAGCCCGTCGCGTCCGAGCGAGCGAGCCATGGCGAGGGCTCGTTCCCACCGGTCGACAGCAGGTGGGACCTGACCGATCTGCAGGTGGCCCACTCCGAGCAGGTTGAGCGCGAAGATCTCCGCCTCGGTCCAACCCGCCCGCTGGCTGAGCTCGAGTGCACGCTCGCTTTCTGCCTGGGCGACCGGATGGTTCCCCATGTGGTAGGTGACCTGGGCGAGGCTGAGCTGCGCAGCGACCTGGCAGTGGAGGTCACCGTTGGCGGCCGCCGCCAGCGAGCCGAGTCGGGCGACGGCGAGCCAGTCCGCATGCTGGCTCCCCAGGTGGAAATAGCAGCGCAGCGCGTCGGAGAGCAACCATGCGTGGCGGTCGTCGGCGCGTTCGGAGGAGAGCTGGGCGGCGGCGACGACGTTGGCGCGTTCGGCGTCGAGCCAGGCGAGGGCGCCGGACCGATCGCGCGGACCGATGATCGGGTGGGTGGGGGTGCGGGATGCTGAGCAGTTCGCCGGGTGGACGGCGGTTCGTTCGGTCGCGGGCAGCCGGAGGAAGAGGGGACTGAGGAGCTCGACGCACGCGTACGCCTGGCCCACGTACCAGTCGAGCAGCCGGGCCACGGCGTCGTCGCGTTCGGGCTCGCTGGTCTCCTGCTCGACTCGTTCGGTCGCGTAGTGGCGCATCAGGTCGTGGAGGGCGAAGCGGTCGGCGCTCCTGCGTTCGATCAGGTGGACGTCGACAAGGTGGTCGAGGAGGCGGGCGGCCTCCTGACGCGTGGTACCCAGCAGTGCTGCCACGGCGTCGGCAGTGAAGTCGCCGCCGGGCACCACGCCCAGTAGCCGGAAGCACGCCTGCTCCGGCGCGCCGAGCTTGACGTAGGAGAAGTCGAAGAGGGTGCGTACGGCGCTCTGCAGGTCGCCGTCGATCTGCAGGTGGTCGAGCCGGTTGTCCTTGCGGAGCTCGCTCACGAGGTCGGCGATCTCGCGGTGCGGGTTGGCGGCAAGGTTGGCGGCGGCCACCCGCAGGGCGAGGGGCAGTCCGGCGCACAGCTCGGCGAGGTCGGCGGTGGCGTCGGGTTCGCGGCTGGTCCGTTCGGACCCGAGGACATGGCCGAGGAGTTCGACGGCATCCGCGGTCGGCAGCCGGCCGATGTCGAGGGAGTGGGCGCCGTCGACCGCGACCAGGCCGGCGAGGGTGCTCCTGCTGGTCACGACGACGGCGCAGTGGGGGCTCGCCGGCAGCAGGGCGCGTACCTGCTCGGGGCTGGTGGCGTTGTCGAGGACCACCAGGACCCGCTTGTCGGCGAGGAGCGAACGGTAGAGGCCCGCCGCCTCCTCGACGTCGACCGGAATCGCCTCGGCGTCGACGCCGAGCGACCGGAGGAACCGCGGCAGCACGTCGGCTGGTTCGAGCGGCGTGCCATGGGCGTACCCGCGAAGGTTGACGTAGAGCTGTCCGTCGGGAAAGCGGACGGCGACCCGATGGGCCCAGTGGATCGCGAGTGTCGTCTTGCCGACACCCCCACTGCCGGCGATGGCGCAGATGACCACCGCGCTCCGCTTCCGTGACGGACGTCCGGGCGGGCTCGTCCCGGCGAGGAGAGCGTCGAGGTCGGCTAGTGCGTGGGCACGTCCCGTGAAGTCGGCGATGTCGGCCGGCAGTTGGCGGGGGAGCGGGAGTGACCGACCGGGCGTGGGTGGTGGTTCGCCGGCAGAACGTTCCGGCTCGCTCGGGGGCACCGGGACGACGGGGTCGAGGTCGGGATCGGATGTGAGGATCCGCAGCTGGAGGTCGCGTAGCGGCTTACCCGGCTCGATGCCGAGCTCGGCGTGGAGGGTGCGATAAAGCTGTTGGTACGCATGGAGGGCGTCGGCCTGGCGCCCGGCGCGGTAGAGGGCCAGCATCAGCTGTCCCCAGAGACGCTCGCGCAGGGGGTGCTCGTCGAGGAGTGACCGGAGCTCGGGCACCAGCTCGTCATGGCGGCCGCGGAGCAGGTCCGCCTCGACCCGGGACTCGAGGACCCCGAGCCGCTCCTCCTCCAACCGGTCGACCTCGGACTGGAGCCAGGTCGTCGCGCTGACGTCGGCGAACGCCGGTCCTCGCCACAGCTCCAGCGCCTCCGCCAGCAGCGTGGCCGCGCGGTCGGAGTCGCCCTCGGCGAGAGCCATCGCCCCCTGCTGGGCCAGGTCGTGGAACCTGTCCAGATCGATGTCACCAGGCTGCGCGGCGAGCTCGTAGCCCGGTGACCGGGTGCGCAGCAGTTGGCTGTCGGCGTCGCCGAGGGCTCGGCGGAGCCGCATCACGTAGCCGTGGATCTGGTTGACCGCACCACGGGGTGGCTGGTCGACCCACAGCTCGTCGATGAGTCGTTCGATCGAGACGGGGTGGCCGGTGTTGACGGTCAGGGTCGCGAGCAGGGACCGCCACTTGGCGGCTCCGAGGCGCCGCCACTCGGCGCCGTCATGGACCTCGAGTGGTCCGAGGATTCGGATGCGCATCTCTCACCCACGCCCCCGCCCACGATCGCCTCTGTTGCCCGATTGTTACGTACGCCGGATGGCTCGAACAACTCGATACACCCATGGGCCCCTCGTCTTCGTGCGGCTCTACCGCGCCGCCCCTGCCCGCCCGGTGGCACCGGCCTCGGCCTGGCCATCGCCAAGTACCTCGTCGAGGCACACGGCGGCCGGATCGACGTCACCAGCACTCCTGGGCGGGGGTCGACCTTCACGATCCGGCTCCCTCCCACCCCGTCGGATGCTCAACCGGGTCGGATCCCAGCGACGTCGACTGGGCCGTCCTTGATCAACCGGGTTCGGGTTGACACCGAGCACGCTGCAGGACGGGCGAGCCGACGGGTGCGCTACCCTGACCGCGTGCGACTGGCTCTGCTCCTTATCGAGCCGCGCTGACCTCAAGCGGGTGCCCGCAGCGGCGAACTCGAGCGCGCACCGCGTCGGCGCGGCAACCCCTCCTGCGCGAGGGGTTTCTTCATTCTGGGCACCCGGTTCACCGGCGCCCAGGCGTGGCGGCGCGGCGGCCCGGTAGGGCTCGGCTTCTCGCCACGGCAGTCCAGCGCAGCCCACCAGCCTCAGCCTTTCGACGGAGCAGGAAACGATGAGCGAGACCAGCTCAGCCAGCCCGACCGGCCAGCCCCACGAGAACGGCCAGCCCGGCGGCGGCCCGGAGGTGTACGACTTCGGGACGATCCAGGCCAAATGGCTTCCCGTGTGGCAGCGGATGGACCCCTTCCGGGCCGACCGGCTCGCCGGTGACGACCCGGTGGCAGAGCCTGACCCGAGGGAGCGGCGCTACCTGCTCGACATGTTCCCGTACCCCTCCGGCGATCTGCACATGGGCCACGGCGAGGCCTATGCGTTCGGCGACCTGGTGGCGCGGTACTGGTTCCAGAAGGGCTACAACGTCCTGCACCCGATCGGGTGGGACGCCTTCGGGTTGCCGGCCGAGAACGCCGCGATCCGGCGCAACGCCCACCCGGCCGAGTGGACCTACGCCAACATCGACACCCAGGCCGAGTCGTTCAAACGCTACGGAGTGTCCTTCGACTGGTCGCGGCGGCTGCAGACCTGCGACCCGGCGTACTACCGGTGGACGCAGTGGTTGTTCCTGCGGTTCTACGAGCGCGGCCTGGCCTACCGCAAGGCGTCCCTCGTCAACTGGTGCCCCAAGGACCAGACCGTGCTGGCCAACGAGCAGGTGATCGCGGGCAACTGTGAACGCTGCGGCTCGGCGGTCACCAAGCGCGAGCTGACCCAGTGGTACTTCAAGATCACCGACTACGCCCAGCGGCTCCTCGACGACATGACGCTGCTGGAAGGCTCCTGGCCGGAGCGCGTCCTGACCATGCAGCGCAACTGGATCGGCCGGTCCGAGGGTGCGTACGTCGACTTCCGGATCGAAGGCCGCGACCAGCCCGTCACCGTCTTCACCACCCGGCCGGACACGCTGTTCGGGGCGACGTTCTTCGTCGTGGCGGCCGACGCCAAGCTGGCGGCCGAGATCTGCACGCCGGAGCAGCGGGAGGCGTTCGACACCTATCTGGAACAGGTCAAGCGCGAGACCGAGATCGAACGCCTGGCAGCCGACCGGCCCAAGACCGGGGTGTTCCTGGGCGTCCACGCGATCAACCCGGTCAACGGTGAACGCATCCCCGTCTACGCGGCCGACTATGTCCTCGCCGACTACGGCACCGGCGCGATCATGGCGGTCCCGGCACAGGACCAGCGCGACTGGGACTTCGCCAAGGCGTACGACCTGCCGATCGTGCGGACCGTGCAGCCGCCCGCGGACTTCGACGGCGAGGCGTACGTCGGGGAGGGCCCGGGGATCAACTCCGCCAACGCCGAGGTGAGCCTCAACGGCCTCGACGTCGCCGAAGCCAAGTCGCGGATCATCGCCTGGCTGGACAAGAAGGGCCTCGGCAAGGGCGCCATCACCTTCCGGCTGCGCGACTGGCTGATCTCGCGGCAGCGGTTCTGGGGGTGCCCGATCCCGATCGTGCACTGTGCGGCGTGCGGCGAGGTGCCGGTGGCAGACGAGCAGCTGCCGGTGGAGCTGCCCGACCTGCGGGGTTCCGACCTTGCGCCTCAGGGGACGTCGCCGTTGGCCGCGGCCGGCGAATGGGTCAACGTCGAATGCCCCAAGTGCGGTGGGCCCGCACGGCGTGACTCGGACACGATGGACACGTTCGTCGACTCCTCCTGGTACTACCTGCGCTACTGCTCGCCGCACTACACCGAAGGCCCGTTCGACCCCGAGGCAGTCCGCCGGTGGATGCCGGTGCGCCAGTACGTCGGTGGCGTGGAGCACGCGATTTTGCACCTGCTCTACAGCAGGTTCTTCGTCAAGGTGCTGCACGACATGGGCGCCGTCGACTTCACCGAGCCCTTCTCGGCGCTGCTCAACCAGGGTCAGGTCATCAACGAGGGCGCGGCGATGAGCAAGACGCTGGGCAACGGCGTGGACCTGGGCGAGCAGCTCGCGACCTACGGCGTCGACGCGATCCGGCTGACGATGGTGTTCGCCGGTCCGCCCGAGGACGACATCGACTGGGCCGACCTGTCGCCGGCTGGTTCCCTGCGTTTCGTCCAACGGGCCTGGCGGCTGGCTGGCGATGTGACCAGTGAGCCGGGGGTCGACGTCGCCGCCGGCGATGTGGCGTTGCGCAAGGTCACGCACCGGACCATCAAGACGTTCACCGAGCATGTCGAGGCGTTCAAGTTCAACGTCGGAATCGCCCGGCTGATGGAGCTGACCAGCGCCATCCGCAAGGCGATCGACAGCGGGTGCGGTCCCGCCGATCCCGCTGTGCGCGAGGCAGTGGAGGCGCTGGCGGTGATGCTGAGCGTCGTGACGCCCTACACCGCCGAGGACATGTGGGAACGCCTAGGTCACGAGCCCACGGTCGCCTTGGCGGGCTGGCCGGCGTACGACGAAGGCCTGGCGGCGGCCGAGTCGGTGACCGCCGTGGTGCAGATCGCCGGGAAGCTGCGGGACAAGTTCGACGTGTCGCCGGACGTCTCGGAGGACGAGCTGCGGGACCTCGCCCTCGCGTCGCAGAAGGTCCAGGCGGCGTTGGGTGGCCGCGAGATCCGCAAGCTCATCGTGCGAGCGCCCAAGCTCGTCAACATCGTCCCGGGGTGAGACCGCCAACGGTTCGGGGTGACCGGCGTAGGGCAGCCACCGGTTTGCCGTGGCCGCGACCGGGCCTGCACGCTAGATTGGACGTTATGCGACTCGTCCTTCTCCTTAGACAGCCGCGCTGACCTGCAGCGGGTGCTTCTCGCACCGCGTCGGCGCGGCTCGTGGTCGTTCCGATCCGGAAAGCCCAGTCGAGGAGAAGCGAGCCCGATCATGACTGTCGAGGAGACGACTCCGTCCACTTCCTCCCCTTCGTTCCGATACAACGGCGAGTTGGCCGGTGAGATCGAGAGCCGTTGGCAGGCGTACTGGAAAGCGCACCGCACTTTCCAGGTGGCCAACCCGGCGGGCTCGCTCGCCGCGCAAGGCGAGGTTGACACCGTGGCAGGCGGCGCCGACGACAGGCTGCCGACCGACGGCGACGCCACGGTCCCCAGCCGGGTGGACACGAGAAAGTTCTATGTCCTCGACATGTTCATCGGGCCCTCCGGTGCGATGCATGTCGGACATCCGCTGGGCTACGTCGGGACCGACGTCTACGGACGCTACCTGCGGATGTGCGGGTTCCGGGTGCTGCATGCGTTCGGCTTCGACGCTTTCGGACTGCCCGCCGAGCAGTACGCCATCCAGACCGGTCAGCACCCCCACATCACCACCGAGCAGAGCATCGCCACGATCAGGGCGCAGCTGAACCGCCTCGGCATGGCCCACGACGACCGGCGCAGTGTGTCCACCACCGACGTGGAGTTCTACCGCTGGACGCAGTGGATCTTCCTGCAGATCTTCAACTCCTGGTACGACGAGCGGGCCGACAGGGCGCGCCCGATCGCCGAGCTGGTGAAGGAGTTCCAGTCCGGTGTGCGCCCCACGCCCGACGACCGGCCGTGGTCGGAGATGACCGAACCCCAACGCAGGAAGGTGATCGACGCGCACCGACTGGCCTACCTGGATGAGGTGGAGGTGAACTGGTGCCCCGGCCTCGGCACAGTCCTGGCCAACGAGGAAGTCACCGTCGACGGCCGGAGCGAGCGCGGCAACTTCCCCGTCCACCCCAGGAGGATGCGGCAGTGGATGCTGCGGATCACCGCGTACGCCGACCGCCTGCTGGCGGACCTGGACCACCTCGACTGGCCGGAGTCGATGAAGTCCCAGCAGCGCCACTGGATCGGGCGTTCGGTCGAGGAGGAGGCCGGCGAGACGGCGCCGAGATATCGGCTGCGGGACTGGGTGTTCAGCCGGCAACGCTACTGGGGCGAGCCGTTCCCCATCGTCTACGACGAACACGGTCCGGTCGCGCTGCCGGAGACCATGCTGCCGGTGGAGCTGCCGCCGACTGCCGACTTCGCGCCCAGGGTCTATGACCCGGACGACAGGGACGCCGAGCCCGAACCACCCCTGTCCCGCCTGCCGGAGTGGGTGTCGGTACGCCTTGACCTGGGTGACGGCCCGAAGGACTACCGACGCGAGACGCACACCATGCCGCAGTGGGCAGGGTCGTGCTGGTACGAGCTGCGTTACCTGGACCCCGACAACGATGCGGCATTCTGCGATCCCGCCAACGAAAGTTACTGGATGGGCCCGCAAGCCGCCGTTGACACCGGGGATGCCGACGCCGGCCGGACCGATCCTGGCGGCGTCGACCTGTACGTCGGCGGGGTCGAGCACGCCGTCCTGCACCTGCTCTACGCCCGCTTCTGGCACAAGGTGTTGTACGACCTGGGGCATGTCTCCAGTCGCGAGCCGTTCCGCCGGCTGATCAACAACGGCTACATCCAGGCGTACTCCTACACCGATGCGCGCGGAGTCCACGTGCCTGCCGACGAGGTGGTCGAGCGGGACGGCGCCTTCTGGTACCACGGCCAACGCGTCGAACGCAGCCTCGGCAAGATGGGCAAGAGCCTGCGCAACATGGTGACACCTGACGAGATGTGTGCGCGCTACGGCGCCGACACGTTCCGGATGTATGTCATGTCCACCGGGCCGCTGCCGGCGTCGCGGCCGTGGGACCCACACGGGATCGTCGGCATGCACCGGTTCCTCCAGCGGGTGTGGCGGATGCTGGTCGACGAGGATTCCGGCGCCTGCACGGTCTCCGCGCTGCCGGCGTCGGTGGCCACGAGACGCGTGGTGCACAAGGCGATCGACGCCGTAGGAAGGGACATGGACGAACTGGCGTTCAACACCGCCATCGCCCGGCTGACCGAGCTGTCGCGTCATCTGGCCGGCCTGGTCACGGTGCCGCGCGAGGCGGCGGAGCCGCTGGTGCTGATGCTGGCGCCGTTCGCACCTCATCTGGCCGAGGAGTTGTGGTCGCGGATGCACGGCAGCGACGGGGAGGGGGGATCCGTCGCGTACATCCCTTATCCGGAAGCGGATCCGGCCCTACTGGTCCCTGATCGGGTGACCTGCGTGGTCCAGGTGGCCGGCCGGTTGCGTGACCGCTTCGAGGTGGCGCCAGACGTCTCCGGCGACGAGCTGCGGCGGCGCGCCCTCGCATCCACGAAGGTCCGTACCGCATTGGCCGGCCGCCAGGTCCGGACCGTGATCGTCCGCGCGCCGAAGCTGGTGAACGTCGTGCCGGCATGAGGGCAGCTTCGTGCCCCGGGACGGGCGACCACGAGTCAGGTTCGACCCTCAGCCGCCGTGCGGGCCGATGGGCGCATGGGAGTGGATCAGGCGTCGCCGCTCGCCACGTCGGCCAGGAGCTTGGCGGGTTGGAAGGCGTACGCCACCATCCAGTGCGGAGCGACCCGGAGGTAAGCGATGTCGTCACCCCAGCTGGTCGGTGAGCTGCCGTAGTGCGCGGTCAGATGGTCCTCGATCGCCTGCCAGTCGGGATGGTCCTGCGACACGAACTCCGCCGTGCCGTGCACGAACACCCCGAGGTCGTCGCCCCGGAGGTGCGCGACGCTGACCGCCGGACGCGCTCGCAGGTGGCGGACCTTCACCGCCGTGCCGGCCGTCGAGAACACCCACCGCCCATGCAGGAAGTGTCCGTCGAGCCCGGAGATCCGGGGCTCACCCCTGGCGGTCACCGTAGCGACCGAGAGGGTGCACATCCCGGTGAGGACGGACGTGAGCTGCGAGGCCGTCAACGTGCGTTCGCCCGGCGTCACGATCGACCGCAGGTGTTCGCTGGAGCGGGGGAGCGAGGTGTCCAGGAGGGTCTGCAGGTCGTGGAGCTCGTCAGCTGTTTCGTACATCCTCCCGAGGATGGCAGAACCCGCCGACACCGACAGGTCGACCACAAAGTTCGACAGCTGGGGCCACCGCCTTCGAGTCCGGCGACGGAGCCGGCGCGGGGAGAGCGCCCCGAGTGGCCGTGGTCACCGATTCCACCGTGACCCTCCCGTGGGCCGAGGAGACTGGGATCGGGTCACGACCAGCGCCCGACAAGGACTGACAGGTGCGGCGGTCAGGCTCGACCGCCGCACGTGACATACCCTGGGCCCCCGTGGACCTGCGTGGAGATTCTCGACGCGACGCGCTGGTGGCGATCGCCGATCGGTACCACATCGCGATCGAGGACATCGTGCCCGCTCCCGCCCCGGGCGCGGCCAACTACGTCTACTTCCTCGGCGATCACCTCGTGGTCCGGATCCCCCGCGGCGGAGGTGCTCGCCTGGCGGAGTTGGCGAAGGAGGCCACCGTGATCCCGGCCGCGCGGCGGGCGGGGGTGCGGACTCCGGCCGTCGTGACCTACGACGACAGCTGTTCGGTCGTCGGCGTGCCCTACCTCGTCGTCGAACGCGTCCGCGGTCGGGACCTCGGAGCTCTCGGGGTGTCGCCGACGGAGGCGGCAGGTGCGTACCGTCAGGTCGGGCTGAGCCTCGCCCGGCTGCACCGGCTCGTGCGAGGCAGGGTCGGGCCACTGCCGGGGCTGGGTGTCGACGACGAATCGGATCCGCGGCCCACAGTGGAGGCGTTGGCGGAGGTGGGGTACGTCGACGTCGATGCGGCACGCTGGCTCATCGGCTGGTTCGACCGGCTGGCTCGTTGGCGCCCGGCGGACGTGGAACCCGTCGTCGTCCATGGAGACGCGGCACCGACCAACATCGTCGTCGCCTCCGACCTGGAGCTGCTGGGTCCAGGCGCTGACCGCGGCGTGGATGGTGTCTTCGACACGGCCACGCTCGTCGACTGGGGAGATGCCGCGTGGGCCGACCCGGCGGTGGACTTCGCGAAGATCCCGTTGCGAGCGGTGCCGTTCGCGTTGGAGGGGTATCTGGCCGGCGTGAGTGCGCGGTCGCGGGCAGAGGCGTTGCAGGGCTGGGCGGCTCGGATCCTGTGGTACCACCTGAGCTGGGCGCTGCACGGTGCCCCCAGGAACCGCGGACGGACGAACGCACCTGGACGGCACCGCCGCTGAGCCGGTTGCTCGAGGTGCTGCGTTTCTTCGCCCAGTCGCCGCCTGAGCCTTGGGCCTCTCTGGCCTGAGGATCCTGCCGACTGCCTCTCAGGACCTGCCGTGAAGTCCGAGGAGCGGTGACGTCGTGAGGTGGCTTGCCTGCCCCCACGACGGGCCGGGAGCTTGCCGGGGGCCGTGAGGTGCCCGGCCCCACGACGTCCGGGAGATACAGGCGGCCGGATTTTGTCCACAACCTGCGAAACAGCTGGTTCATCCACAGGTCTGGCGGCTTCCGCGGACGGCGGGCTCGCATCTCCCTACCGTCGTGGCGTGTTTCGTCGCCACACCACTCGTCGCCGGGTCCGGTCCGACACCGTTCGTGCGGTGCGCCGCGTCCAGGCTCTGTGGCGAGCGCCTGCGCGAGAGTTCCGGGTGGGTGGCTGGTTGCCGAGCCGGGCGGGCGGCCCGGTCCGTGGTCAGGGGGAGCCGGGCGGCGCACCCGACGGGAGTGAGGAGCCCGACGTGCCCCAGGAGCCCGAGCCGGATGAGCAGCCTGAGCCCGACAAGAGCTTCCCGTATGTCGATCGACTTCGGCATGACGACGGGTTGCTGGGTGACGACCGGTTGCTGGGTGACGACCGATTCCGGGATGAGGATCGGGTTCGGGATGAGGATCGGTTCCGGGTCGACGGCCGAATTCCGGGGGACGAGGAAATGGCCGGCGGGGAGCTGGGTGGCGTCGCCACCTGGGGTCTGCGGCGAGGACACCTGGTGGTCATCGCCGTGCTGTTACTGGTCGCCGTCGGCGGTGTCGGCGTCATGGTGCTCCGCGAGCGACCGGTGCGCGAGAGCGTCACTCAGCGTCCGATCGCCACCGCGTCGGTGGTGGCATCGACCAGTCCGGGTGCAACCGCGACCAGCGCCTCGCCGACACCGCCGACGCTGGTCATCCATGTGGCAGGGAAAGTCCGCAAGCCAGGTGTGGTCCGGCTTCCGGCAGGCTCGCGGGTGATCGATGCCGTCTTGGCATCAGGCGGCGCCCTGAACGGCGTCGACCTGGCCGCACTCAATCTCGCGCGCCCACTCGCCGACGGTGAGCAGGTCCTGGTGGGGGTCACCGCGCCTCCCGGCGTACCCGCCCCGGGTGCGCCCCTCCAAGGCGGTTCGGCTGCAGGCTCAGCCGGCACCGGCCTGCCCGCCACCCCGGTCAACCTCAATACCGCCACGCTCGAGGAACTGGACACACTGCCGGGAGTCGGCCCCGTGCTGGGGCAGCGCATCATCGAGTTCCGCACGTCGCAGGGCGGCTTCACCAGCATCGAAGAGCTGCGCAATGTCACCGGGATAGGCGAGCGGACGTACGCGGACCTTCGTGACCGGGTCACCGTGTGAGGCGTGCAGTGAGTGTCGTTCACCAGGTTCGCGGGCGCCTGGTTCGGAGCGTGACGAGGGCGTTTCGCCCGGGGAGGTCGAGCCGGCCCGGGCCGCCGGCCGCAGCTGGGCGCGGGCGGCCTCCGGCCCCGGCAGGCGATCCGGCTGCATCGCGTCAGCCCGTAGACGCCCGGCTGGTGCCGCTGGCCGTAACCGCCTGGCTGTGCACGCTCGTCGTTCCGCTGCTGCCTCGCCTGCCGGTGGTCGTCGCGGCGGTGGGTCTCGTCCTCGTGGCAATCGCGTTCATCGCCCTGGATCGGCGGCGGCGGTTCCACCGGCGTGCCGCGGCGCTGGCCGTGGTCTGTCTGGGCGGCGGCGTCATGTGCCTCGTGACGGTCGCCCACATCGCCGTGTCGCGAAGCGGACCCCTCTCCGACCTCGCCGCTGACTCCGCCGTGGTGACCGCCGAGCTTCGGGTGGGGACCGATCCGCTGCGGAGGGAGTCCAACCGCGGATTCCGGTCCACCTACGTCGTGGTGGAGGCGGACATCATCCGGGTCGTGGCACGCGGTACGACCACCCGGCTGAAGGCGCCGGTCGTTCTCACCGGATCTGTGGCATGGGTCGATGTCGACCCCGGCACCGTCGTACGCACCGTAGGAAGGCTCGCCGAGACCAGGCCCGGCGAACGAGAGGTGGCCCTCCTCGCCGCCCGGTCGCCCCCGGAGCTGGTCGAGCCTGCAGGCTGGCTCGACCGGGGGGCGAGCCGGCTGCGGGCCGGTCTTCGCGCCGCGGTTGCCGGGCTTCCGGAGGCCGAACGTGGCCTCGTGCCCGCCATCGTGGTCGGGGACGTGTCGGGCATGCCGGAGCACCTCGTCGACGACTTCCGTACGGCCGGCCTTTCGCACCTGACCGCTGTGTCCGGAGCGAACTTCACGATCGTGCTTGCGTTCGTCCTCGGTCTCGCGCGTTGGGCAGGTCTTCGATCGTGGGGCCTGCCGGTGCTCGGAGTGCTGTGTGCCTTGGGGTTCGTCGTCCTGGCAAGGCCTGAGCCGAGTGTTCTCCGTGCAGCGGCGATGGGGCTGGTCGGCCTCGCGGGGCTCGCGGCGGGATCGCGCCGGTACGGCGTTCCCGCCCTTGCCATCGCCGTAGTCGCCCTGCTCCTCGTCGATCCGTGGCTCGGGCGGTCGTTCGGGTTCGCCCTCTCGGTCCTAGCCACCGCGGGAATCCTCGTGTTGGCACCGGTCTACACCGCAAGCCTCGCGGGCTGGCTGCCACGGTTCGCCGCCGCGGCGGTCGCCGTGCCGCTTGCGGCTCAGCTCGCCTGCACACCGCTGGTCGCGATCCTGTCCGGGTCGGTCAGCGTGGTCGCGGTCGTCGCCAACCTCGTCGCTTCACCAGCGGTGTTCCCGGCGACAGTCTTCGGGTTGGTGGCCACCATCCTGGCGCCGCTGAGCGTTGGCATCGCCTCGGTTCCCGGCTTTCTGGCCGGAGTGGCGGCCCGGTGGATCGTCGAGGTCGGGGCGCTCGCGGCGCGGGCGCCCGGCGCGAGCCTGTCGTGGCCGGCGAGCGGGCCGGGTATCGCGGTACTGGTCGCGCTGTGCGGCGTCGGCGTTCTCGCCGCACCGGCACTGCTGAGGCGGCGCGGTCTCAGTCTCGTCCTGGCAGGCGCGGCCGCAGTGTGGATTGTCCATCCGGTCCGCATGCCCGTCCCCATGACGTGGATCACGGGCTGGCCGCCGCAAGGCTGGATCCTTGTCGCCTGCGATGTCGGGCAAGGTGACGCACTCGTCCTGCGGTCCGGGCCCCGCACTGGCGTGGTGGTCGACACCGGACCCGACCGCGCGAAGATGGACGCCTGCCTGGCCGACCTCGGCATCACGCGGGTTCCGTACGTCCTGCTCACCCACTTCCATGCCGACCACACCGCGGGACTCGCCGGAGTCGTTCGCGGTAGGACGGTGGGGGAGGTCGGTATCCGCCCACAGGCGCCCGCCAGCGAGAAGACCGTTCGTGTCGGGGACTCGGTGCTCGGAGCCGGCGTTCGGGTCACCGAGGTCGTCGCGGGTGAGCGCCGGCGGTCAGGCGACGTGACCTGGACCGTGCTCAGTCCGCACCCGGCGACGCCAGGGGCTAGGCCGCCTCCGGGTGCCACGTCCGGAACTGCGCACGACGAGGAGGGTTCGGCGGAGAACGACGCGAGCGTCGTGGCGATGGCCGAGATCCGGGGCATCCGGATCCTCCTCACCGGTGACATCGAGCCGGCGAGTCAGCGGGCGCTGCTGCGGTCCGGCCATGACCTTCGCGCGACGGTGCTCAAGGTTCCTCACCACGGGTCGCGCTACCAGGACCAGGAGTTCCTGCGAGCAACTGGCGCGACCATCGCGCTGATCACTGTCGGTGCCGAAAATGACTATGGACATCCCGCACCGACGACCGTCTCGACGGTGGAGGCGTTCGGCGGCACGGTGGCGCGGACCGATCTCGCGGGTGCCATCGCCGTCGTCAAAGACCGTGGTGGGCTGGGCATCGTGAGCCGGGGAGCGGCCGACGAGGGCGTACGAACCGACGCGGGTACGGATGGTGGGGCTGCCAGCGCTGAAGTCGGGCACGCGGAGTCGCAGGCGGGCGCGGGCCGGACCTCACGGTCGACGGGAGGTGAGACCAGGATTGTCGGACCTTCGTGGGATGCTGACGTCGATGGCAGCCAAATCTCGTTCCGCACCGGCCACTGGCGAAGCTCTCGGCGGGGTCACGCTCGTGCTCGGCGCCGAAGACCTGCTGGCCGATCGCGCGGTCGCGGCGGCAGTCGATGCCGTCCGTTCGGTCGATCCAGGAGCCGACCTCACCGAGATCGACGCGGTGAACCTGGCACCCGGGAGTCTCGCCGAGCTCACGAGCCCGTCGCTGTTCGCATCCGCACGGATCGTGGTGGTCAGGTCGGTCGAGACACTGCCGGCCGAATCCACCGACGCGGTCCTCAGCTACGCCGGCAGTCCAGAGCCCGATGTCGCCATGGTCCTGGTCCACCGCGGCGGGCAGAAGGGCCGGTCCGTTGCCGACAAACTCCGCAAGGCCGGCGCACGTGTCGTCGCGTGTGATCCGCTGCGGAGTTACGAGCTGCCCGGTTTCGTCCAACGTGAGGGCCGGGCGGCGGGCGTCCGCATCAACGACGACGCGGCGGGCCTGCTGGTGGATGCGGTCGGAAGCGACCTTCGAGTGCTCGCGGGGGCGACGGCCCAGCTGATCTCCGACAGCGCCGGAACGGCGATCACCGAGGAAGTCATCCGCCGATACTTCGCCGGTCGCGCAGAGGTCAACAGCTTCGCGGTGGCCGACGCGGCACTGGCGGGTCGCACGGCGCATGCGCTGGAGCAACTCCGCTGGGCGATGCGTGCCGGGGTCGCCCCTGTGCTGGTGACCTCCGCGCTCGCCTCCGGCCTGCGCGGTCTGGCCAAGCTCGAGGGTGCACCTCGAGGCCTGCGCGAGGGCGACCTGGCCCGTGAGGTCGGCGTGCCTCCGTGGAAGCTCAAGACGCTGCGCGCCCAGCTACGCGGCTGGAATTCCGAGGGACTTGCGTTGGCGATCCAGGCGGCGGCTCAGGCCGATGCCGATGTCAAGGGTGCCGCCGATGATGCGGACTACGCGCTGGAGAAGGCGGTCCTCGCTGTGAGCCGTGCACGACAGCACTAGCGGGACATCGCCCGGGTCCTGGTCCGTCTTTTCGACCAGAAGGGGCTGCGATTGGTCACCTCGGGTCCAGGTCACTGCACACTTGACCAGTGACTCTCCGGCGTACGGTGCACCGGTCTCGCTCGGTGCCCACCTCGGGCACGCCGGCAGCCGGGACGCAGGCCGGGTACGCCTAGATCCGGGAGCGACTGGCGGACAGGAGCCTCAGCAAGTGCCGCCCGCAGTCGACGTGGGAGTCGCGAGCCAGGCGTGACCTGGAAGAGACGCCGCCGCCTACACGGGGCCCGGGAGAGACGCGCCAGCTAGAGGTGACCTGGGGGACACGGCCCCGACTAGAGGGAGCCGGCCCGCTTGAAGATGGCGGACTTCTTGTTGGCCGCGTGATTCTTGTGGATCACGCCCTTGGAGGCCGCCTTGTCGAGCAAGCGGCCAGCAGCGCGGGCGGAGTCCTGCGCCGTGGCGGCGTCGCCGCTGTCGGCGGCCTCGCGGAATTTGCGAATTGCCGTCTTCACCGACGAACGTACCGACTTGTTGCGCTGCCGGCGGCGCTCGTTCTGCTTGATCCGCTTGATCTGGGACTTGATGTTCGCCACTGAGTCAATGCCTCGATCGGACGTTGTGCTGATGGACGATGGGAGCGTGCCGGACCAGGCCGGACACGCGAACGGACAGCTTACCAGCCGTCGGAGCCGGGCCTACACTCGCGAACGCGGGGGCGGCCGAGCCGGTGGCCAGCCGGAACTCAGCGCAAACGTGATCATGTCGATGATCATGAAGGCCCGCGGGTAGTGGCCGCCCTGTCGTGGGCGGAGGTGGGGCGCGCCCCGGCCCAGACGCTTCATGATCACCGGCATGATCAAGGGCCGCCGGGGCCGGCGGGCGAGCTGGCGGGTCTGGGTGCGCTGACTGGAGGGTGTGTGGGTGTGCGGGCTGGGGTGCGGGGCTGGGGTGCGGGGCTGGGGTGCGGGGCTGGCCGTCTCCCAGGACCGCCGGACCTTCCAACCTCCGGACCAACTCCCTACTCGGTCTCGGTGAGGGTGAGGGAGCGGAGCCGGTGGCCCGCGAACCAGGTCGCGGCCACGGTCACGGCGACGAGGAGCACCAGGGCGGTGCCCGCGCTCATGACCGACTCGATCGCGTCCTGCTTGATCACGCTGTCGGCGACGGCCAGAGCCCACTGCTGGATGCTGAGCGTTTTCGCCCCCGGTACGAATCCGCCGACGAAGCTCTCCCAGATCAGTGCGTAGACGAGCCCGAAGACCACCGCGTGCCGGGTGAGTACGGCCAGGAGCAGGAACACCGCGCTGTAGGTGAGGCCGGCGATCGCCGTGCCCACGCCGAACCCGAGAGCGACACCCCCGTCGAGACCCGACACGACGACTGCGGCGACGAACGTCGGTACGGCCGCGAAGGCGAGCAGGCAGCCAGCCGCGATGGCGAGCTTCGTCACGATGATGATCGGCCGCGACACGGGCTTGGCGAGAATGTAGACGATCGACCCCTCGTCGACCTCGGGCCCGATGACGCCGGTGCCGGCGATCAGGCCGAGCAGCGGCACCATGGTGCCGAGAGCGAACGCCTGCAGCAGCGGCGTACCCACCACCGAGTCCGGACCGGCGACGCCTCTGATGACCGCGGCAAGCGCCAGGAGGAGGACCGGCAGGATGAACAACAGCAGCACCCGGCGCTTGCCGAGGAGCGTGCTCGTCGTGAGTCTGGCGATGGTTGCGTTCATGGCATCCTCGTAGGTGGTCAGGCCGGGCGGGTCGGCGCTGTCGTGCTCACGCGCTGATGAGATAGGCGAAGACGCTCTCGAGGGACTCGTCGGACGGCGACACCTCGAAGAGCCGGACTTCGGCGTCCCGCGCCATCTGCGGCAGCAGCCAGGTGAACCGGGCGAAATCGACCGCCTGCACCCGGAGACACTGGTCACGTACGTCGAGTTCGACTCCCGCCGACGAACCGTCGGAGATGAGCCATGAGGCGAGCCGCCGGTCGTCGCTGGAGCGGATGACGTACTGATGTGGCCGGTCGGCCATCAGCCGGCGGATCTCCCGGAAGTCGCCGGACGCGGCATGTCGCCCCGCGACGACCACCTCGATGTGGGAGGCGACCTGCTCGACCTCCTCGAGGATGTGCGAGCTGAACAGCACGGTGCGTCCCTGCGCCCCCATCGAACGCAGAAGATCCATCAGGTGCAGACGCTGCCGAGGGTCCATGCCGTTGAAAGGCTCGTCGAGGAGCAGGACCGGCGGGTCGTGGACGAGAGCGGTCGCCATCTTGATCCGCTGTTTCATGCCCTTGGAGTACGTACCGACGCGGCGGCCCTGTGCGTACGCCATCTCCACCGTGGCGATCGCGGCCCGCGCGGCCGCCCGCGGGTCGGGCAGCTTGTGCAGCTTCGCGTTGGCGAGGACGAACTGCCAGCCGGTGAGGTTGTCGTAGAGGGCTTCGCGTTCGGGGACCAGGCCGATCCGCCGGTAGGCGAGATGGTTTCGCCAGACGGCGGAGTCGTCCAGCGTGACCTTGCCAGCTGACGGCGCCAGGAAGCCGCCCATCATGTGGATCAGCGTCGACTTGCCGGCGCCGTTAGGACCCAGGAGTCCGGTGACACCCGGACCGATGGTCATCGTGATGTCGTTGACCGCGACGACATTGCCGTACCAGCGGGAGGCACGGTCGATGTGGACGACGCTCATGCTGGTCTCCGTTCGCATGACCACAGCGGTGCCTCACTCCGGCACACCTCGTTCCTCGGCGTACCTGCGTGGGGGCTCCTCGCGCTCATGCGTTCGCCACCGTCCGGTATCGCAGGAGCAGCAGGCCGAACGAGCCGACGACGACCGCCGCCGCGGTGAGGACGAAGGCCAACAGACCGACGGTCGTGTCCGGTGGCGGAATCACGCCGGAGTACTCCGCCCCGAACGCGGTCACCTGCACGCCGTCGACCAGGGTGATCGGCGAGAGGAGTCCGAAGTAGCCGGCGAGTGTGGTGTTGTTCTCCGACTGCGCGATCCCAGAGGCGATCGTGACACCGGAGTAGCTGAGAACGAGTACCGTGATGATGGCCGCGACGCCGAATCCGCGCCGCGTCGTGAGGGACGCGATGACGCCGCCGACCCCGGCGAGCACGAGCGCGAGGACCACCACACCGGCCAACCCGGCGGCGAAGTTCTTCGTCTGCTCACCGAAAGACAACTTCGCCAGCAGGGTGCCGGCGTACAACACGATCAGCGGCGCGAGCACGAGGATCGCGATCGAGGTCGCGAGAGCGGCGAACTTCGCGGTCACGTAGTCGAGCCTGGTAAGCGGCCGGGAGAAGTACAACGTGATCGTGCGGAACCGCAGGTCGCGGGAGAACAACTGCGGTGCCTGCGAGGCCACGAAGATGCCGATGACCGCCTGGGTGACGACGAAGTACCGCTCATACGGAAGTGGCAGGTCCTGGAGCCTGGCGAACATCATGACCGCGACGACGATGACGGCCGGCAGGAGCATCGCCCCGGCGAGCAGGAACGGCAGCACCTTGGACTTTGCCGACCGTCCGAGACCGTAGGTCGACCGGAGGCTCTGTACGTACAACGACCGCAGGATGTACGCCCGACCGAGGCGAGCCCCGTCGTAGTTCCGGTAGCCGATGTCGTGGATGACGCCACCAGGTGCGGCAGCGCCGACCGGACCGGCAGGTAGGGCCTCACGGGGCACTGGCATGCCGTGCTCCTCCGTCGCTGTGGGCTTCGTCGGTGTGCGTTGCGTCGACATGAGCCCTGTCGACATGAGCCCCGTCGGTGTGGGCCCCGCCAGGATGGGCTCCGTCGACGTGGCTCGGTGCCTGCACTTCGTTGGCGCGGAAGACCTCCTCGATCCTGTGCCGGCGCTGCTGCATCCGGACCAGTCCGAGATGGAGTTCTGCCGCCGTGTCGCGTACGACGTCGTAGATGCGTTCGTCGGTGGCGTCGATCACCAGCATCCGGCCGTCGGGCGAGACCGAGTGGCCACGGGCGGCGAGGGCCTGGCCGAGCCGGTCACGCCCGATGGTGGTGCCCGCGCCGGAGTCGTGTGCACTCACCTCGACGAGGAGCATGGGGGTGGCGCGGGTGAAGTCAGCCGTCGAGGACGACCGCAGAAGCCGTCCACCGTCGATGATCACCACGTGGTCGCTGATCTGCTCGAGTTCGCCCAGCAGGTGCGAGGTGACCAGGACGGAGATGCCGAAGTCGGCACCGATCCGGCGGATCAGGGCCAGCATGTCGTCGCGGCCGGCCGGGTCGAGGCCGTTGGTCGGCTCGTCGAGGAAGACGAGGCTCGGGTCATGGACGAGTGCCTGGGCCAGTTTGACCCGCTGTCGCATGCCGGTGGAGTAGCCCCCGATGGGTCGGTAGCGCTCCTCGTACAGGCCGACGTGGCGGAGCGTGTCGGCGGTCCGTTCGCGAGCGCTGGCGGCCGGAAGCCCGGACATCCGCGCCATGTGGACCACGAACTCCGTTGCCGACACGTCCGGAACCAGGCAGTCGTGTTCGGGCATGTAGCCGACCCGGTCGCGGATGGCCGAACCGTCGGTGCTGACGTCGAGGCCGAGCACGCGGGCCGTGCCTGAGGTGGCCGGCGCGAGGCCGAGCAGGATCTTGATGAGCGTGGACTTTCCCGCGCCGTTGGCGCCGACCAGCCCCGTGACCCCCGGGCCGACCTCGATGCTGAGCTGCTCGAGGGCGGTGACGCGGGGGAACCTCTTGGTGAGGTCTTGGGTGGAGATGACGGTCACGGTCACGACGCTAGTGCACAGGGGCGCCTCTGACCGTCCATCTCCAGGACGAGGCGTGGCATTCCTGCCCGTAGGGGTTCCCCTGGTGATCCGGGCGAAGCGTCAGCCGACCCAGCCGCGGCGTACGGCGATCCAGGACAGGCATGCCTGCGCGTACCACGCCTGGTGCGTACGCAGATGCGGCGATCCGGGGACGGCCGGTTCGAGCGACGACCGGGTGAAGTAGCCGCTCAGCCCGGCGAGGGCCGCGTCGACCGCTTCGGGATCCACATCGGCGCCGAGGGGATGGGCGGCGAACAGGGCGTCGCCGTCGTAGCCGTCTCCGCGGGCGGAGATCAGCAGGGAGAGGAGGTCGAGCCAGGGCGCTCCACGGCTGGGCCAGTTCCAGTCGCAGATCCAGACCTGTCCGTCGTCGCCCATGATCACGTTGTCGTCGCGGAGGTCGCAGTGGACCACTGAGTCGCCGGCGAGGGCGTCCAGCGCCTGGTCCTCGAGGGTCGCGAGCTCGGCGACCTGTGGGTCGGGTGCGTCGGCGCCCGCGGAGGCGACCTGGCGCCAGTACCCGAAGTCGTCGGCCAGCCAGTCTCCGAGGGCGGGGACGACAAGATCTGGTGGTCCGGGCGTGAGGGCTTCCGCCATCGGTGTCAGTGCGGTGATGACGCGGGCGAGCTCGGTGGCGTCCCACGGCCGGGCCGGTGGCTGGCCAGGCACGTCGTCGAAGCACAGCACGACCCAGCCCTCGTGCTCTGAGGTCCAGCGCACCCGAGGCGTGGGCACGCCGTCGGGGAGCCGTGGGACGATCCGTGCCTCGGCCTGGTAGCAGTCGGCGATCACCGGGCTGTCCTCGGACGAGGCTGCCTTCACGAACGCGGTCCCGCCCTTGCCGTAGACCAGCCGGGACGCGAAACCCGGGGTGAACCCCGACCCCTGGTTGGCGACGGCGGTGACGGGCCCGCCGAGCCGTTCCTCGATGTGCGTACGAAGGAAATCGGGCAGGTCGGGCCACTCCGGCCGGAGCGCGGTTGCTCCGTGCGGGACCAGGGGTGCGGCTGGCGCGGTCATCGGTCGATCCTGACAGCCCGGGACCTCGCCCAAGTTCAGCGGGGTGGTCGGTCTCGGTTTCGTTCGGTCCGTCACGACAGCGGGCCGGTCCGCGCCTGACTAAATACTGACTGCTTCAACCAAGATACGGCCGATGGCTGAGGTGGTCGGGTTCTGGATCGCGCCTGGCGCCGCCAAGTCAACGATCCTTCCCAGGCGACGGAGTGTGAAACAGCGAGTGCTCGACGGGAGCCATCAGCCGGTCGAGGGCTCTGGTCGGCGCGGCGGCGTCGGCCGCGGCAACCACCACATGCACCAGCGTGCGCAGGTTGGTGGGCTGGCTGACCAGAAACTCACGGGCACGCTCGTGCACATCGACCGCGAGCAGCCCGAGACCGCGACGACGAGAGTCGTGACAGCGAGCAGGCCGTACAGCAGGACGTCGCTGACTGCGCGACGCGTATCTCGGCAAAGCGGCATGGGGGCAAGCGCAACGCAACGCTCAGGGAAGCAACGGATATATCTGCTCCCACGTGTCTAGTCGAGCGTCATCGAGGGCGTCCTTCATCATGAGCGCAGGTGTTAACAGATTCTTGATGAAACGGAGCTGGCGTATTTCTTCGATGTCGAGCTCCGTCCATCTTGACGCCAAGGCCCGGGCTTGCTCTGGGGCGATCGGAATCTCGCGAAAGAGTAGTTCTGCAGTCTGGTCCGCGCTCAGCAGATCGATTTCCTCGTTGGGAGAGACCTTCTGGAACAGGGCAGCGGTGAGGTTGAGCCGCCGAACCGCAGTCTCCCCGGGGCCCAGGGCACCAGCCGCACTGGCAGACTCGAGTACGTAACCCAGCGCACGACTGCTGGACCTCCACTCCGCAGCAGTCAATCCTACGCATTCATCAATGATGCGTGTGGTCAGCAACTGCACGAGGCCAAGCCACTCTTCCGAATCCATGCTGGCGACAACGAAGTTCTGGGAAGCCAGGGTTGCCACGAGCTGCTTTCGGTCAAGCCGAACAAGCTCCTGGAATGGACTTCTCATGGGAAGACGATGCCCGCCATTCCAAATGCTTCCTTCCCGATCTGAACACTCCTTGCCGATGCGCTGGCCGGTAGGCCCTGTAAGAAGTGACCGCTGTGCGGATTGATATCCAGCCCGAAATACCCTCCGGCGGACGAGCCGGCGATGTCTGCCTCTCCGGCTGCGCGTACTGGAGCACCTCGGCTGAGTACCGCATGCGATATCTCTTGTCCATTGACGAACTTCGGCTGGATCACAAGGTTGCCATCTTCCAGAACGGCCCACTTGACCGTCCCTGAGTTTACAGCTTCGTCGAACCCCGACGTTCCGGGCCGCGAAGGCGTCACTCCCAATCCGTCCGCGCGAGCGAGCTCATCATCGAGCTGGTCACCCATCTGGTTCGGGAAGGTGTCGCAGTTGTGGACGAGTACCGGCGTCTCACCCGCCAGCACATAGTACGCATGGGTGGTGTTGACGGTGAGGTCGTAGGTGATCTGCGTACCGGCGTACTCCCGTACGCCACCGACCCGGACGTCACCGCGGCCGGGCGTGAGAAGTCGCTCGCCGCGCCGGAGATCTCCTGCATCGATCCAGCGTTTGCTGGTCTTCGACCAGAAGGGGTGGTGGTCGGTTGTGGTGATCGTGTGCTTGCCACCGGCGGTGCGGACGGTGACGTCGACGAACCGCTTGTCGTGATCGGTCCGGATGGTTTGTGTGACTTGACGCTTCGCGGTCTTCCCGGTTCGGGGGTTGGTGGCAACTATCGTGTCACCTGGCTCGACCTTCTCGATCCGTTTGCGGGTGCCGTCGGCGAGCAGGACCACGGTCCCGGCTACGAAGCTGTTGCATCCTGGGCGTGTTGGGGGTGCTTTGCTCGGGCCGTCGGCGTTGTCGCCGGTCTTCTTGGCTTTGGACCTGAGCGCTTTCGCCTTGGCGGCTGCTCGTTCTGCTGCCTCCTTGGCGGCTCGTTTGGCCGCCGCTCTGGCGGCTGCTGCCTTTTGCGCCGCCTTCTTCGCCGCCGCGGCGGCGGCGTCCTTGGCGGCCTTGGCCGCGTTCTTCGAGCCCTTGATGATGGCGCGTGCCCATTTGATTTCCTTGGAGAACGTGATGACGGCCTTGCCGGCGCGGTAGATCGCCTCAGCAATCTTCTTCGCCTTGAAGATCTTGCCCCACGGCAGCATCCCGACAACCAGTGATACACAGCCGACGATGTCGCCCTTGAGACAGTTGAGCAGGTCGTTGATGCCGAGGAACTCCATGAGGACCTGGCCGCCGGCCTCCAGAATCACGTCGACCCAGCTCTTGCTCTGGATCTGCTGTGCCTTGGCCAGCTCCTCCGGGCTCGGCCCGTTGACCTCATCCGGGCTCGTTCCCGGGTCAGTCTCAACGGACGAGCCGCCGCCACCTCCGCCGCCGTCTGCGGCCAGCATGGCTCCGGTCGGGTCGGTATGGGAGAGCGGGTTGTTGTTGACGTAGGCGTACGACGAGATGGCCGTGAGGCTGTCGGGCATCGGGTCGGTGGCGGTGAACCGGCCGGTCCCAGGGTTGTAGTTGCGCGCCCGGAGGTAGTAGTTGCCCTCACCAAGGCTGGAGTCCTGGTACGCCCCGGCGAAGCGCAGTGGATTCTTCGGACCCGCCGCCGTGTCCGCCTTGCTCTTCGGTGCTGCGGCCACAGACTTGCCGGCCTTGCTCTTTGTCGCGGTGGGCGTCGGGCTGGTTGTCGGGCTGGCCGACCGGTCAGGCCCGCTGCCGAGCACGCCATCGAGCAGCCCACCATCCGAGCCGTCGGAGGACTTGTCGGACGAGCCTGCGAGCAGCCCGCCCAGCAAGCTCCCGCCCGAACGGTCCGATGAGCCACCGGACGAGCCACCCAGAACGCCGCCGAGCAGGCCGTCGTCGTTGCCCTGCTTGTCGCGGTTGCCAGTCTCGCCTTCGGCCGCTTCGGTTTCCTCGCCACCGCCGAGCGTTGGCCCGTCGCGCGGGTTGCCGAACGGGTCGTAGTCGTAGCCCGCCTCCACCTGACCGGTCGGCGACAGCATGGTGGCGACGCCGCCGAGCCAGTCGTGGGTGTAGGAATGCGCGCCGGTCGACGGGTCGAGCAACGCCAGCGGCTCGTCATCGGGACCGTAGCTGAAGCCGCGCTTTTCCAGCGTCTGCCCGTCGCGCCCCGTCACCGTGTCGAGCGCGATCTGCGGAAGAGCGCCGTTGATGTCCCACGCCCAACGCTGCGTCGCGGCGTTCTGGCCACTGCCCATCGTGGCGGACACTCGTAGCCCGGTCGCTTCATAGGCGAACTTGGCGTTCTGCCCGTCGACGGTGGCCTTGGCCAGGCTGTGGTCGAGGTTGTAGGCGAAGGTGTCCTTCCCGGCCCTGATCTGGTTGCCCTGCTCGTCGTAGTCGTAGCCGGTGGCGTGGACACCCAGGTCGACGTCGAGTCCCAGTAGAGCACCGATGTCCAGACTGGCGCCGAAGTCGTCGAGATCGAGCTCCAGAAGGGCGTCGATGTCCAGCTGCGCGTCGATGTCGGGGCCGGCTAGCTTGACTTGCTTCTGGAGCTGGTCGGCCGCGTCGTAGAAGTAGCGCGTGACGTCGTGACCCGCACTGCCGGTGCGTTTCTGACTGGTCCGGTTGCCTACCAGGTCGTAGGTGTAGTCGATCCGGCCCGCGGACCTGCCGTCACAGGAGATCGCGCCATAGCAGGCAGAGGTCACCCGATCTGCCTTGTCGTAGTCGTACGCCACCGACTCCGAAACCCCGCCACGCGTGGTCACCACCCTTGTCGGGTTACCGACCTCGTCCAGGTCGAGCGCGAACTTCGACACCGGATCCTGGACGCCCGGAGCCGGTTCTGAACCGGGCGTACGGGTGGTGCCGATGTCGGTGAGCCGGCCAGCGTCGTCGTAGCTCCGCCGCTCGACCAGCCCGGTCGCCTCCGGGAGCGTGGTAGACGTCCGCCGCCCCGCAACGTCGTAGCCGAATCGCCACGTGGCCGGGTTGGCGCCGGCAGCACCGTCGACGCTGGTCAGGCTGGTGATCCGGCTGTCCGCGTCGTAGTCGGCGGTGATCCGCGTACCGTCCGGGTATGTGCGGGAGCTGATGTTGCCCCGCGCGTCGTAGTCGTAGGAGAACCGCTCCTCCGCGCCACCCGCCCACTCACGGATGACCTCCTGGATCTGGTCCTCGGCGTCGTAGTTCACGTTGCGACGGCCGGTCGGGTCGCCGTAGGAGGTGATCTTGTCCTCGGCGTCGTAACCCCAGGTGTAGACCGGACCGTCCGAGCCGAGTGTCCGCTTCACCCGGCGCCCGACGATGTCGTAGGTGTCGACGATGGTGCGCTCGGCCCGCTCCTCGTCGGAGAGCTCCTCGTGCTTGCCGATGGTGATCATCGACACCGGGTTGTTCTCCGGGTCGTAGCCGATCTCTGCCCGCCGGCCGAGCGGATCGGTGCTGCTGGTCACCCGACCGGCCTCGTCGTAATCGAGCCGGGTCCGGTGGTGGTTCGGGTCGCGGACGGAGGCGAGCAGACCGTCGTCGTAGTAGTCGTAGACGGTGGAGCCGTGGGAGGGCAGGTGGCGCCGGTGCGACGCGTCAGGGGCGATCGCGGTACGGATCTGGTCGTCTTCCCGGTAGCTGTAGCGGGTGGTATTGCCCTTGGCGTCGGTGACCGCTGTCTGCCGGTTGTTGGCGTCGTAGGTGAAGGTCGTGGTGTGGTCGAGCGGATCGATCACCTTGGCGAGGTTGCCGGCCAGGTCGTACTCGTAGTGAGTGGTGAAGCGCTCCTTGTCGGCGCCATCGACGTTGCCGCGCGGCTCCGTCATGGCGACCATGAAGCCGTCGTCGTCGTAGGTCCAGGTCGTCTTGCCGCCGGTGGCCGTCGTGGCGCTGGTCTTGTTGCCGGCGGCGTCGTAGGTGAAGCGGGTGGAGTTCCGGCCGGAATCGGTGAGGCCGGTCTGCCGCCCGTTCCTGTCATACGTCAGTCGGGTGGTACGACCCAGCGTGTCGGTGGCGGCCGTCACGTTGCCGGTGTTGTCCCGGCGGAATGCCGAAGTCTTGCTGAACGCGTCGACCGTCGAGGTGGTCCGGTCGAGCGCATCGGTCTTGATGTCCTCGTGGACGACGCGGCCGTCTGGATAGGGACGGGAGATCCGCACGAGGCTGTCGTTGCCGTCGTAGCGGTACGTGGTGGTGAAGTCCTTGCGATCCGCCCCCGGTGCGTTTCCGCGCGGTGAGGTGACCGACTGCAGCAGTCCCTTGGCGTTGTAGGCGTACGTCGTGACGATGTCGGGCTCGTCGTCCAGGTGTACACGGGTTTTGGTGCGTCGCCCGGCATCGGAGTAGGCGTACGAGACCTTCCGGCGCGGGTCCTCGACCGAGCGCAGCGGACCGTCGGCGAAGTAGCGGTATTCCGTGTCGACCCCGGTCGGGGTCTCCGTCTCGACAATCCGGCCCACGGCGTCGTACTCCGTCCGCGACGAGTGGCGCTTGCCGGGCTCGCGCACGTCGACGATGCGGTCCTGGTCATCGAAGGTGAACCGGGTCGTGAACTCGTCCCGGTCGGCGTCTTCGACGGTCCCGCGCGGATCGACCACGGCGATCCGCCGGCCGGTGCCGTCGTAGGAGAACTCCGTCCGCCGACCCTCCGGTGAGATGATCGCGGCCGGCAGCCCGGCATTGATGTCGTCTGCGGGCAGGTATTCGTAGCGGGTCACCTTGCCGCGTTGGTCGGTGCGCGTGAGGAGCAGTCCACGCTCGTCGTAGGCGTAGCGGATCTTGTGCTTCTCCGCGTCGACGCTCTCGACCAGTTCGTCGAACCTGTTGAAGGTGTTCTTCCACTTGTTGCCACGCTCGTCGACGAACTCGATCGGGTTGTTGCGCTCGTCGTACTTCGTCCGCTGGTCGAACTTCATCGGCAGCGGCGCCGACCCGACCGTCTGGTTACCCCGCGCGTCGAATGCCGCTTCGTTCTGGTTCTGCCTGCCGTTGACCACGAGACTGCGGTTGAGCTTGCGGTCGTAGCGGTGGTTGTCGACGTCGCCGTTGCCCCGCTGGCTGTGGATCAGCACGTTGTCGTGGTAGCCGTCGTAGACGACCACGCCGTCGGCGTCGGTGGTCTTCGCCTCCTGCCTCACGGCGTTCCAGGCGAAGGTCGTCCGATGGCCCTGTGCGTCGACCTGCCGGATCACCCGGCCCGACGCGGAGTATTCGTTGCGGATCGCCACGACTCCACCGTCGTCCTCGTCGTGGCCCTCGTCCGTCTCCGGTTCCACCACCTCGGTCAGCAGACCGGCCGCAGAGTAGTGGTACCGCCACACGTGGCCCCGCGCGTCTTCGACCGCGACCAGCCGGGAGCGCCTGTCGTAGGCGAACTCGACGTTCCGGCGATCCGGGAGGCTGATCCTGCGGATGAGGCCATCCTCGATCCGAGCCTCGGCCTGGCGACCAGAGGCGTCGGTGATCTCCACCCCTTGCGCGGTGTAGGCGAGCCGAACGCCAACCTGGCGAGCGTTGTGGATCGACGTCAACCGGCCCTGGCCGTCGAAGTCGTAGCTGATCTGCTCGGGGGTGACGAGCGTCCAACCGGCATCGGTCTTGCGCAGCGTCGAACGAACGCCAGCCGGGCGCTGGTAGCGACCGTCGGCCAACCGGTACTCCACGATCGCGCCGTCATCGGCACGCACCAACGCGCCACGGTCCGATGCCGCGACCTGCATGCCGTATGACCAGGCCCAGCCGGAACCGAACAGACCATTCGCCGGGTTCGCCGACGAATAGATCCGGGTGGAGACGAACGGCACCCCGAACGAGGCCATCGCCAGGTCCTGCTCCACCCGGCTGAAGGCTCCAGTCGCCGTGTTCACGCCCACGCCGCGCACAGCCTGCCGGGCATCGGTCATGCCCAGGGCGTTGCCGCAGCCACAGCCCGCGGCCTGCCGGTCCGGAATCGGTGGCGGCAGGATCGTGCGCCGCGGATTGGCCCGCTGCGTGGGTACCGACGGCACCTCGCGGTCGGGAAAGACGGCGGTGAAGGTGAGGAAGTACCGCTTGGCCGGGTCGAGATCCCACCCGTCGGACGCACCGAAGGAGCGGCAGTAGTCGCGCTGTGCGGCGCAGCCGGACTGGCGCAGGTCGTCCCTGGTCAGCGACGTCGACGCCTGCTCGGTCTGCGACTCGGCGTCGAAAAGCGTCACCCGCCAGGACGTCCACGGCGCGTCTTCATCGACGTTGAAGTACGCCAGAAGCGACGTGTCGCCGAGCACGTAGCCCGGCCGCAGCAACAGGCGGGTGAAAACCGGAGTGTCGACCGGTTGCAGGTCCCCACCCCGACTCGACACGCGCAGCCACTCCTGCGCCGACAACTCTCGCGGCTCACTGCTGGCGAAGATTCCACGTGGCACGACCGGCGGACGTTCACCCGGCGCGAACGGCTTGTCCGGTGTCGCCGACGCCGGTGCCGCCCGGTCCACTGGACCGGCTCCCGGCAGCGCCCGCGGAGCCACCGCGGCCTCCGCCTCCTGACGCGTCTGTCCCGGTTGCAGGACCGACGCGATCAGGGCCAGCGCACAGACGACGACGGTCAAACGCACATGGTCAGCCCGGCCAGAGACGTGCCTCGCCACCCCCGCCACCCCCCATATCGGCCATCTGACGTATATCAGACGAAAAGACTTGAAGTGATCTTCTATCGGAAAATCCACCAGCAGGCAACACAGGGCGCCGGAAACGATCAAGGACACCCACCACGACGTGTCCGACTAGGCATACGTACGCACCTGCCTAGGCGCATCTACGTTCCACCGCGGCGGGAAAGATACGTCACCGCTGCGGATGTCGGAAGCTCCTCGCCAACCAAGGATGGAGACACCAACGAGACAAGAGAAAAGACGAGGGAGACAACGATGTTCGGTCATCCAGCTTTCAGCTTGACCGTCGCGCACGAGCGTCACCAGGCACTGATCGCCGAAGCGGATCGCCGCCGGCTCCTGGCGATTGCTCGTCAAGCACGAAAGGCACGCAAGGCACGCAGGAAACAAGCCGACACGTGGGGCAACGTGCCGGCGCCGGACGGGGCCAGGGCCGGCGCTGTGGCCGGTAGCGCTCCTTCTGCTGGCGGTAGCCTGACGCCGTGCAGAGAGCGCGCGGCGGCGCCAGCGCGGTGATGGTGGGACGTGACCGCGAGCTGCGCCAACTCCAGCAGCTCGCGGCGTCCAGTCACCCGCAGGTGGCGATCGTCGCGGGCGAGCCGGGCATCGGCAAGACGCGGCTGATCCACGAGCTGCTGGCCGGCCTTTCCGCCGATCCGGTCGTGCTGGTGGGGCGCGCCGAGCCCGGCTCACTGGCCCGCCCGTACGAAGTGCTGTTGGACGCGGTGGACGGTCGTCCAGGCGTCAAGGAGGATCTCCTGGACGCACTGGCCGAGCCCGCGCGCAGTCCGGTGGAGCGCCTGCACGCCGGCCTCGCCATCGTGAACGAGCTTGTCGGCGACCGGCGGGCCGTCATCGTCTTCGAGGACCTGCACTGGGCCGACTCCGAGAGCGCGGCGCTTTTCGAGCGGATCGCCGGCCAGACCGGGCCGCGACTGCTGATCGGGACGTACCGCCCGGACGAGGTGACGAGCCGCCATCCGGTCGCCGGGCTTCTTGGCCGGTTGGAACGCCGGCACACGGTCGCCCACGTGGCGCTCGAGCGGTTCGGTGAGTCGGACACGGCCGCGCTGCTCGCTTCCGTGGCGGGCGCGCCGGTTCCCTATCGCTCGGTGGCGGCGTTGCACCAGCGCACGGGCGGCAACCCGTTCTTCCTCGAGGAGCTCATCCGGGGCCACACCGGGGACGATCTCGCGTCACTGTGCGAGAGCCCGCTGCCGTGGAGCCTCTCGGAGGTGCTCCGGCGGCAGGTCGACGACCTGGAGCCGCGCGACCAGCGCATCGTGGAGGCTGCCGCCGTACTCGGTCATCGGGTGCCGTTCGACCTGCTTGCCGCCGTGACCGGTGCGGACGAGGACGAGCTGATCACGGCGCTGCGCGGGCTCGTCGCCCGAGGTGTCCTCGTCGAGTCCAGCGATGACGAGTTCAGCTTCCGCCACGCCCTGGTCCGCGAGGCGATCTCCGGGCAGTTGCTCGGCCGGCAGCAGCGACGGTTGCATGAGGCCGCACTCGAGGTTCTGCTCGCCACCGGTGGATCTGATCCCGCGATGATTGCCCGCCACGCACGTGCCGCCGGACGGTACGACGACATGGTCGAGGCGGCCCGTCGTGGTGCGGCGCTCTACCTGTCGATCGGATCGGCGTTCCAGGCTCTGCAGCTCGCCGAGGTGGGCATGGACGAGGTGGGTGACGACGCGGAGCTGCTTGCTGCGGCGGCCCAGGCCGCCTGGCTTGCCGGCCTTCTTGACGACGCCGTGGGCTACGCCCGCCGGTGGCGGGACCTGGCGTCGACGGCAAGCGACCGCGCCGATGCGTTGTACCTGTTGATCCGCCTGGCCTGGGAGTCCGACCAGACCCGCGAGATGGAGACGTTGACCCACGAGGTCGAGCAACTCGTCGCGCAGCTGCCGCCCGGTGCGATCCAGGCCCGGGCGATGACGGCGGTGGCCCAGTCGGCCGAGCTCCGAGACGACCTCGACGCCGCGGTGGAGTGGGCGGATCGGGCTCTGGCGCTGGCCGGCGAGTTCGATCTACCGCGCGTGCGCCTGGCCGCCTTGGTCGAGAAGGGCTCCGCGCTGTCCGACCGGTCGGTGACCAACGAAGAGGGCCGCATGATACTGGCAGGGCTCGTCGACGAGGCGGAGAAGCTGGGTGAGTGGGTACTCGCCGCCCGAGCGTTGAACTACCTCGTTCATGATGTTCCGCCGGCGTCGCCGAGCGAGCACGCCGACATGCTGGAACGCATGCGCGTCGACGCCGAACGGGCCGGTTTCGAGTCTCTCGCGGTCGCGGCGTACTTCCAGGGTCGGGCGCGGTTGGCGATGCGTGAGGGCAATCTGGACGCGGCGATCGCGACGTTGGAACAGGGCCGGAACCGGGACCGCGGGTACCTCCGCGGCCGACGTCGGGCCGACCATCACGCGGTCTTCCTGGCCGGGCTGTATCTCGAGGCCGGCGAACTCGCCTGCGTCGACGACATCATCGCCGAGCTGCGCACGGAGGCCGCGTTCTCGGGCATCACCATCCCCGGCCTCGCGTTCCATGTCGCCTGCCGGCGCGGTGAACTCGCCACCGCCGAGCGGCACCTGGACGAGATCTTCGTGGCGCTCGCCGAACAGCCATGGCGCAGCGGTGAGCAGGCGCACGACCTGATCTCGGCGGCGTTCTCCGTCGGCCTGCCGCTGTCGCAGGTCGTACGGATGAGCCGCGCGCTGCTCGGGGGCGACGTCCGGGACGACGAGCGGACGTTGGCGGAGGCGCAGGTCGGCGAAGCGCAGGGGGAGACCGCCGCGGCACTCGCCGGCTACCTCGAGGTGTCGGAGTCGTTCGCCATGCTGCCGTCGATCCGGGGTACTGCCCACGTCGGCGCCGCCCGTTGCCTGCTCACGCTCGGCAAGCGTGACGCGGCCGTCCAGCAGGTCACCGCGGCCACCGATCTGCTCGCCCGGTGGGGCGGTTGGCGGGTGGCTCAGCTCGACCAGCTACGTGCCCAGCTGGACCTGGCGCCCACGGACGACCGTTCCGCGGTCAGCGGCGTGGCGGCACTGACCAGGCGCGAACGCGAAGTTGCGCTCCTCGTCGCGGAGGGCCTCACCAACACCGAACTCGCCCAGCGTCTCTACATCTCTCCCAGGACCGTCGCCGTGCACGTGTCCAACATCCTGCACAAGCTCGGCGTCTTCTCTCGTACCGAGGTCTCCAGCGCGATCAGCCAGGTCGTCCCACCGGCCCGCGACGACACGTAAGGTGCGCGCGCCGGCTCCAGCATGGTGACGGTGGGCGTGTCCGTGAGCGGGTCCCTCAGTAGGACGCCCTAGGACCGCCGCACGTCCTCACCAGCGATCTCCAGCGCACGGTCCGCCAGGCAGCCGTCGACCATCCAGGGGCGCGGTCCGCCCCGAAGGAGACGGAGCAGGAACGACACGCTGTCGGCCACGTCGGTCTCCCCACCGGTGCCGGCATTGCGAACGCCGCCGTTGGCGACGCCGGTGCTGACCGGTGGGGCCACCTGGTCTGGGACGAGGAGCCTGCCCGCCCGCCGGCAGTGCCGGACGGCCATCGCCTCCGCCACCTCGCCGGCCCACGTCCGGTAGGTGTCGTCGCCGAGTACCTGGGCGGCATCCAGCAGGTAGTGCCCGCTGCCTGCCAGGCCGTGGCAGCCGTCGGACCGAACCCGCCACCTGGCCTTGTGCACGGCGACCGCGGCCGCCACGGCGTACGCACCGATGCCTGGCTCGCCGGTGACGGCGTACTGGCGTAGCAGGAAGGTCCCGATCCCCGCCGGTCCTGCGGATCGGTGTGGCGAGGGTGCCGGATGGTCCGGGCCTGCCGGCCACCAGGCGGCCCCGTCGGTGTCGGTCGTCGCGGCCTCGCAGAGAGTGTGGCCGGCCGCCACGGCAACCTTGGCGTACGACTCGTCGCCGGTCTCGTGTGCCATGAGGAGCAGGAAGTAGCCGATCCCGGCGACCCCGTGGGCGAACCCGTAGTGACAGCTGCCGGCGAGCGCGGATCGGGCGTCGGCGGGGACCGGCCAGAGCGGGCCGTGAGCGCCGAGTTGCGCTGCCGCGACGACCGTGTCGGCGTAGCCCTGTGCGCGGTCGAGCAGTTCCTCGTCGCCCGTGAGCCGGCCGATGTGCAGGTGGGCGAGCCCGGCCCCGGCGAGTCCGTGGGCGACTCCCGGGAGCGGCCAGTCGGTCGGCAGGGACGAGACCATGGCGCGCGCCTCGGCCACCAGCGCGGGATCGTCGAGTGCGACACCGGCGTCGGCCAGCGCCCAGGCCGTGCCGGCGCGCCCGGTGAGGAGGCCCGGCAGCGCACGCCCGGACTGACCCGGCGGGCGATGCGCGACCAACCGGGTGGACACGTCTCGGATGGCCGCCAGCAGCCGATCCTGGTCACGGGCGCTCGTGGACGCCTGGATCAGCGTGCCCAGGACACCTGCCGCGCCATGTCGCACAGTTCCGGGGTCGGTTCGTACGTCGGTCCCGCTGTCGGTCCGGTCGGTCGGGTCGGCCCTGATGTCACTGTCTGGCGGTACCGCGGCGGCATCCCGCAGATGGTCGAGCCCGTCGCTGACCAACTGCGCGACCGTGGGCAGGCGAACGCCGGAGTGACCGCCTGCCCCGGTGGACCGCCGCTCGGGCGACGCGAGGTACTTCTCCACCCGCGACAGGCTCCACCGGCAGTCGGGCGCCGTGGCGAGGAGGCCGAGGAGCGGTGGCGCGACGACCGCCGCGGAGGGGTGGTCCCGCGCCACGACCGTGAGCCAGGCGGCCAGCCGGTCCCGGATCGGCCGGTCCGCGGGTACGTCGAGAGGCAGGTCGGGTTCGGTTCCGGTGGCGAGGAGGAAGAACAGCGCACCGAGGCTCCACAGGTCCTCGGCCACGGTCGCGGTGAGCGATCCGTCCACGCCAACCACCTGGCGCGGGTCACGGCACTCGGGTGCCAGGTAGCTGGAGGGCCAGGGAGGCGGAGCCGGCTGCCCCGCGGGAACGGCGGCCTCCAGGTCGACGAGCGTCAACGCACCGTTGGGTGCCACGAGCACGCTGCCAGGGCTCAGGTTCCGGAGTACGATGCCTGCGGCGTGGACGCCGGCGACGAGCGCGACCAGCCGCCGCGCCATCAGCAAGATGTGACCGGTCGGAGTGACGACCGCTTCGCGGTGAGTCGCGTGTACCCAGTCGAGGAACGGCCGCCCCGGCGGGTGCTCGGTGGTGAGGAACCGGTCGCCGTCCTGGTCGAACACCTCGAACACCCGGGGGACCGGCACCTCACCGGCGAGGTGCCGCAGGGCCGCTGCTTCGAGCTGGAGGCGTTCACGCGCGTCGGCACCGGTGTGGTCGCCGCCGGCGTGCGCGCGGGCGTGCTTGACGAGTACCTCGCGATCGTTCGTACGGTCGAGGGCGAGATAGCGGCCACCGGTGACGGTCTGGTCGAGGGTCCGCCGCAGGACGAACCGCCCGTGCAGCACCGTCCCCGGCTGGATGTGCGGGATCGCATGGACCGGCGACGGAGGATCGAGCTCTGCCACCGCGTCGAGGTCGACCGGACGCAGGACGCCGTCATCGTCGAGGTCGTATGCATCCTCGAAGCGGCCATAGCGATAGTGCACCAGGCTGCCGGAGCGTACGGGGCGGTCGGCCATGATCCGCGGGCCGGGGAGCCCAGCGGTCGCGGCGTGGAGTGCAGTCGCGAGGTGGGGGGCCTCCGCGTCGTCGTGGGGATACACGGTGAGGAACCTGCCGCTGACCCGTGGGTCACAGTCCCCGCCGGTCAGCCAGCCAACGGCGTCGGTGCTCACCGCGAACCGGAAGGCCACGCGATGCTCGCGGAGTACCGGGACGGCGTGGGCGAGCACGGAGGTTGCCGAGGCCGGTGTCGCCGACAGGTGGATTAACCAGCCGTGGGTCCGCACCTGGTGGCCAGCTGGCACGACGGCACACCACCGCGGGTCGATGCGGAAGTCCCAGTCGCCCTCGCCAAGGAGTTCACGGACGGGGTGCACGAGGTCGGTGGGCCCGGGCTCATCCGCGCAGCCGGACGCGTTCGGGACGCCAGGGCGGTCCGAGCCGGATGTGGCTGGGCCGGATGATGTGGTTGGGCCGGTGGATGTGGTTGGGCCGGTGGATGTGGTTGGGCACGTTGACGGGGCGGGGCCGGTAGCTGCATGCCGGAAGGTCGCCGTGCCGTGGCCGGTCAAGGCGTTGAAGGCACGCTGGACCGCTTCCGCTGTTCCCCCCACCGATACCCCCTGCCGCGCGGACCTGCACAATGCGTACGCATATCACTACCAAGCGCGCACATCTGCGCGCAAGCCCGCCCGGATCTCGACGCGGCAACGAATGCTTGCGGACCGTCGTCAGGACATGCGTCGGCGGATCCACGCCGTCAGGGCATCGGCCACCACGCGCTGGTAGTCACGGATCGTCGGCAGCCCCGGTGGAACCGGTGCCCGGGACCTTTCAGTGAGAGCGCCCGTCACGGTGGCGAGGAGGGCGGTGACGTCGAGAGGATCCGCGTCCCTGGTGCAGGGGTGCCGGCTGAGCAGGTTGTCGACGTCGACGCTCGAACCGCTGATCACGAGGTCGAGTGCCGCGAGCGCGGTGTCGACCCAGCCGGCGCCCCGTGCGGCCCACGCCCAGTCGACGAACACGACTCCCGCATCGGTGATGAGTACGTTGTCGGCGCGGATGTCCCAGTGCACGAGGGACTCGCCGACAACGGCGGCCCGGGCCCGCTGCTGGTACTCCCGCAGCAGGTCGAGGCGTGCCACCGCCCACGGGTCGAGGTCGGCGGGTGGCGACTCCTGAAGAACGGCCCAGCCGCCACGGAAGATGCCGGCGTCGCTCAGGTCCGGGGCCTCGGGCCAGGGTGTCGGCGTGAGCGCCGCCGTGAGATCGGCGAGAGCGCCGAACACGAGGTCGGTGTCCTCAGCCGTCCAGGGGTGCGCCGGCTCCCGCCCCTCGATGTCGTCGAAGAGCAGGGCGATCCAGTCGCCGTCGTCGTAGGCCGACCGCATACGCGGCGTCCACGGCAACGCGGGCACGGCCTCCATCGTCGTGCGCTCCCGACGCAGCAGGCCTGGGCTGTCGGGGTTGAGTGCACCGCCCACGGCCTTGACGAATCCGCGCCGCCCGTCGGCGGTCACCAGCCGGGCGGCCGCGCCGGGGGAGAAGCCACCGCTCTGGGTCGACGCGGAGACGACCGGGGATCCGAGCTCGCGCTCGACCCACCGGCGGACCGGGGCCGGTACCTCGTCGTAGGAGATCCGCACGCCAGCTGCCCGGGTCGGAGCAGCGGACGGATTGGTGCCCGGCAGGGAGGACATCCGTCGATGCTGACAAACCCTCCGGACACCGACAACGCATTTCTCGGTCGACGCGCGTCGTCTGCCAGCGCAGTGTCGGTTGATCGAGGGCGATTCCGGGCCGCCTGCAGCCGACCTGTCCGATTCGTCCGGTGTCGATCATCGCCGAAGCACGCCGTGAGCGCCGGGCCCGTTGTCCGGGCATGGGATGATGAGGAGCGACCCCCATCCACACTCGAATGGACCGTCCGTGCCCGCTGCTTCTCTGCCTTCCAGGTCCGGGCCAGTTCCCGGCACCATCCCGCAGCCCGGCGAGACCGATCCGGCGCTCATCCGGAACTTCTGCATCATCGCCCACATCGACCACGGCAAGTCGACGCTGGCCGACCGGATGCTCCAGCTCACCGGCGTGGTCGAAGGGCGGGCCATGCGGGCGCAGTACCTCGACCGGATGGACATCGAGCGCGAGCGCGGGATCACGATCAAGAGCCAGGCCGTACGCCTGCCGTTCCGGGCGAGTGCGGGTGCCCACGCGGACACGTCGTACGTCCTGAACCTCATCGACACGCCCGGCCACGTGGACTTCACCTACGAGGTGTCGCGGTCGCTCGCCGCCTGCGAGGGTGCGGTGCTGCTGGTCGACGCCGCGCAGGGGATCGAGGCGCAGACGCTCGCCAACCTCTACCTCGCGCTCGACGCCGACCTGCACATCATCCCGGTGCTCAACAAGATCGACCTGCCGTCCGCGCAGCCGGACAAGTACGCCGCGGAACTCGCCGGCATCATCGGCTGCGACGAGAGCGACGTGCTGCGCGTCTCCGCCAAGACAGGCGAAGGCGTCGAGCACCTCCTCAACGAGATCGTCGCCCAGGTGCCGCAGCCGAAGGGCGACGCCGACGCGCCGCCCCGGGCGCTGATCTTCGACTCGGTCTACGACACCTACCGCGGGGTCGTCACCTACATCCGCGTGATCGACGGCAGCATCGCCAACCGCGAGCGGGTCCTGATGATGTCGACGAAGGCGTCCCACGACACCCTCGAGGTCGGCGTCATCTCGCCCGAGCCGAAGAAGTCACCGTCGCTCGGGGTCGGAGAGGTCGGCTACATCATGACCGGGGTGAAGGAGGTGCGGCAGTCCCGTGTCGGTGACACGGTGACGGTCACGAGCAACCCCGCGACGAAGGCGCTCGCCGGGTACCGCCACCCCAACCCGATGGTCTATGCCGGCCTCTACCCGGTCGACGGCGACGAGTACACCGACCTGCGCGAGGCACTCGACAAGCTTCAGCTCAACGACGCCGCTCTGCTGTACGAACCGGAGACCTCCGGCGCGCTGGGCTTCGGCTTCCGCTGCGGCTTCCTCGGCCTGCTGCACATGGAGATCGTCCGCGAACGCCTGGAACGCGAGTTCGACCTCGACCTCATCTCGACCGCCCCCAACGTCGTCTACCGCGTGGTCATGGAGGACGGCAGCGAGCACGTCGTGACCAACCCGAGTGAGTTCCCGTCGGGTGTGGGGGTGACGTCGAAGCAGGGGGCGGCGCCGAAGGGCAAGGTGGCAGAGGTGCACGAGCCGGTCGTGCGGGCGACGATCCTCACGCCGGCCGACTTCATCGGCGCGGTGATGGAGCTGTGCCAGTCGCGGCGGGGGCAGCTGCAGGGCATGGACTACCTGTCGGCGGACCGGGTGGAGATGCGCTACACCCTGCCGCTGGCGGAGATCGTCTTCGACTTCTTCGATGCCCTGAAGAGCAAGACCCGCGGGTACGCCTCCCTCGACTACGAACCCACTGGTCAGCAGGCCGCCGACCTGGTGAAGGTCGACATCCTGCTCCAGGGCGAGACCGTCGACGCCTTCAGCGCGATCGTCCACAAGGACAAGGCCTATTCCTACGGCGTCACGATGGCCCAGAAGCTCCGTGAGCTGATCCCGCGGCAGCAGTTCGAGGTGCCGATCCAGGCGACGGTCGGGTCGCGGATCATCGCCCGTGAGACCATCCGGGCCATCCGCAAGGACGTTCTGGCGAAGTGCTACGGCGGTGACATCACCCGCAAGCGCAAGCTGCTCGAACGCCAGAAAGAGGGCAAGAAGCGGATGAAGATGGTCGGCCGGGTGGAGGTTCCTCAGGAGGCGTTCGTCGCCGCACTGTCGACCACGGACGGTCCCGGGTCGGGTTCGGCCAAGGCAGGGTCGAGTTCCGGCAAGAAATAGGCCTCAGCCTGGCTATTCTGTGCCGAACGTGCCACAGCCCGGTGCCACTCACTACGGTGGAGTGAGCCCGCTCGGGGCCGTCGGGCGAGCCATCGGTACGACTGCGGAATTGAGGCGGAGGCCTGCGATGACCAGTGACCTGATCTGGGGTACGAATCCAGCCCAGCCTGACCAGTCGAAGGTCGACGACCGCGCACCCACGGTCGCGCGGATGATCCTCGACCGGATCGCGAGCACGCCCGAGGTGGAGGCCTACCGATACCCGGTCGGTGACCGTTGGGAGTCCGCGACCTGGCAGCAGACCGGTGACCGCGTACGGCGGCTGGCCGCCGGCCTCATCGCGCTCGGCATCGAGCCGGAGGAACGGGTGGCGATCGCCGCCGCCACGAGCTACGAGTGGATCCTGGCCGACTTCGCGATCATGTGTGCCGGCGCCGCGACGACGACCATCTATCCCACGACCACCTCCAGCGAGGTGGCGTACATCCTCGGCGACTCGCGCAGCCGGATCGTCTTCGCCGAGAACGACGAGCAGGTCAAGAAAGTTCGCGAGCATCGCTCGAAACTGTCCGAGCTGACCATGATCGTGACCTTCGCCGGGAGTGCCGACGAGGCCGACGACGTGATCACCCTCGCCGAACTGGAGGAGCGCGGCAAGGACTACCTCGCCGAGCACCCCACCGCGATCGACGAGGCTGCCGCCGCGATCGGTCCGGACAGCCTGGCGACGTTGATTTACACGTCCGGAACGACCGGCAAGCCCAAGGGGGTCCGGCTGACCCACGACTGCTGGACCTATGAGGGCGCCGCAGTCGACGCCGTGCAGATCCTGCGCCCTGACGATCTGCAGTACCTCTGGCTTCCCCTTGCCCATTCGTTCGGCAAGGTGCTCTTGACAGCGCAGCTGCAGATCGGGTTCCCGACGGCGGTCGACGGCCGGGTCGACAAGATCATCGAGAACCTCGCCGTCGTCCGCCCGACCTTCGTGGGCGCCGCACCACGGATCTTCGAGAAGGCCCATGGCCGGATCGTGTCGACGGTGGAGCAGGAGGGCGGTATCAAGGCCAAGCTCTTCGCCTGGGCGTTCGACGTCGGCCGCAAGGTGTCGGCGCTGCGCCAGCAGGGCAAAGAGCCCTCGGGACTGCTCGCCGTGCAGTACACACTGGCCGACCGACTGGTGTTCAGCAAGATCCAGCAACGCTTCGGTGGGCGGCTGCGCTTCTTCGTCTCCGGCGCGGCCGCGTTGAGCCGCGACATCGCGGAGTGGTTCCACGCGGCGGGCATCCTCATCGTGGAGGGCTACGGCCTGACCGAGACCAGTGCGGCGACGTGTGTCAACCTGCCGGGCAGGTTCAAGTTCGGCACGGTCGGGCCGGCATTCCCGGGAACCCAGCTGCGCATCGCCCACGACGGCGAGGTTCTGGTCAAGGGGCCGGGCGTGATGCGGGGTTACCACAACATGCCGGAGCTGTCCGACGAGGTTCTCGACGCCGACGGCTGGTTCCACACCGGAGACATCGGCCAGCTCGAGGAGGGCGGGGTCCTTCGCATCACCGACCGCAAGAAGGACCTGTTCAAGACCTCTGGCGGGAAGTACATCGCGCCCCAGCTCATCGAGGCGGCGTTCAAGGCGTTCTGCCCCTATGCCAGCCAGATCGTCGTCCATGGAGAGAACCGCAACTTCACCTCAGCGCTGGTGACCCTCGATCCCGACGCGATCGTTGGCTGGGCGGCCGAGAACGGGCTCGAAGGGCGGGCGTACGCCGAGATCGTCGGCTCGGACGCCGCGCGGGCGATGGTGCAGGGCTACATCGACCAACTCAACGCCAAGCTCAACCGGTGGGAGACCATCAAGCAGTTCGCGATCCTCGACCATGACCTCACCGTCGAGGACGGCGAGATGACGCCGAGCCTGAAGCTTCGCCGCAAGGCCGTCGAGACCCGCTACGCCGAGATCCTCGACTCCTTCTACGCCTGAGGCCCGGCTCCTCCTGAGGTCCGCCAGTCCCGCCGTCGCCGTAGGCGGGAATGATCACACATACGTGATCATTCTCCACAATGCGCGGCAAATTCGGCATGCATCGTGGGGACTTGGCGTGCATCGTCCAGGCTGCCGGCCGCACCAAGGGCCGCCAAAATGCGGACGACGGACAATGGGTGGGTGCCTTCCACATTGCCCGACGGCGATCCGGCTCCCGCGGACGGAGCTCTTCCGGGGCCAGCCCTCGCGGAGATCGCCGCGCGACCGTTCGGGATCTACGTTCACGTGCCGTTCTGCGCGACCCGGTGCGGTTACTGCGATTTCAACACCTACACGGCCGACGAGCTCGGAACGGCGCCCGGTGCCTCCCGCACGTCGTACGCCGACGCGGCGATCAACGAGGTCCGGCTTGCCCGCAAGGTCCTCGGTGATGCCGACGTTCTCGTCTCGACCGTCTTCGTGGGAGGCGGCACGCCGACCCTCCTCCCGCCGGAGGACCTCGGCCGGGTCCTGCGGAGCGTCGACGCCGAGTTCGGCCTCGCCCCCGACGCCGAGGTGACGACCGAAGCCAACCCCGAGTCGGTCGACGATTCTTCCCTCGAACGCCTGGGTACGCAGGGATTCACCCGGATCTCGTTCGGCATGCAGAGTGCCCGTCCACACGTGCTCGCGACGCTCGACCGGCAGCACACACCCGGCCGCCCAGAAGAATGCGTCTCCGACGCACGGGCCGCGGGATTCGCACACGTCAACCTCGACCTCATCTACGGCACGCCGGGCGAGAGTGACGACGACTGGCAAGCCAGCCTTGACGCGGCCGTCGCCGCCGGTGCCGACCACATCTCGGCGTACTCCCTCATCATCGAAGAGGGCACCCGGATGGCCGGCCAGATCCGCCGTGGTGTGCTCGCCGCCACGGACGATGACGTCCTGGCCGACCGCTACCTGCAAGCCGACGAAACCCTCAGCAGGGCAGGCTTCTCGTGGTACGAGGTGTCGAACTGGGCCCGGTCTGACGACGCCCGCTGCCGCCACAATCTCCTCTACTGGACCGGCGGCAACTGGTGGGGCGTCGGTCCCGGCGCGCACAGCCACGTCGGCGGGGTCCGCTGGTGGAACGTCAAGCATCCCTTGACATACGCCGAACGCCTCGCCGCCGCCGCGAGCCCCGCGCACGCCCGCGAAACCCTCGACCCGGCCGACCGGAGGGTCGAACGGATCATGCTGGAACTCCGCCTCGCAGCCGGCCTCGCCCTCGACGTCCTCGGACCAGAAGGCGTCGAGACCGCCCAGCGAGCGGCCGCTGACGACCTGCTGGAGGCCTCAGCTCTGGCCGCCGGTCGCGCCGTGCTCACCAGTCGAGGTCGCCTCCTTGCCGACGCGGTCGTACGCGATCTGCTGGGGTGGAGCACAGAGCCGGCCCGCACCTGACGACCGCACCTGACGACCGCCCCCGGCGACGTGCCCGGTTTCGGCGCGGTGATCACGAAGCAGCGTCCGCCGGACCGCCCACGGTCACGAAGTCGATGAGCTGCTCCACCGGACCCAACAGTGCCGGCTCGAGGTCGCGGTAGGTCCGGACACCTCCCAGGATCCGTCGCCAGGCCTGCGCGATGTCCGCCTGCTCGGCGTGCGGCCACCCCAGTGCCGCGCAGATCCCGTGCTTCCAGGGTGTCGCCCGCGGAATCCGTGGCCAGGCGTCGAGCCCCAGCCGCTCTGGGCGTACGGCCTGCCAGATGTCCACGAACGGATGCCCGACGACGAGCACGTACGCACCGAACGGCCCGGCCGCCACCTCCGCGGCGATCCGGCTCTCCTTGCTGCCAGGCACCAGGTGGTCGACGAGCACGCCGAGCCGCTGGTCGGCATCGGGCGCGAACTCGGTGACCACACTCGCGAGGTCGTCGACTCCTTCGAGGTACTCCACCGCGACGCCTTCGATCCGCAGGTCGTCGCCCCAGACCTTCTCGACCAACTCGGCGTCGTGGCGGCCCTCGACGTAGATCCGGCTCGCCCGGGCGACGCGGGCCCGCGCACCCGAGACCGCGATCGACCCTGACGCCGTGCGCCGTGGTCCACCCGCCGCCGAGGCTCCCGTGGCCGGCGGACGCAGAACGACCGGCCGCCCTTCCAGCAGGAACCCGGGCCCGTACGGATAGCTTCGCCGGGCGCCGAACCGGTCCTCGAGCACCACGAGTGTGCGTTCGATGCCGACGACCGCGCCGCAGAAGCCGGTCGTCGCGTCCTCGACCACCATGTCGGGCTCGACGGCGACGTCGACCGAGCGCCCGCGCTTCGGCGCCCGCCAGTCGCTCTCGAGAACGTCAGGTCCGTAACGGTCAGCGGGAGGTGAGGATCCGGCCATGGAGAGCGAGGGTAGCCGCCTCACACGAGCGGCAGTGTCCGCCGTCCGCGAGTGTCGCGCAGTTGTGTGTACCCCCGCCGGATCGCCTCGGCCAAAGCCTCCCGCGACCATGGCCACTCGGCTGCCTCCCACGCCCGCTCGATCGGCACCCGTTCCTCGACCAGGCGGCGGATCGTCCCGGCGACGCCCACGAGGTCGCCGCGCTGCTCCCCGACGTACGCATGGTCCACGACAGCGCCATGCCCGGGCACGACCGCTGTCCGCGTCGTCAACAGTCCCGCCACCACGTCGAGCGTCGCACCCCACTCGAGCGGGTACGAGTCGTCGCCGTACGACGGCGGGCCGGACTCCTCGACGAGATCTCCCACGTAGACCACGTCGGCGTCGGGAACCCGGACCACGACGTCGCCGTCGGTGTGGCCGCGTCCCGGATGCACGAGCTCCACCACCCGGTCGCCGAGATCGGCCATCGCGACCGACGCGAAGGTCCGTCCCGGCGGCACCACCTCCAGTGCGGCCATCTCCGTGGCCCATTCTGCGGACCGCGCCGAGAGCTCGGCACGCACGCCGTCGGCCCGCGCCTCGAGCCTCGCGGGCACGGACTCGTGGCCGTAGATCACCGCGTCGGCGAACCGGGCGTTGCCGAAGCAGTGATCGAAGTGCCAGTGGGTGTCGACCACCCAGCGCACCGGCGCGCGGGAGAGGCGACGCAGGTCAGCGCGCAACTCGTCGGCTTCGCCCAGGCTTGCCCGGGTGTCGACCACCAGGATGCCGTCGGCACCCACGACCGCCCCGATCGTGAGGTCGTACGACGGGTAGCGGCGGGCGAAGCAGCGCGGCCCGACCTCGGTCCATCCGTGCGTGTTCGTGTCCACGATCCACAGCCTCGCATCCGCTCAGGACGCACATTCGGGGCCTCTCCCCGTAGACTGGCACTCGGGTTCGGGGAGTGCCAGGCACATGCCGCTGCCCCACCCTCAGGTCAACCGTGACGCGAGGAGGTGCGGGCTCCATGCTCGACGAACGGAAGCTGGCCGTCCTCCGCGCCATCGTCGAGGACTACGTGCACACCGAGGAGCCGGTCGGTTCCAAGGCGCTTGTCGACCGGCACCACCTGGGCGTTTCCTCCGCGACGGTCCGCAACGACATGGCCGCGCTGGAGGACGAGGGCTACATCGCCCAGCCGCACACGAGCGCGGGCCGGATCCCGACGGACAAGGGCTACCGGCTGTTCGTCGACCGGCTGAGCACGATCAAGCCGATGTCTGGCGCGGAGCGCAGGGCGATCTCGACGTTCCTCGAGGGCGCGGTCGATCTGGACGATGTCGTCAACCGGACCGTACGCCTGCTCTCCCAGCTCACCCGCCAGGTCGCGGTCGTGCAGTACCCCACCTTGTCCCGGTCGACCGTCCGCCATGTCGAGTTGGTGCTGCTGTCCACCACCCGGCTGCTGATCGTGCTCATCACCAGCACGGGCCGGGTCGAGCAGCGTGTCGTCGACGTCGGCAAGGCCCCTGAAGACGCGCTGCTGGGCGATGTCCGGGCCCGCCTCAACGCTGCGGTCATGGGGGCGCGGCTCGCCGAGGTGCAGTCGCTCGTGGTCGACCTGCCTGAGGCGTTCGCGCCCGACGACCAGCCGATCGTCGCCAGCATCGTGTCGGCGTTCCTCGAGACCCTCGTCGAACGCCCGGAGGAACGCATCGCGGTCAGTGGCACCGCCAACCTCATCCCGCTCGGGCACGAGTTCCACTCCTCGATCCGGCCGGTACTCGAGGCGCTGGAGGAGCACGTCGTGCTGTTGCGGCTCCTCGGCGAGTCGACCGCTCCCTCCCGCCTCACGGTCCGGATCGGCCATGAGAACCCCTACGCTGAGCTGGCCGCGGCCTCCGTTGTCGCGACCGGCTATGGTCCTGGGGACGAGACACTCGCCCACCTGGGTGTCGTCGGACCCACCCGGATGGACTATCCGGGCACGATGGGTGCGGTCCGGGCGGTCGCCAGATATGTCAGTCAGATCCTCGCTGAGGAATAGCTTCTCAATGAGGCAGCGGGGTCTTAAGGAAGATGAGTCTCGAGGGAATGAGTCAGTGCAAGAGGCCACCCACAGCATGAGCCAGGACTATTACGAACTCCTCGGAGTCGGGCGCGACGCGTCCGCGGAGGAGATCAAGAAGGCCTACCGCCGGCTGGCGCGCACCCTGCACCCTGACGTCAACCCGGATCCGGAGACCCACGAGCGTTTCAAGGAGGTCACCCGCGCCTACGAGGTCCTGTCGGACCCGAAGAAGCGTGAGGTCTACGACCTGGGGGGCGATCCGCTCGGTGCGGCTGGACAAGGTGCGGGATTCGGGCAGGGTTTCTCGTTCACGGACATCATGGACGCGTTCTTCGGCGGCACGACCGCCCGCGGGCCGCGACCCCGGACCCGCCGTGGCCAGGACGCGCTCCTGCGCCTCTCGGTCGATCTGGCCGAGGCGGTGTACGGCGCCGTCAAGGAGGTCCAGGTCGACACGGCCGTCGTCTGCGGGAGCTGTTCGGGCAGGGGCGCCGCCCCAGGCACGACACCCACCAGCTGCTCGGTCTGCGAGGGTCGCGGCGAGATCAGCTCCGTCCAACGGTCCTTCCTCGGCCAGGTCATGACGAGCCGGCCGTGCCCCCGCTGCCAGGGGTTCGGCACGATCATCCCCAACCCGTGCCCTGAGTGCGCGGGGGAGGGCCGGGTGCTGTCCCGGCGTACCCTCGCCGTCCGGATCCCCGCCGGCGTCGACGACGGCACCCGGATCCAGCTGGCCGGCCAGGGTGAGGTGGGCCCCGGCGGCGGTCCCGCCGGCGACCTGTATGTCGAGATCCAGGTCGCCCCGCACGAGGTGTGGACCCGGCGCGCCGCCGACCTGCACTGCTCGGTGACGCTGCCCATGACGGCCGCGGCGCTCGGCACGACGATCTCGCTGGAGACGCTCGACAACGACACCGTCGAGGTCGACGTCAAGCCTGGCACGCAGTCCGGGCAGCGCCTGGTCGTCACCGGTCGAGGCGTACCTCATCTGTCCGGTTCGCATCGCGGTGACCTGGTCGTCCACGTCGTCGTGGAGACGCCGACGAAGCTCGACGCGGCACAGCGGGACCTGCTCACCGAGCTCGCCAGGCTAAGGGACGAGGAGAAGGCGACCGGCCAGTTCTCGTCCGAACGCCGAGGCGTCTTCTCGCGGATCCGGGACGCCTTCAACGACAGGGGTGTCTGAGCCGCCGTGGCACAACGATCATCCGACTGTGTGTTCTGCGGCATCGTCGCCGGCACGATCCCCTCGACCCAGGTCCGTGAGACGGACCGGACCCTCGCCTTCCGCGACGTGAGCCCCCAGGCACCCGTCCACGTTCTGGTCGTTCCCAAGGACCACTACGCCGACGTGGCCGAAGTCGTGGCTGCCGCTCCCCACCTGCTCCGGCTGCTGCTCGAGGAGTGTGTGGCGGTCGCCAGGGACGAAGGGATCGCCGACGACGGCTACCGGATCGCGCTCAACACCGGCGAGCAGGGTGGTCAGGCGGTCGCGCACTGCCACGCCCACGTTCTCGGGGGACGGCAGATGGCCGGTCAGCTGGGCTAGAAGAGCGCCCGTCGGCGGCGGGAGCCCGGGCCGTTGGCGGCGGGAGCCCGGGCCGTTGGCGGCGGAAGATCGCGTCGGATCGCCCCGGATCGGGAAAGTACGGAAGAAATACCCGTCCGCATCCGGTCCCGCGCGGGCTACCATGACTGTCGATTCACCGGCCAGGAGCCGGGTGTCAGCACGTTGGGACTACGGAGGAGAGGGCCGACCAAGGCCGCCCATGGGCAAGATCACCCCGTCACAGACCAAGATCGTCGTACCGTCGAGCATCTCCATGGTGAGCCTGCTCGGGCCGCGTGATGAGTTCCTCCGGGTCGCTGAGAAGGAGTTCGACGCCGAGATCCACGTCCGCGGCAACGAGATCACCGTGGTCGCGGAGCCTGATGAGCGGATCCTCGTCGAGCAGCTGTTCGACGAGCTGGTCGCCGTCGTCCGCTCCGGCCACGGCCTCACCTCCGACGCGGTCGAACGCAGCATCGCGATGCTCCGGGCCCGCGAGTCCGAACGCCCGGCCGACGTCCTGACGCTCAACATCCTGTCCAACCGCGGCAAGACGATCCGGCCGAAGACGCTCGGCCAGAAGCACTACGTCGACGCGATCGACGAGCACACCGTGGTGTTCTCGGTCGGTCCGGCCGGAACCGGCAAGACCTACCTCGCGATGGCGAAGGCGGTCCAGGCGCTACAGGCCAAGCAGGTCAACCGGATCATCCTCACCCGGCCGGCGGTCGAGGCGGGGGAGCGGCTCGGGTTCCTGCCGGGCACGCTGTCGGAGAAGATCGACCCGTACCTCCGGCCGCTCTACGACGCGCTGCACGACATGATCGACCCAGACTCGATCCCGCGGCTGCTCACAGCCGGGACGATCGAGGTCGCGCCCCTGGCATACATGCGGGGAAGGACGCTTAACGACGCGTTCATCATCCTCGACGAGGCGCAGAACACCTCGCCGGAGCAGATGAAGATGTTCCTCACCAGGCTCGGGTTCGGATCGAAGATGGTCGTCACCGGCGACATCACCCAGATCGACCTGCCGGGAGGCGGCACCTACTCCGGGCTGAAGGTGGTGCGGGAGATCCTGACCGGTCTCGACGACGTGCACTTCTGCTCGCTGACCAGCCAGGATGTCGTACGCCACAAGCTGGTCGGACGGATCGTCGCGGCCTACGACGCCTACGAAGGGCGCTCCGACTCCGACACCGGGGCGCGCCCGGTCGACGTACGCCGGCGGAAGCCCGGACCTCTGCGGCCCTGAGGGGACCTGGACGGACCCGTGCTGACGAACCCAGCCGACGAACGCGAGCTGAGGCGACGACCTGACGACCGGAGGAAACCGTGCGGGCCCGCGAGCCGTCTCTTCCCCACCAGAACGTCGTTTCGAAACCCCACCCGAGGCACTGCGTGAACCTTCCATGAGCATCGACATCGCCAACGAGTCCGGCATCGACGTCAACGAACGCGAGCTCGCCCGGCTGGCCCGGTTCGCCCTCGACCGGATGCGGGTGCACCCCCAGGCCGAGCTGTCGGTCGTCCTCGTCGACGAGAAGACGATGGCCGAGCATCACCTGCGCTGGATGGACGAGCCGGGCCCGACCGACGTGCTGGCGTTCCCGATGGACGAGCTCCGTCCGGGCCGAGAGGGCGAGGATCCGCCGCAGGGCCTGCTCGGTGATGTCGTCCTCTGTCCGCAGGTGGCCGACCGGCAGGCCAAGGATGCCGGACACTCGCGAGAGGATGAGCTCCACCTGCTCACGGTGCACGGCATCCTGCACCTGCTCGGCTATGACCACGGCGAGCCGGAGGAGCATCGGGAGATGTTCGCGTTGCAGGCGCGGTTGCTCGGCGAGTGGCAGCCACTGCGGCAGGGGGCGGGCCGCTGATGGACGATCGCGCCCCTGGACGTGAGGCCCGATGAACGGTTGCGCTGATGGACGGTGACCGCTGATGGACTGTGACCCGGAACGACGGCGGCGCTGATGGGTGGCGACACGGTTCTTCTCGTCCTCGCGGCCGTCCTGGTCTTCGTCGCGGGCGTTTTGGCCGCTGCCGAGGCCGCCCTCTCGACGTTCTCCAAGTCACGTGCCGACGGTCTCGTCGCGGCCGGGCGGCGGGGCGGTGAGCGGGTCCGCATGCTCGTGGAGGACAGCGCGCCCTACCTCAACACCGCACTGTTCCTCCGCCTCGCCTGTGAGCTGACCGCGACGATCCTCGTGGCAGAGGTGGTCATCGGCATGGTCCAACCGACGTGGGCGGCGGTTCTGACGGCGGCCGGCGTGATGATCGTCGTGTCGTACGTCGTCGTCGGCGTCGCACCACGCACGCTCGGCCGCCAGCACGCCAACCGGGTCGCCCTGGTCACCTCGGCGTTGCTGATCGGGCTGACGCGGGTGCTGGGGCCGCTGCCGAAGCTCCTGATCCTGCTCGGTAACGCGCTGACACCGGGGAAGGGCTTTCGTGAGGGGCCGTTCGCCACCGAGGCCGAGCTCCGTGAGCTGGTCGACATCGCCGAGGCCAGCCGGGTGATCGAGTCGGGCGAGCGGGAGATGATCCACTCGGTGTTCGAGCTGGGCGACACGATCGTCCGCGAGGTGATGGTCCCCCGGACCGACATCGTCGTCATCGAACGCCACAAGACCCTGCGCCAGCTGATGTCCCTGGCGCTGCGCAGCGGTTTCTCCCGGATCCCGGTGATCGGGGAGAACCTCGACGACATCGTGGGGGTCGCCTACCTCAAGGACGTGACCCAACGGGTCTACGACAACCGCCAGGCCGAAACCACCGAACGCGTGGAGCAGGTGATGCGGCCGCCGGCGTTCGTTCCTGATTCGAAGCCGGTCGACGGGCTGCTCCGCGAGATGCAGCAGCAGCGGACGCACCTGTCCATCGTGCTGGACGAGTACGGCGGCACGGCGGGGCTGGTGACGATCGAGGACATCCTCGAGGAGATCGTGGGCGAGATCACCGACGAGTACGACGTCGAGCCGCGCGCGGTGGAGCGCCTGGGCAGCGGCGCGGTGCGGGTCAGCTCGAGGCTACCGATCCACGAGCTGGGGGAGCTGTTCGACCTGGAGCTGGACGACGAGGACGTCGACAGCGTGGGCGGCCTGATGGCCAAGCACCTCGACAAGGTGCCCATCCCGGGCGCCAAGGTGACCGTCGACGGCCTCCGCCTGCTCGCCGAGGGGCCGGTGGGTCGGCGTAACCGCATCCCGACGATCCTCGTCACCCGGGTCGACGAAACCGAACGCGCGGCCGCCGCCGAGCGGTCGGAGGCCACCTGACGACTGGCGTACGACTCCGCCGGCAGGTCAGGCCGGCTCGACCTCCGGAGCGCCCGGGAGCGCGACGGTGACGACGAGACCACCATCGGGCCGTGGTCGGGCGACGACGTCACCGCCGTGCGCATGGGCGATGGATCGGACGATGGAGAGCCCGAGGCCGGCCCCCTTGGCGGTGACGAGGCGGTCGGTTCCGAGCCTGCGAAACGGTTCGAACAGCTGGGGGATGTCGTACGGCGGGATGACGTCGCCGCTGTTGCTGACCACGACCTCGACCCAGCCGTCGGGGTGCCGCCGGCTGGCGACGTCGACGAATCCCCCCTCGGTGAGGTTGTGTCGGATCCCGTTGTCGACGAGATTCTGGACGAGGCGTTCGAGCAGCACCGGGTCGCCGGCCGTGGGAGCTTCGGCTGCTTTGTCGCGCAGGACGATGCCCTGCTCGCGCGCGGCGCCGCTCGCGTGCGCGGTCACGTGGATCACCACGTCGGCGAGATCGACGGGGGTCCGTTCGACGACGTCGTTCTCGGAGCGCGCGAGCAGCAGGAGCCCGTTGATGAGCCGCTCGTGCCGGGTGTTGATCTCCAGGAGGGTCTCGCCGAGCTGTTGGACGTCGGGCGAGGCGTTCTTGCGGTGTATCGCCACCTCGACGAGGGCACGGTTGAGGGTCAGAGGTGTCCGCAGCTCGTGGGAGGCGTTCGCGACGAAGTGCCGCTGCCCGTCGAAGGACTTGTCAAGGCGTTCGACCATGGTGTCGAAGGTGTCGGCGAGTTCCTTCACCTCGTCGTCCGCGCCGCGGAGGGCGATGCGTTCGTGCAGGCTCCGGTCGGCGGCCTTGGCGTCGGCGATCCGCCGGGCGGTCTCGGTGACCCGGTGCAGCGGCGCGAGGACCCTTCCGGCGATCAACCAGCCGAACCCGGCGGCGGCGGAGCCGACCAGGCCGAGCGCGATTGCCCCCTGCGTGAGCAGTGACGTCAGCGTGGCGCGCCGGAGTTCGGCCTGCTTGGTCGCGACGTAGCGGGAGGCTTCGCTCGCGGTGAGCAGGTCGCCCTCACTGGTCCGGATGAACGCCTCGTCCGGCAGTCGAGTCCCCGGACCGGTGACGCGAGCGGTGAAGAGATGCGTCGCCTCCGGCATCCGCTGGCTGACGAGAACGTAGGTCACGGCCAGCAGGACGAGTCCAGCGGCGAAGAAAAGGCCGCCGTAGAGCAGCGTCAGCCGCAGCCGGAGTGTCGGGCGCAGCCAGCGCCGACGCCCGGCTGGGCGTGGGGCGTCCGCGCGTGGCGTGGCCGGGCGAGCGAGGCTGTGCGGGTCTGTCATGGGATTCGGTACCCCACTCCGGCGACGGTCTCGACCACAGGTGGGTTGCCGAGCTTGCGGCGGAGCTTGAGGACCGTGATGCGTACGGCGGAGGTGAAGGGGTCGGCGTGTTCGTCCCACACCTTCTCCAGCAGGTCCTCGGCGGAGACCACGGCTCCGTCGGCGCGAAGAAGCTCGGCGAGGACACCGAACTCCTTCCTCGACAAGGAGAGGTAGCGTCCGTCCCGGAAAACCTGTCGGCGTGCGGGGTCAAGGGCGATGCCGGCGCGTTGCAGCAGCGGGGGAGCCGCCGGGCGGGTACGCCTGCCGAGGGCGAGCACGCGGGCGGCCAGTTCGGGGAACGCGAACGGCTTGGAAAGATAGTCGTCGGCGCCGAGCGTCAGCCCGGCCACGCGGTCGCCGATCTCGGCGGCGGCGGTGAGCATGAGGACCCGCGCGCTCGCGTCGGACTCCACGAGGGTCCGGCACACGTCGTCGCCGTGGACGATCGGCAGGTCCCGGTCGAGGACCACCACGTCATAGTCGTGGACGGCGAGCCGCTCCAGCGCCGCATCGCCGTCGAGTGCCACGTCGACGGCGTGCGCGTCACCGCGGAGCCACTCCGCGATCGCTTCCGCGAGCAGGCGTTCGTCCTCCACCACCAGTACCCGCATCGTCGCCCCTTTTGTCCGCGTTCCTTGCCCATGATGCCGCCCCTGCGGGCCGCCTGGCCCGACTCGATGGTGACTCACCCGGTATTTCCTCGCCGTTAACGGGTCCGGAAACGCCGCGGAAACCGCCGTCGGAGTGGACTGGCCGTCCAATGGGGCCGGCAATCCGCTGGCCGTACGGACGAGGGGAGTGATCATGCGAGGTCGAGTGCCTGGGCGACCCGCGCTGGGAGCGGTGATCGTGCTGCTTCTGCTGCTGGTCGTGGCCGGCTGTGCCGGCACAGGGGGTGGCTCGGGCGATGACACCGCTCGCGTCGCCTCCGCCGACGACGGTGCCTCGGATGCGGGAGCGGCCGACACCGGTGGCGCCAGCGGCGAGGACGGAGCCGGGATGAGTAAGGAGGAGCGGGAGGAAAAGGCGCTGAAGTTCGCCCAGTGCATGCGTGAGAACGGCGTCCCGATGGACGACCCGGATTCGAGCGGGCGGGTGCAGATCCGCGTCAACGGCGACGATGTCGACCGCGAGACGGTCGAGCAGGCCCAGCAGGCGTGCCAGAAGTACGCCCCGTTCGGCAAGGAGGGTCCGCGGCAGGACCCGAAGATGGCGGAGAACATGCGCAAGTTCGCGCAGTGCATGCGGGACAACGGCGTACCGGACTTCCCCGACCCTGACGGCGGCAGGATGATGCTGGACAAGTCGATCGCCGGCGATCCTGACTTCAAGGCCGCGCAGGAGACCTGTGGCGAGAAGTTCCTGCCGAACCGTACGGGAGCGCCAGGTGGTTCCCAGTGAGCGGCACGACGGCAAGGGACGCCGCGACGCAGGGGCCACACGCACCGCAGAGCCCACAGACACCACAGACACCGCAGACGCCGCAGACATCGCAGAGCCCACAGACATCGCAGAGCCCACAGACATCGCAGAGCCCACAGACATCGCAGCCGCATGGCCGGCGCCGTGGCCGCGGGCGAAAGGTGGCGGGCGTCGTCGCCGCGGTGGCCGTCACGGGTGTGGTTGTCTCCGCCGCTGGCGGGATCGTGGCGCGCGAGTTCGGCCTCGGAGGTTTCGGCGCAGGCGCGTTCGGCAGTGGCTGGCTCGGCCTCGGCGGGTCCGGTTCGGGCTCGGATGGCGGCGCCGCGGAGGCAGCAGCCTCCACCCTGCCGCCAGCCACCGCGCAGGTCACGAGGCAGACCATGCAGAGCACCGAAACCGTCGACGGCGACCTCGGCTTCGGTCCCAGCAGCACGCTGACGAACCGCGTTCAGGGCACGGTGACGGCGTTGCCCGACAGTGGGCAGGAGATTGCCCGCGGTCAGGCGTTGTACAAGGTGGACGACCAGCCGGTCGTGTTGATGTACGGCGGGCTGCCGGCGTACCGCACGCTCGGTCCGGGAAGCGAGGGCGCGGACGTCAAACAGCTGGAGCACAACCTCAAAGCCCTTGGCTACAAGGGATTCTCGGTGGACGAGGACTACACCGACAACACCGCGGACGCGGTCGAGGAGTGGCAGGAGGACCTCGGCCTGACAGAGACCGGCCGGGTCGACCTGGGCCGTGTCGTCTTCGCCGACGGAGCGGTCCGGGTGGACACCGTCAAGGTGGGGCGCGGCGAGCCGGCGGGCCCGGGACTCGCGGTCCTGGACTACACCGGAACCGCGAGTCTCGTGACCGCCGACCTGGAGCTGTCCGACCAATCGTTGGTGACGAAGGGTGCCGAGGTGAGCGTCGAACTGCCCGACGGTACGAAGGTGGCCGGGACGATCGACCAGGTGACGACGGTGATCGAGCCCGCCGCCGACCAGAACAGCGATCCCGAGACGAAGCTCGAGGCCGTCATCTCGCTCGAGGATCAGAAGGCCACCGAGGACCTCACGGCCGCAGCGGTCGACGTGGTGTTCACCGCGTCCGAACGCAAGGACGTGTTGACGGTGCCGGTCACCGCTCTGGTCGCCCTCGCCGAGGGTGGCTACGGCATCGAGGTCGTGACGGGATCCACCAGCCGCTACGTACCGGTGACGACCGGGCTGTTCTCCGACGGACGGGTGGAGATCGACGGCGCGGGGATCGGCGAGGGCACCCGGGTGGGGGTGCCGAAGTGATCGAGCTCGTCGACGTGACCAAGCACTATTCCGGCGACGTCCACGCCCTCGCCGGTGTCTCGCTGCGGATCGGCACGGGGGAGCTGGTAGCCATCGTCGGCCCCTCCGGATCGGGCAAGTCCACGATGCTGAACGTCCTGGGCACACTCGACCGGCCGACGTCGGGGTCCGTCGCGCTCGACGGCTGCGACGTGGCCAGGTTGCCCGACCGGGACCTGTCCGCACTGCGGGCGCGGAAGGTGGGCTTCGTCTTCCAGCAGTTCCACCTCGCCGCGGGAGTCCCGGCGCTGGACAACGTGGCCGACGGACTGCTGTACGCCGGAGTCGGGCGGCGGGAGCGGCGCCGTCGCGCCACAGCGGCACTGGACCGTGTCGGGCTGGCGCACCGGCTGGACCACGAGCCGCACGAGCTGTCAGGTGGGGAGCGGCAGCGGGTGGCGATCGCCCGGGCCGTGGTCGGGGACCCGCCGTTGCTGCTCGCGGACGAGCCGACCGGCAACCTCGACTCGGCTTCCGGGGCGGCGGTGATGACGCTGTTGCGCGACCTCAACGCCGCCGGTACGACCGTGGTGGTGATCACCCACGATCGGGAGATCGCCTCGAGCCTGCCCCGGCATGTGAGCATGCGCGACGGCCGCGTGATCGCCGACACCATCGGGAGGAGGCCACCCACCGGCGTGTCGGGGTCATCCGGAGCCTTCGGCGCGTCGGGGGCATCCGGAGCCACCGGAGCCACCGGAGCCACCGGAGCGCCGGGCGGCAACGGCGTCCCGACCGGATCGGGGGTGTGGTGATGGCGACCCTCACCCAAGCCCGCGCTGAGACGGCGCCGCCTCGCCTCACGCCGGCCCGCCTGCGCCCAGGCGACGTCGTCCGGGTCGGCGGGGCCGGTCTGCGTTCGCGCCCCTTGCGGGTGTTCCTCTCCGCGTTGGGAATCGCCATCGGCATCGCGGCCATGGTCTCCGTGGTGGGGATCTCCACGTCGTCGCAGGCCGATCTGGACCGCCAGCTCGCGGCGTTGGGCACGAACCTGCTCACCGTCTCGCCCGGGCAGACCATGTTCGGGCAGGACGCGACCCTACCGACCGAGGCCGAGTCGATGATCGACCGCATCGGACCGGTCACGTCCACGTCGGCGGTCGGTCGGCTCGGCGACGCCAAGGTCTACCGCTCAGACCTGATCCCGGAGGTGCAGACCGGAGGTCTTGCGACGTACGCCGTCCGGCTGGACCTCCCGGACACCGTCGGTGCACAGGTCCGCACCGGGACCTGGCTCAACGCCGCGACGGGACGGTATCGCGCCGTGGTTCTGGGATCGGCCGCGGCCGAGCGGCTCGGTATCGGCCATGCCGGACCGGACGTGCGGATCCTGGTCGGTGGTGAGTGGTTCACCGTCGTGGGCATCCTGGACCCGGCGCCGCTGGCGTCGGAGCTCGACTCGGCCGCGCTGATCGGCTGGGAGGCCGCGGACACCTATCTGGGCTTCGACGGCTATCCCACCACGGTCTACACCCGGTCCGACGACAGTCAGGTGGAAGCGGTGCAGGCGGTCCTCGCGGCCACCGCGAATCCCGCGGCCCCGAACGAGGTGGACGTCTCACGCCCGTCCGACGCCCTTGTCGCCCAGCGTGCGGCCGGCGATGCGTTCACCGGTCTGCTGCTCGGTCTCGGGGCGGTGGCGCTGCTCGTCGGTGGGGTCGGGGTCGCCAACACCATGGTGATCTCGGTCCTGGAACGCCGAGCCGAGATCGGGCTACGGCGGGCTCTGGGTGCCACGCGGGGACAGATCCGTACGCAGTTCCTCGCCGAGTCGCTGCTGCTGTCGATGCTCGGCGGGATCGCCGGTGTGGTCCTGGGTGTCGCCGTCACCGTTGGCTACGCCTTCTACCAGGCATGGCCGGCCGTGGTGCCCACCTGGGTCCTGGTAGGAGGAGTCCTTGCCACGCTGACGATCGGCGGACTCGCCGGCGTCTATCCGGCGATCCGGGCCGCGCGCCTCTCGCCGACCGAGGCGCTCGCGGCGCCATGACGCACGTGCCGGCCCGAACGTGCCGCTCCGTGCCGGACAACGAGGCGCGCGACGGTGGCGGATGTGAGAGGCGGGCGGGCCAGCATCCGCTACCGGCCCGCGGCGGCCTCCGCGAGCGGGCGTTCCTCCATCAAGGTCGCGAACGTTGTGCAGACGGCGGCGTCGCGGCTGCTCGGAAGGGTCAGCGCGGTCGACGTCGGCATGGATCTCGTCGGTCCACACACGTCCCTGACAAGTGGTGGGGTGGGCCTGCCTACGCCGACAGACCGCCGTCGACCATGAAGGTCGCGCCGGTGACATACGACGCCTCGTCGCTGCCGAGAAACACGATGGCGTAGCCGATCTCGCGCGGATCGGCCTGTCGCTTCAGCAACGTCGGTGTGCCGGCCGCAAGCGCCGCACGCGCCTCGTCCAGGCTCTCGCCGGTCGAGGCCGCACGCCTGCGGACCTGAAACATCGTGAGCGTCGGGCCCGGGCACACGGCATTGACCCGGATCCCCTCGGCCGCGTGGTCGTGGGCCATCGACCGGGTGAGCGCGAGCACGGCCGCCTTCGTCGCGTCGTACTGCGCCATCCCGCTGCGACCACGCAGGGCATTGGCGGACGAGACGTTGACGATGCTTCCGCCGTCGCCGGAGGTGACCATCGCCGGCACCGCGAACTTCGAGCAGTAGCCGACCTGGAGCAGGTTGCCCTTGAGAATGGTGTCCCAGGAGCCGGTGTCGGCCTCCGTAACGGGACCGTAGACGCGGACTCCGGCGACATTGGCCAGGATGTCGAGCCGGCCGAACCGGCGTACTGTCTCGTCCACCGCCCGTCGCGCCTCGGCCTCCTCGTCCAGCCGGGCGCCGAGGGCGAGAACCCGGTCACCACCGGCGTCGATCTCGCGCGCCGCACGCTCGGCCTCGTCGGCGTCGACGTCGACCACCGCGACCGATGCGCCCTCCTCCCACAACAGTTGGGCAGTCGCCTGCCCGATGCCGCCTCCGCCGCCGGTCACCAATGCCACTTTGCCCGCAACACGTCCCATGCGGACGATCCTAGAAGTCCTTCGGGTGGACGAACGGATCCCGAAGGCCGACGGGCCTGCACCGGCCACAGGCTCTCGGTCGCCCCTCTAGGATCGGTCCGTGACCAGTCAGGAGCTCGATCCCGAGGACGCGAAGATCGTGACGCTCGCCCGGGCCACCCGATCCCGGGCAGGGAGTGCGCAGGGGGCCGCGGTGCGTGACACCACCGGACGCACCTACACGGCGGCCACGGTCTCGCTGTCGTCCCTCCAGCTCTCCGCGCTGCGCCTCGCGGTGGCCATGGCGGTATCCAGTGGCGCAGAGGGCCTGGAGGCCGCCGCTGTCGTGGCCGAGGAAGCCGCCGTGGCCACGGAGGATGTCGCGGCGGTGCGCGACCTGGGTGGCGAGGGCGTCCCGATCCTTCTCGCGGGTACGGACGGCTCGGTCACGGAGTCCGCGTCCACCTGAAGCCCTGAGGTCGACCTGAAGCTCCTGCTGCCAGAGCTCCAGCCGCGAAGGCGTAAGGGAGAATCAACGGCGTGAGCGAGAGTACGCAGGAGTACCGAAGCGGTTTCGCGTGCCTGGTCGGACGCCCCAACACCGGCAAGTCGACCTTGACGAACGCCCTCGTCGGCCGCAAGGTTGCGATCGCTTCGGCCCGGCCACAGACGACCCGTCACACTGTTCGCGGCATCGTCAACCGGCCCGAGGCGCAGCTCGTGCTGGTCGACACCCCTGGGTTGCACCGGCCACGCACTCTGCTCGGGGAGCGGCTCAACGCCCTCGTCCTCACCACCCTCGGCGAGGTCGATGTCGTCGGTGTGTGCCTGCCGGCGAACGAACGTATCGGACCAGGTGACCGGTTCCTTGCCGGCGAGATCGCGAAGGTCCGCCGGCGGCCGACGGTCGCCATCGTCACGAAGGCCGATCTGGTGGACCGGACCGCGATGTCCGAGCAGCTGCTCGCGGTCTCGAAGCTGGCCGACGACACCGGCATCACCTGGGACGAGATCGTCCCCGTGTCGGCCACCTCGGGGTTCCAGATCAACCTGCTCACCGATCTCCTCATCAGCCAACTTCCGGCTGGTCCGCAGCTCTATCCCGAGGGGGAGCTGACGGACGAACCCGAAGAGGTTCTCGTCGCGGAACTGGTTCGCGAGGCTGCGTTGGAAGGCGTACGCGACGAGCTTCCGCACTCCATCGCGGTGGTCGTGGAGGAGATGGGGCTACGCGAGGACCGACCCGACGACAAGCCGCTGCTCGACGTTCACGCCAACCTCTATGTCGAACGGCCGAGCCAGAAGGCGATCGTCATCGGTACGAAGGGCCGCCGGCTGGTCGACGTCGGCACCCGGGCACGCCACCAGATCGAGGCGCTGCTGGGAACGCCGGTCTATCTGGACCTGCACGTGAAGGTGGCGAAGGACTGGCAGCGCGACCCCAAACAGCTCCGCCGCCTGGGCTTCTGACCGTGGCATGGTGACGGTGCGGGCGAAGGACCGCGCGGTGAGGGAGAGTCTGTGAAGGTCGTGATTCCTGGTGGCACCGGTCAGGTCGGACGCATCCTGAGCCGCGCGCTGGTGCGGTCGGGTCACCAGGTTGTGGTTCTCAGCCGAGGCGACGGCCGAGGGCTGGCGCCGGGCGTCCGCCACGAGAGCTGGGACGGCCGTACGCAAGGAGCGTGGACCAAGGAACTCGACGGCTGTGACGCGGTGATCAACCTCGCGGGCCGCAGCGTGAGCTGTCGCTACACCGAGTCCAACCTCCGGGCGATGATGGACTCACGGGTGGACTCCACGCGCGCGGTGGGCGAGGCCATCGAGCAGGCGACGACGCCGCCCCGTGTGTGGCTGCAGATGAGCACCGCCACGATCTACGCCCACCGCTTCGACGCACCGAACGACGAGGCGACGGGCATCATCGGCGGAACCGAATCCGACGTCCCCGGCTACTGGGCGTTCAGCGTCGAGATCGCCAAGGCGTGGGAACGTACGCAGGATCAGGCCGACACCCCGCACACCCGCAGGGTCGCGTTACGCACTGCGATGGTGATGAGTCCGGACCGAGGTGGGGTGTTCGACGTCATGCTCCGGATGGTTCGGCTGGGTCTGGGCGGCCCGGTCGCGGGCGGCGCACAGTACGTCTCGTGGATCCATGAGCAGGACATGGTTCGCGCGGTCGACCTCCTGATACGCCGCGACGATCTCGCGGGACCCGTCAACCTGGCCGCGCCCGAACCTCTGCCGCATCGGGACTTCATCCGTGCCCTGCGTTCGGCGTGGGGAACCCGGCTGGGCCTGCCGGCCACCAGGTGGATGGCCGAGCTCGGCGCCTACGTCATTCGTACCGACACCGAACTGTTGCTGAAGAGCCGCAGGGTTGTCCCCGGTCGGCTACGGGACGCGGGGTTCTCCTTCGACTTCCCGCACTGGGCCGGCGCAGCCGAGGACCTCGTCGGTCGGGTCAGAGCGGAACGGCGTGGTCAGACGTCGCGTTCCCAGCTGTCGTAGCGGGCGGCGATCCGGTAGCCGAGGGCTTCGTTGACGCCGATCATGTGGGAGTTCGACTCGGCGTTCCAGGTGTCCACCCAGCGCACCTGTGGCTCCGCCTCCGCGAGCCACGCCATCATCTCCGCCTTGAGCAGCATGCCGAGCCGGTGGCCGCGGTGCGCCCGCGCCACCGCGGTGTCGTACTGGCCGCCCCATTCGGGCAGGTCCGGGTGGACGCCCACGATGGTGTGACCGGCCAGCGGGCCGTCAGTGCCGAGGCGGGCGATGAGGCGGTACATGTGGACGCCTTCCGCGGCGCGGCCGGCCTCGAAGGCACGGATCCGGGCGCCGTCGAAGACATCGTCGTCGACCTCCATGTCGCCGGTCGGCGCGTCGTTGATAGCTCCGGTCAGCTCGGCCACCGCGTCGAGGAGATCGTCCGGGATGGCCTCGGTCACCCGGAGCAGTGTGTAGTCACGGGCGGCCTCGCGGGCCTTCTCGCGCAGCTCGGCGACGCGCTCGTGGTCGACCGCCTGGAGGTCCTGGCGCCGGTGCACCTCGACCAGAACCTTCTTGAAACCCATCGTTCTGGCGAACTCCGCGTGCCCCGAATCCGCCAATGTGCCCGTCCCCACCAGCCTCCGGCCGGCCTTGCGTACCCGCTCCAATGCCTCGTCGAGTAGGCGCGTCCCGTGCCCTTTGCGGCGTTCGTCCGGATGGACCACGATCCCGACGCCGGCGCGGTGGAGGTTCTCGCGGTACGACAGGTGCAGCGACAGGTGGCCGATCACCCGGTCGGCTTCCCAGAGCAGCCACTTCTCGCCGGGCTCGCCGTCCCAACCGTGGGTGAGGTGCGCGACGTACGAGCGACGGGGCCAGGACGGGTTCCACGGCTCGTCGACCGCCCGGACGGCGTCGTCGAGAGCGATCGAGGCGTCCACGGCGGCGTCGTCACGGGGGTCAAGACGCTGGAGATCCATAGCAGCCAAGGGTGCGGCCAGAGGCGGCCGGAGAGCAACGGGATTTCGACCCCGAATCCGCCGATCGACCAGGCCACTTGCGCGGTCCGCCGGAGCGCCCGCTAAGGTGGGTCACCTCATGCGGTATGTGCGACTCCTCCTTCGCTGCCGCGGCGGGGCCCTCTAAGAGGCCGGGCTCCTCGCCGCGGAGTTCTTCGACGTCCTGGCCGCGCCGACACGTCAGCGAGAACCCAGCGAAGATCCCGAGGACTTTCCGATGCCGAACCGTCAGTGTCCCAGCGCCATGCCCTTTCATCGCTACCATGCGTTCCCTCCCGTCGAGCTGCCCGACCGCACCTGGCCCGACGCCCGGATCACCCAGGCACCCCGGTGGCTGTCGACCGACCTCCGCGACGGCAACCAGGCACTCATCGACCCGATGAGCCCGGCCCGCAAGCGGCGGATGTTCGACCTGCTGGTCAAGATGGGCTACAAGGAGATCGAGGTCGGCTTCCCGTCGGCGAGCCAGACCGACTTCGACTTCTGCCGCCAACTGATCGAAGAGGACCTGGTCCCCGACGACGTGACGATCTCCGTCCTCACCCAGGCCCGCGAGGAACTGATCGAACGCACCGCGCAGTCCCTGGTCGGTGCCAAGCGCGGCACGATCCACCTCTACAACGCCACGGCGCCGCTGTTCCGCCGGGTCGTCTTCGGCGTCGACCGCGAGGAGTGCAAGGCGTTCGCGGTCAACGGCACCGAGTGGGTGATGAAGTACGCCGACCAACTCCTCGCCGACACCGACTTCGGCTACGAGTACAGCCCGGAGATCTTCGTCGACACCGAACTCGACTTCGCCCTCGAGGTCAGCGAGGCCGTCATGGACATGTGGCAGCCCGAGGCCGGTCGCGAGATCATCCTCAACTACCCCTGCACGGTCGAACGGTCGACGCCCAACGTCTACGCCGACCAGATCGAGTGGATGAGCCGGCAGCTGTCCCGGCGTGAGCACGTCTGCCTGTCGGTCCACACCCACAACGACCGGGGCACGGCGATCGCCGACGCCGAGCTGGCCGTGATGGCCGGTGCCGACCGGATCGAGGGATGTCTGTTCGGCAACGGCGAACGCACCGGCAACGTCTGCCTGGTGACACTCGGGCTGAACCTCTTCTCGCAGGGCATCGACCCGCAGATCGACTTCTCCGACATCGACGAGATCCGCCGCACGGTGGAGTACTGCAACCAGCTACCGGTCCACCCACGTCATCCGTACGCCGGTGATCTCGTCTACACCGCGTTCTCCGGTTCCCACCAGGACGCGATCAAGAAGGGCCTGGAGGCGCACGAGCGAGCGGCGGTTGCTGCCGGGGTGCCGGTGCGGGAGTTCGCCTGGGAGGCGCCGTACCTCCCGATCGACCCGAAGGACGTCGGTCGTACGTACGAAGCGGTGATCCGGGTCAACTCCCAGTCCGGCAAGGGCGGCGTCGCCTACGTGATGAAGGCCGAGCACCACTTGGACCTTCCGCGGCGGCTGCAGATCGAGTTCAGCCGGATCGTGCAGGACCACACCGACACCGAAGGCGGTGAGGTCCCGGCCGCGGACATCTGGCGGATCTTCGAGGCGGAGTACCTCAACCCTGGCACGGATCTCGCACTCGACTCGGTGCACAGTTCGACGATGACGAACGGGCGCGACGCGTTGACGGTCGACGTCCTGGTCGCGGGGGAGCGGCGCACGCTCTCCGGTGAGGGCAACGGCCCGATTGCGGCGTTCGTCGACGCGATCGGTCAAGTGGGCATTGACGTTCGGGTCCTCGACTACAGCGAGCACGCGCTCGGCGCGGGAGGCGACGCCACCGCGGCCGCCTATGTCGAGTGCGAGGTGGGTGACGAGGTGTGCTGGGGTGTAGGTGTCGACGCCAACATCGTGAGTGCCTCGCTCAAGGCCGTCGTCTCCGCCGTCAACCGCGCCCGCCGCTGAACCGCGCCGCGGTCAACAGTCCCCACGATGCACGGCATGTTCACCGTGCATCGTGGGGAATTGGCAGGAGTCGTACGACGGCGACGCGACCGCGGCGGCCGGACTCAGGATGGCGGCGTGAGTGTTGTCCAGGAGCGGAGCACATCACCGACGGCGGCGTCGTCGACTCTGGCCAGCGCTTCGGCGTGGGCCTGAGCGAGGACGTCGGCGACCAGGACCCGTTGGCGGCTGCCGGCTGACGCGATCGCGGCGTGCACCATGGCGAGGCTCATCAGGTTGTCGCGTGCCTCGCCCATCGGCGGCCTGCCGGAACGCAACGCCTGAACGAAGTCCCGCAACGAGCCAGCGATTCCGTCGAGTGGATCCACTTCGCCGGTGTCGCTGACCGGCGCGGTCGCCCGGCCCTCGACGATCTCGAGGGTCGGGGGACCGTCGCCATCCCACAATGTCGTCCCGTGCTCACCGCTGGCGCGCCACGCGGAGTTCCAGGACGTCTCCAACCCCTCGCTGCACCAGCTGCCGGTGTAGACGAAGCGTGAGCCGTCGTTCATCTCGAAGATCGCGGTCGTCGCGGCGTCGCCGGCGTACCAGCTCCACGCAGGGTTGTACTCATCGCAGTAGACCGCGACCGGCTCGGCTCCGGTGAGGAACCGCACGCTGTCGAACGTGTGGATCGCCATGTCGAGCACCAGCGGATGGTCCATGGCGTCGCGGAAGCCACCGAAATGCGGGGCCTTGAAGAACTCCGCCACCAGGATGCCGAGCCCGCCCAGCTGCCGGATCATCCGCCGGAACGCGAACAGCTGCGGGTTGTAGCGGCGGCTCTGGCTGACCATGAAGAGCCGGTCGTACACCTGGGCCGCCGCTACCAGGTCCAGCGCCTCGGACAGCGTGGCCGCCAACGGCTTCTCACCCAGCACGGGCAGCCCGCGGCGCAGCGCCTGCATCGTCACCGCATGATGCGCCTCGGGAATCGTCACGTCGACCACGAAGTCGGCCGCGGTCTCGTCGACCAGCTCCTCCAGGGTGCCTGCCACCGGAACGCCGCTCAGCCCGGCCTCGTCGAGTGCGGTCTTGGCGGCTGTGACATCGAGGTCGGCGACACCGACGAGTTCGACGTCGTCCGCAGCCTGGAGGTTGCGGAGCCAACCGCGTCCCATCGCACCGACGCCGACAAGGATGGCCCGCAGGGGCGCGTTGTCGCCTGAGGAGTTCGTGCCGGACGAGCCGCTGGCGGGATTCGTCACGACTGCCCCTCCGCACCTTCGTCATACCAGCCGAGCGGGCTGTTGCGCAGCTTCGGGACCTCCCGACCGTCGCCGGTCGGCGCCGCCCACGCCACGGCGTTGCTGATGACCCGTCGTACCTCCGGCTGATGGTAGACGGGGTAGCCCTGGTCGCCCGGGCTGAAGTAGAAGATCCGGCCGTTGCCGCGGTAGAACACACAACCGCTGCGGAACACCTCACCACCGGTGAACGAACTGACGAAGACGAGCTCGTCCGGGTCGGGGATGTCGAAGACCTCGCCGTACATCTCCTGGGCGGGGATCACGATCGGACTGGGCACGCCGAGGGCGACCGGATGGTGCGGCTTGAGCGTCCAGACGAGCTCCCGGTCATCCCCCGCTCGCCAGCGCAGCGTGCAGGTCGTGCCCATCAGCCGGCGGAAGATCTTCGACAGGTGCCCGGAGTGAAGGACAACCAGGCCCATGCCGCCCAGGACATGGCGCTGGACCCGGGAGACCACCTCGTCACTGACCTCGCCGTGAGCGGCGTGTCCCCACCAGGTCAGGACGTCGGTGTCGGCAAGCACCTCTTCGGTGAGTCCGTGCTCGGTGTCGGCCAGGGTCGCGGTCCGCACGGCCGCGCCCGCTCCCAACTGGTCGCGGATCCCTGCCGCGATCGCCCCATGGATCCCTTCGGGATAACGCTGCCGTACGGCTTCCTCGGTCGTCTCGTGGACGTTCTCGTTCCATACGGTGACTCGGATGGTGCGCTCGCTCGTGCCCATGTCTCCCACAAGGTGATCAGCTGGCATTGGTCGTCTCGTGTCATGCGCGCCGGCCGCCATGGTCGGCGCGGGGTGGAGCGATAGTTTGCCCCTTGGTCCATCGTGCCGGGATCAACCCACCTCCCGACACCTCGCCCTCGATGCTGGCCAGAGCCAGCTCGACCGCCGTGCGGGTCATCTCCTGGACGGGCAGCTCCGAGCGCGCAACGGGAAGGTCGCTCGCCAGGTCAGGTGTCGCGCCGATCACGACCAGCGACATGTCGCGCGGGATCGAGTAGCCCGCCTCGCGCAGGATGGCGGGCATGGCGGGAACCTCGTGGTGCAGTATCACGGCGGTGGGCGCCGGATCGGCGGCGAGCAGGGCCTGAGTCCGGCGAACGAGCGTGCGGTGCGAGGACGACGAGCGCATGACGGTCAGGTGCACTCCGGCCTCCCGAGCTGCGGCACGGGCACCGGCCAGTGCCCGCGGGGCGTAGTTGAGACCGGCGCGAAACTCCGCATCCGAGGAACCCACGAACGCCAATGCGCGGTGACCCGCGCGCACGAGTTCCCGGACTGCCAACGCGGCCGCGCCTTCGAAGTCGTAGTCGGACCACGGCAGGCCGCCGCTGGCCCGCGGGCGCCCCAGCAACGCGGCGGGGAAGCCGAGTTCGTCGAGCACGGGGATCCGCGGGTCGTCGGTCAGCACCGACATCACGACGACACCGTCGGCCAGTCGGCTGCCGGCGACCCGGCGGAGTCCGGAGACGCTCTCCTCCGCCGACAGCAGCAACAGGTCGTGCCCGTGGGCGCGGGCAGCCGTGCTGACGTGGTGGACGAAGCGACCGCCGATCGCGTGGTAGGGCACCGTCTCCCGTGGGAAGGACAAGGCGAGGACCCGCGTCCGTGCGCCACGGAGTGCCCTGGCGCCCGCATGCGGGCGGTAGTCAAGGTCGCGGATCGCCTCCTCGACGGCCTGCCGGGTGGTGGCGGAGATGCTCCGGCGGTTGGTCAGGACGTAGGAGACGGTGCTGGGTGCGACACCCGCCCTGCGGGCGACGTCGGCAATGGTGACCACCGATGCTCCCTCCGGCCGTGCGGGCAAACCCAACATCTCATTTCGGCTCCGCGCCGAATCTCGTTTCGGCTCCGCGCCGCCTCATCCTCTCACTGACCACCGGACAGCAAGGCGACGGAACACATCGTCGAATCAATTCGATGACGTTCGACGATGCGGGCCCTGTCGGCTCGGACGCTACGGCGGCTGGAGAAAACCTGTCAAGCGGTCTCAATCCGCTGTGAGGCAAGGCGAGTGTGTCCGGTAATGGACACGAAGGCAGCACCCGCGGCTGCAGCCTTGACAGTAGTCCGCTGCTCCGGACTACTGTTTCGGCCACGTTTCTATGTCGAATCGAATCGACGATTGGCTGGCGGCCGACGCAGGCCGCCGATCGCTTCCTTGGAGGTCGTGACGATGGCGGCTCGCGACACACTCAGCCGGCGGGGATTTCTCTACAGCGCCGCGTTCGCAGTCGGCGGGGTGATGCTCAGTGCGTGCTCCGGCTCTGGCGACACGCCCGGTCGGGACTCCGGCACCAAGGCCCCGACCGGCAAGGCGGCCAAGGGTTCGGAGCCCAAGCCGCTGCCACCGCCGGCGAAGCTCAACGAGGCACCCAGCCTCGCCGAGCTGGTCAAGGCGGGAGACCTGCCGCCGGTCGCCGAGCGACTGCCGGAACATCCGTACGTCATCCCGCACCGGTGGGCCACGACGGGCAAGTACGGCGGAAGCATGCGGCTCGTGTCAGAAAGCACCGACGGCTGGGACATGAAGGAATACATGTACGGCCACTCACCGCTTCGCTGGCTCAACGACGGACTCGACCTCGGACCGGGCCTCGCGGAGAGCTGGGAGAGCAACGAGGACGCGTCGGAGTGGACGTTCCACTTCCGTGCCGGTCTGAAGTGGTCGGACGGCGAGCCGTGGACCACCGCGGACATCATGTTCTGGTGGGAGGACATGGTCCTCAACGAGGAGTACGCCGAAGGCATACCGGACGAGGCGCGCTCGGGGACGGGGAGTATCGCGAAGCTCGCGGCGCCGGACGACCTGACGCTCGTGATGACCTTCGACGCGCCCGCCCCGATGGTGCCGGACATGATCGCCAACTGGGTCAACCGGGGCATCGCCGCGTCGTGGATGGAACCCAAGCACTACATGCAGCAGTTCCATCCCAAGTACAACAAGAGCGTGCCGGAGAACTGGGCGGAGATCTTCGACGCGAAGCGCAACGCCACCACCAACCCCGAATCGCCGACCATGACCGGTTGGCTGCTGAAGTCACGTCGGGAGGGACGGTCGGCCACGTTCGAGCGGAACCCGTACTACTGGGTGGTCGACAAAGAAGGCAACCAGCTGCCCTACGTCGACACGCTGAACTTCGGCGTCGTCGACAATCCCGAGACCATGAAGCTGCAGATCCAGAACGGTCAGTTCGACTACGTACACGGGGCGTTCGCCGGTCTGAACCTCGGCGACGTGTCGGGCATCAAGGCCACGCAGTCGAAGAACCAGCTGGACATGATCCTGTGGGACAGCGGCTCAGGCACCGGATCGATCTTCTTCTTCAGCCAGGACTACGACGACCCCAAGATGCGCAAGCTCATCCGGATGAAGGAGTTCCGGCAGGCCCTCTCGCTGGCCTACAACCGTGCCGAGGTCCGGAAGTCGATCTACTTCAACACCGGTGACCTGACGACGGGCGGTTACGGGCCCAAGACCCGGGAGTTCCACCGCGGCGACGGCATGGCTGTCTACAAGCAGTGGCGTGACTCCTGGGTCGACTACGACCCCGACCGGGCCAAGGCCATGCTGGACGAGATCGGCGTGGTCGACAAGGACGGCGACGGCAAGCGCGAGATGCCCGACGGCACGAAGCTCGTCGTACGACTGGAGTATCCCGCCGACGAAGATCCAAGCGGCGAGCACATGCAGAAGAACAACATCCTGAAGAAGAGCTGGGACGCGATCGGCATCGACACCCGGCTCAGCCCGGTCTCGCCGGAGGCGTTGGACGACCAGTGGGCGCAGGGCAAGCTCATGACCAAGACGGCCTGGGAGACGAGCACCCTCACCTTCGGCGCCGACCTGCTGTGGCTCATGCCCATGGAGCCCTCCCGCTGGGCGCCGCTGCAGGGACAGTTCTACTCGGTCCGCGGAACCCCGGTGGAGAAGCAGCAACTCGACCTTGATCCGTACAAGCGGACTCCACCTCGGATGGAGCCCGAAGAGGGCGGACCCATTGAGCAGCTATGGGATCTCGCGGACCGTGCACGCGTGGAGCCGGACGCGGTCGCGCGCGACGGGATGTTCTGGGACATGGTGAAGATCCACGTGGAGGAAGGACCGTTCTTCCTTGGCGCGGTCGCGAACTTCCCCAGGGTCGAGCTCGTCAAGCAGGGCTTGCGCAACGTACCCACCCGCGAGCAGACGGCACTCGGCGGTCTCGTCAACGACTGGCACCACCCGACGCCCGCGGCGTACGACCCCGAGGCGTGGTACTGGGAGGATCCTGCCGGCACATCCTGAACCAGGCAAGGCGATCACGCGGAGGCAGGCGTGGGGAGGCTGGAACCAGACCGGCTCATTGCGCGACGCGTCCGAGCCCTGGCGAGGTCTCGTGCATCCACTCGAGACGGCCTCGGGCCGGGACAGAGTGCGTTCGACAGGGACGGCGCTTGTCGAACGCATTCTCGGTCCCGGTCCCGGCAGAGTCGACATGCACCACTACCGCCGCCGACACTAAGGCCGCGGTTGAGGTGAGATCGTCCGTTCGGTGAGGTCCGAAGGAACGACGGTCAGTTGGTCGCTGCGCCAGCGGCAGGCGTGCCGCCGGACTGCGTACCCAGGAAGAACTGGACGCTGCCCTGAGCGTCCACCTCGGCATCGAGGACCATCTGGTCGAGCATGGTCGACGCGCCTGCCTCGAGGAAGACGCGGGCACCCTGCTCCTCGACTACCTGGTCGCCATCGGTGGGTTCCGGGGCGACCGCAAGGCTGAGGCTCTGCTGGTCCTCAGGCTGCGCGGTGATGCGCAGTCCTGCGCTTCCGGGAAGCTCGGGGCTGTTCGTCAAGGACTGGATGACGAGCGCAGCGTTGTTGGTGAGCGCAAGCAAAATTGCTCCTCGGATTCGAGTGTGTGGAGATGGTGAACAGGCCCCACTCGAGAACGGCACGCGCGAACCGCACACTGCCGCGTAGGGGCCCTGGCCGGCTGGGCAGGTGGTGAATCACTCCCTGGTGCGTTGACTGCCGGTCATTCCACCCTTGCCCCTCATCGGCGCACAGTCAAACCCAGGGCCCGAGTTGGCGGGTCGCGGAAGCGGGATGATGGGGGAGTGACGACTACCAGTCCCCCCGAATCAGTCGCGTCTGCGCCCATATCCCCACGGTGGGGTATTCCCACCGTGGTCGCCGCGCTGTTGGGGTTCGTCGTACTGTCGTTCGGCGTGTCGGTCGCGCTGGTTGCGCTGGGAGCCGATCCGGTTACTGCCGGAATCGTCGCGACTCCGGTCGGTTGGCTTGCCTTGGCCGGGTTGCCGATCGTGATGTCGCTGCGGCGTGGGAACGGGCCGCGTTCGGACCTTGCGTGGCGGTTCCGCCCGGTCGACCTCGGAATCGGCGCGTTGGGCGGTCTGGTGGTCCTCGTCGCCGCCGTGGTGTTCGTTCTCGTCTATGTCCAGCTCACCGGCGACACTCCCACCTCGTCGCTGGGTGTCGCCGCAGGCGAAGCCCAGGCCGACTGGCAGGTCGTCGCTCTGGCCACGCTCGCGCTTGCCGCCCCGTTCGTCGAGGAGCTGCACTTTCGAGGAGCGTGGTGGTCGGCGCTCCGGCGGCGCGGGCTGGGTGGATGGCCAACCCTCCTGCTGACCGCGGGGCTGTTCGCCGTCATCCACCTCGAGCCGACGAGGGTCGCGCTGTTGTTCGCCGCCGGGTTGGCCGCCGGTTACGTCCGGCTCGTCACCGACCGGCTCGGTCCCGCCATCGTCGCGCATCTGCTCATCAACGGCATCGCCGTGATCGGGCTGCTGAGCCTGCTCTGACAGCCGGCCAAACCCCGCGCGGTGCCTGCTCTGACACGAGGGCTGGCGGCAGGTAAGAATGGCGGCGTGACCCTGTACGTTGACGAAGCGATCGTGCTGCGTACCCAGAAACTGGGCGAGGCTGACCGGATCATCACGATGTTGACCCGGCACCACGGTCGGGTACGCGCGGTCGCGAAGGGCGTCAGACGGACCACCTCACGCTTCGGCGCCCGCCTCGAGCCGTGTTCCTACGTCGAGGTCCAGCTGGCGGTGGGGCGCTCGCTCGACGTGGTGACGCAGGCGGAGACCCGCCGCCCCTATGCCGAGGCGATGTACGCCAACTACGGCCGCTACACCACAGCGGCGGCGATGCTCGAGACGGCCGAACGGTTCACCGCCGAGGAGCGGGAACCCGCCACCCAGCAGTTCCTGCTGCTCGTGGCGGCGCTCCGGTCGCTCGCCGAGGTGGCGCATGATCCGGGACTGATCCTAGACTCCTACCTGCTGCGATCTCTGGCGGTCGCGGGCTACGCAGCGTCGTTCGATGCCTGCGCACGGTGTGGGGTCGAGGGACCGCACCGCGCGTTCTCCCCGGCGGCGGGCGGCATGGTGTGCGCCGACTGTCGGCCCGCGGGGGTCGCGCTGCCGGCCGCGGAGACGGTGCAGCTCCTCGCGGCTCTGCTGACCGGTGAGTGGGAGGTGGCCGACGCCAGCGACGCCCGTCACCGCCGCGAGGCGACCGGCATGGTGTCGGCGTACCTCCAGTGGCATCTGGAACGCGCCCTCCGATCCCTCCCGCACGTCGAGCGATTGGAGCCGCCCGGGACCATGAGCACGGAGCCGCGCCCGACCATGAGCACGGAGCCGCGCCCGACCATGAGCACGGAGCGGGGCGGCGAGCGAGTGAGTGGAGTGGTCGGTGTGGAACGAGGTCGCGAGGGAGGGGCGTGCCGGGTGCCGGGGCCGGGTAGTGACGCGAGCATGGACACAGGCGTGGGCGCAGGATGAGCCCAGGAATGCGACGTCGCCGCCGTCCGCCGGTCCGGCCACGCCCGCCGGTCGTCCCACCCGACCGGCACCCGTCCGGCGCCCGGCCGCCGGAGATCCCAGTCGACCTCCTGCCGCGGCACGTGGCGCTGGTGATGGACGGCAACGGCCGTTGGGCGAAAGCGCGTGGCCTGCCGCGTACCCGTGGACACGAACGCGGCGAAGGCGCCCTCCTCGACGTGATCAAGGGTGCGATCGAGATCGGCGTGAAGACGCTCTCGGCCTACGCGTTCTCCACCGAGAACTGGAGTCGTTCCGCTGACGAGGTGCGGTTCCTGATGGGTTTCAACCGGGACGTGATCCACCGTAGGCGCGACGAACTCGACGCCATGGGCGTACGCATGCGCTGGGCGGGCCGGCGGCCGCGGTTGTGGAAGAGCGTCATCGCCGAGCTCGAGGAGGCCGCCGAGCGTACGCAGGACAATGACGTGATCACGTTGCAGTTCTGCGTCAACTATGGCGGCCGGGCGGAGATCGCCGATGCCGCGCGGGCGCTCGCCATGGATGTCGCGGCGGGAAAGGTTCGCGCCGACCGGGTGGACGAGCGGATGCTGGCGCGTTATCTCTACGAACCGGATCTCCCCGACGTCGACCTGTTCGTGCGTTCCTCGGGGGAGCAGCGGACCTCGAACTTCCTGCTCTGGCAGTCGGCGTACGCGGAGATGGTCTTCCTCGACACGTTGTTCCCGGACTTCGACCGGCGGGATCTGTGGCGGGCTATCGAGATCTATGCCCAACGGGACCGGCGTTTCGGTGGCGCCGAGCCCAACGTCGTCGACGGGAGCTCCTGACGTCGGGCGGGGCCGCCCTCGGTGATCATGCTCCGGCCCGCCGCCGCCGATAGGTTGAGCGGTCCCGGGCTGGTCGCTGTCACCGGGTCGCGCAGGTGCCGCAAGTGCCGAAGACCTCCACCGTGTGGGTGACGTCGACGAATCCGGCCTCGCCAGCCACGCGGTCGGCCCACCGCTCGACTGCCGGGCCCTGGACCTCCACGGTGCGCCCGCAGGACCGGCACACCAGATGGTGGTGGTGTCGGGAGGTCGCGCAGCGGCGGTAGACGGTCTCGCCGTCGGCGGTACGGATGGCGTCGACCTCGCCGGCGTCCGCGAGTGCGGCGAGGGTGCGGTAGACGGTCGTCAGTCCGACCGTCTCACCGCGCGATCGCAGCAGGGCATGGATGTCCTGCGCGCTGCGGAAGTCGTCGATTCCGTCGAGGACCTCGGCGACGGCAGCGCGCTGGCGGGTCGCCCGCAGCTTCGGCCCGGTGGTCACCTGGATACCTCCTCGATCGCCGGTCGCGGGTCCATTCTCGCCGACGGTCTCACGCCGGCGACGAGGCGTCCCGGAGAGCACTAATGCTCGTCGTAGTGCGCGCCGTGGACGGCATGGCGGTGCCCATCGTGGACGTAGTCGATGTGATCGTCATGGTCGATCGCAGGATGCCCGCACCCGGGGCCGTGCTGGTGGAGGTGATCCTCTGCCTCTCGATGGGGCCGCCGGAGCAGGGAGCGCAGCCCGGACGCCAACGCCATGACGATGAACACCGCGATCGCCGCCAGCACGATCGTGCCGCCCGAGGGCGTGTCGGCGTAGTACGACGCGCCGACGCCACCGACGCTCACGACCACGCCGATCACCATGGCCGTCGCGACGGTTCCGGCGAAGCTGCGACCGAGGCGCTGGGCGGAGGCGACCGGCACGATCATGAGCGCGCTGACGAGGAGGAGCCCGACGACCCGCATCGACACGACGACGGTCACGGCGACCATCACGGCGAGCACGACGTTGAGCCCGAGCACGGGCAGGCCACCGGTCCGGGCGTACTCCTCGTCGGCCCCGACCGCGAAGAACAGCCGGGCACCACCGATCGTCGTGACGAGCACGCCGATCGCGAGCGCGGCGAACACGACGAGGTCGGCCGGCGAGGTGGTCGTGATGGACCCGAACAGGAACGCGTTGAGGTTGGCCGGCGTGCTCCCGGGTGACTTGGCCATCAACACGACGCCGCCGGCAATGCCGCCGTAGAAGAGGACGGCCAGGGCGACGTCGCTGCTGGTGCGCCCCTTGGTCCGCATGAACTCGATCGCGAGCGCGCCGGCGATGGTCGCGGCGAGCGCGGTCCAGATCGGTGCGGTGTTGGTGAGGAGACCGACGCCCACGCCGGTGAGGGCGACGTGGCCCATGCCGTCGCCGATCAGTGCGAGCCGCCGCTGGACGAGGTAGACGCCGACCGCCGGTGCGGTGAGGCCGATCAACAGTGCGGCGAGCAGGGCCCGTTGCATGAAGTCGAACTGCAGGATCTCCATGGTCACCGGACGCTTCCGAGGCTGAGGACAGCCTCCGTCGGTGGCCCGTCGTAGCGGACCCGGCCATGGTCGACGACGACCGTACGCCTGACCAGGGCCGCGACCGGCGCGATCTCGTGGGTGGCGAGGAGCAACGTGACCCCGCCGGCGACCAGCGTGGACAGGGTGGCGGCGAGGATCTCCTGGTTGGGTGCGTCGACACCGGCGAACGGTTCGTCCATGACCAACAGGTCGGGCTGGCTCGCCAGGGCGCGGGCGATCAGGGCGCGGCGCTGCTGGCCGCCGGAGAGGGTGGACATCCGCTCGTGTGTCTTCTCGGCCAGCCCGACGGTCGCGATCGCGTCGGCCACGATGCCGCGGTCGCTTCCGGTCAGCCAGGGCCGCCACCGGTGGCTGACCAGGCGGCCGGTGCTCACGACCTCGCCGACGGTCGCGGGGACACCGCCGCCCACGGTCTGCCGTTGCGGGACGTAGCCGATCCGAGCCCGCTCGCCGAACCGCTCACCTGGAGTGCCGAAGAGCTCGAGCGAGCCGGCGGCGAGGGGGACGAGCCCCAGGATGGTGCGCAGCAGGGTCGACTTGCCGGAACCGTTCGGGCCGAGCAGTGCGACCACCTCGCCCGGGTGGACCTCGACGTCGATCCCACTGAGGACCGGCACGCCCGCGTAGCTCACCGCTCCGCCGAGGATCCGGACGACGGGACCTCCGCGCGCGGCGGTGCCTGCAGGCGGTGTGACCTGCGGCGCGGTGGTCGCGGACGACGGGTGGTCGTCGGGGGGCACTAGCAGTCCTGGCCCTTCTCCAGCGTGGCGAGATTGGCTCGCATGACGCTCAGGTAGTCGGTGCCGGCCGATTCGTCGGTGAGCCCTTCCAGCGGATCGAGGACGGCAACGTCGGCCCCGGTCTCCGTCGCCAGCGTGTCCGCGATCGACGGGTCGAGCAGTGTCTCGTAGTAGATCGTACGGACGTCGTGGCGGCGGACGAACGTCGCGACGGCACTGAGCTCGGCAGGCGACGGCTCCTGCTCGGGCGAGAGCCCGGCAATGCCTTCCTGCTCGAGGTCGTAGCGGGCGGCGAGGTACCCGAACGCCGCGTGACTGGTCACCAGCTCGCGGTTCGTGCACCTCGCTAGGCCGGTGGCGAACTCCTCGTCCAGCGCCTCCAGGTCCGCGCGGAGCTCGCCGGCGTTGCGTTCGTACGCCTGAGCGTGGTCGGGGTCGAGGGTGGCCAGGCGTTCGGCGATCCCTTCGCCCACCCCGGCGAGGCGTACCGGGTCGAGCCAGAAGTGGGGGTCGGGCGCTCCTTGGGCCTCGTTGTCCGCGTGGCCTTCTTCCCCGTCCTCGTGAGCGTCCTCGTGAGCGTCCTCATGTACGTCCGAGGCGGCCGGTCGGGTCAGCTTGGCCAGGGTGGTGACGTCGAGGCTGTGGTCGCCCGCCACCTGCGCGATGCTGTCGTCGACCGCGGGTTGGAACCCGTTCAGGTAGATGACGAGCCCGGCCTCCTCGATCGTCGCGACGTCTCGGGGCGTGAGCTCGAGGTCGTGCGGCTCTGCGCCGGGTTTGGTGAGGTTCGTGACGTCGGCGTGGGATCCGGCGATCCGTTCCGCTGCGTACTGCAACGGGTAGAAGGCCGTGACCACCGCCAGTTTGTCGCTGGCTCCGGGGGCTCCTTCGCTATCGGTTCCGCAGCCGGCGACTCCCCCCAGGACGACCAGGAGGACGCCCGCGCAGGCTCCGACCAGCACTCCGCGGCCCCGAGACCGCCTCCACCCTAAGAACATGAGAATCATTGTCAATTAGGGCGACCGGTATGTCAACCGCTCCCGCGGCCGGGGCACTCAGGGCAGGAGGCTCAGGACAAGGGCCACGACCGCGAGTCCGAGGGCGACGACCCTGAACACCCGGCGAAGGCGATCGCCGTGATGCCAGGCGAGATAGGCCACCCAGCCCATCACCAGGACGAGGGCGGCCAGGCACACCGAGCTGTAGGGCCGGGGAGCCGTCAGGCCGCCGAGAAGAAGCGCGACCGGGATGAGCGCGACGAGCCACCGCGGCAGGGTGTGCAGGCGGACGAGGAGGGGATAGCTCACCTTCTCGACACGCGCCCGGAACCCGCTCGCTGCCGGAGCGGCCGAGGTGGTGCGCGACTGACGTGGCGAGTGGGGCCCGCTGGACACGGTTCTCCTGACATCAGGTCGGGTCGGGCGCCTGGGCCGGCGCCTCTCACTCCGATCTTCCCCCACAGGCTGTCCGAACCCTGCGTCAGGTGCGGCAACGTCCCGGTAACCTGTGCAGTTCCGCGTACCCCGCCGACACCCAGCCGGATGGAGCGACCACGTGCCAGCCGACCGCATCGACACCCTCGTCAGTCTCTGCAAGCGTCGCGGTTTCGTTTTTCCCTGCGGGGAGATCTACGGCGGTACCCGGTCGGCGTGGGACTACGGCCCACTCGGCGTCGAGCTCAAGGACAACATCCGGACGCAGTGGTGGCGGTGCATGGTCCGCTCCCGCGACGACGTGGTCGGGCTCGACTCGTCGGTGATCCTGCCGCGGGCGGTGTGGGAGGCGTCCGGGCACGTCGAGGCGTTCGTCGATCCCCTGACCGAGTGCCAGAGCTGCCACCGCAGGTTCCGGGCCGACCACCTCGAGGAGGCGCATGCGGCCAAGCATGGGACGCCGCCCGCCGGTGACCTCGCCGACGTCGCCTGCCCGGTGTGCGGCACGACCGGTGCCTTCACCGAGCCGCGGATGTTCAACGGCCTGCTCAGGACCCATCTCGGTGCGGTCGACCCGGGTGACGAGCGGTCCCACAGCGGGGGATCCGGCGCCGGCACCGGTCTGCACTTCCTCCGGCCGGAGACCGCGCAGGGGATCTTCGTCAACTTCGCGACCGTCATGGCCTCGGCGCGTCGCAAGCCGCCGTTCGGGATCGCCCAGACGGGTAAGAGCTTCCGCAACGAAATCACGCCGAGCAACTTCATCTTCCGTACGCGGGAGTTCGAACAGATGGAGATGGAGTACTTCGTCGAACCGGGAACCGATGAGGAGTGGCACGACTACTGGCTCAAGACCCGGTGGGACTGGTACGTCGGCCTCGGCATCGATCCCGACAACCTGAGGTTCTACGAGCATCCCAAGGAGAAGCTCTCGCACTACTCCAAGCGGACGGTCGACATCGAGTACCGCTTCCGCTTCGGTGGCGAGGAGTTCGCCGAGCTCGAGGGGATCGCCAACCGCACCGACTTCGATCTGACGACGCACGCCAAGCACTCTGGCGCCGACCTGTCCTACTTCGACCAGGACAAGGGCGAGCGTTGGACGCCGTACGTCATCGAACCGGCAGCCGGGCTGACCCGCGCATTCCTGGCGTTCCTGCTCGACGCCTACACCGAGGACGAGGCGCCGAACGCCAAAGGCAAGCTGGAGAAGCGGACCGTCCTACGCCTCGACCGCCGGCTGGCTCCGGTGAAGGCGGCGGTCCTGCCGTTGTCCCGCAATGCGGACCTGTCGCCACGGGCCAGGGAGCTGGCGGCACAGCTGCGTACGTGCTGGAATGTGGACTTCGACGATGCCGGTGCGATCGGACGCCGGTACCGTCGTCAGGACGAGATCGGTACGCCGTACTGTGTGACAGTTGATTTCGAGACCTTGGAGGATCTCTGCGTGACGGTGCGTGAGCGCGACTCGATGGCGCAGGAGCGGGTGTCCCTGGACCGGGTCGGGGGATATCTCGCCGAGCGTCTCGCCGGCTGCTGAGTCCTCCTTTCCTCTGCTGTGGTGACACGACTGCTGTGATGACACGACGAGCACGTATCTGCCGGGTTGCGGGTGTGGGTCTGTTGGTGTGGGTCCTCGCGCTCGTGACGGGCTGCGCCCTCCAGGCAGCTGGTTCTGAGCTCCGGCTCCCGCCCGACAAGTCCGAGAGCACGCCGCACAAGGGTGACACGTCGCCGCGTCGGGTCGCCCAACCCATGTCCAGCACGCCGGCGAGTGTGAAGCCGAAGAAGCGCAAGTCGGCGGCCCCGACGGTCACCATGTCGCCGCTGCCCCAACCTGAGGAGACGTTCGCGACTCCGCGGATGCCGAAGCCACCGGCGAAGTCCGACACCGAACTCACCCGGATCGCGTACCAGCTCAAGACCGAGGTGTGGAAGTCCGCGGGCGTGGTCGATCCGAAGACCACCAAGGCCGACTGCACCGTGTCGGAGAACGACATCATCCAGGTGGGCACCTACAACTTCAGCTGTGACGTGTCGCTGTGGGGATCCTCGACCAGGTTCGGCGTCCGCGCGAAGGTGAGCCGATCGGAGGTCCAGGCGAGCTGGACGGCCAAGCGGCTGCCGGTCTCGGAGCAGAAGGCGATCTACGAAGCGACCCGGCAGTCGTTCAAGCCGGCTCGCGTGACCTGCGACATCATCGGCCTCGAGCTCGTCGAGGTCGGCAACCGGAACGCCTTCACCTGCTGGGTCACCGACGTCTACAACGAGGCGGTGACCTACCGCGGAGAGCTCCTGCCCACAGGGGCGCTCGCGTTGCGGCCGGAGTCCTGAGTCCCTGAGCTCCGGCATCGGGGGACGGGACACAATGTGGGCATGCGAGCAGCAACCCCGGCGCTGACTGTCGGCCGGCACCGTGTGGACCCGCCGGTCGTCCTCGCTCCCATGGCCGGCGTGACGAACGCGGCGTTCCGGACGCTGTGTCGGGAACAGGCTGAGGCGGCCGGGACCGCGGGGCCGTCGCGGAACGGGAAGGGCGCTGCGCCGGCGGCGGGGCTGTACGTCTGCGAGATGATCACCTCCCGCGGGCTGGTCGAGGGCGACGAGTCGACCCGGCGGATGCTGGCGTTCGATCCGGGGGAGGCGGTCCGGTCGGTCCAGCTCTACGGCGTGGACCCGCGCTATGTCGGCGAGGCGACCCGGATCCTGTGCGGGGAGTACGACGTCAGCCACGTCGACCTCAACTTCGGCTGTCCGGTGCCCAAGGTGACCCGCAAGGGTGGCGGGGCCGTCCTGCCCTGGAAACGCGGCCTCCTCGACGCCATCCTCCGGGCTGCGGTCGAGGCGGCGCGGCCCTACGGCGTGCCCGTCACCATGAAGACCCGCAAGGGGATCGACGACGACCACCTGACCTACCTCGACGCGGGCCGGATCGCCGAGCAGGCCGGCTGCGCGGCGATCGCCCTGCACGGGCGTACGGCCGCGCAGCACTACAGCGGCGAGGCCGACTGGGACGCCATCGGTGCGCTCGTCGCCCACGTCGGCATCCCGGTGCTCGGCAACGGCGACATCTGGGAGGCCGCCGACGCGGTTCGCATGGTCGAGCACTCCGGCTGCGCGGGAGTGGTGGTCGGGCGCGGGTGTCTCGGCCGGCCGTGGCTCTTCCGCGACCTGGCGACGGTCTTCGCCGGCGAGCCCGCGACGGTGCTGCCGGCCTTGGGTGAGGTGTCCCGCGTGATGCGGCGGCACGTCGGGTTGCTCGTCGAGGACATGGGCGAGGACCGGGCCTGCCGGGAGTTCCGCAAGCACGTCTCCTGGTATCTCAAGGGTTTCGCCGTACGCCAGCACCTCCGCAGCGCCCTCGCCCTCGTCTCCACCCTGGCCGAGCTCGACGCGTTGCTGGCCGAGCTGGACGCCGATCAGCCGTTTCCGCAGGCGGCTCTGGGACTACCGCGCGGGCGGCAGGGGAGTCCGCGGCCGGTGACCCTGCCCGCGGGTTGGTTGTCGGACCGGGACGGCGTGGGCGCCGACCTCGCCGCCGCAGAGGTCGGGATCTCCGGCGGCTGACAGCCGCCGCCGGCGCTTTCCTCCACCCTTCTGCCTTCGCATGTCAGATGTTGGCCGCGCCATGATCGGCTAAGGCCTCGCCGAGGCGTTGATCGGCGCCCATCCTGGAGGACCCGACCCGAACGCCGAAGCGCATCCGAACGAACACCGTGCGTTCGCGACGGGCTTTCCGAAGAAGCCGAAGCGACGCGGAGGTGGAAGCGTGTCCCCAACGAACGACCGATCCGACGGCCTTGGCAGGCGGACGTTTCTCGCCGGCAGTCTGGCCGCCGGGTCCCTTCTCGGGGCCGGAGTGCCGGCACATGCCGCGGAGAAGGTACCGCCGATCTACGCCCGCATGTACCCCTTCACCCTGGGGGTTGCGTCGGGGGACCCCAGCCATGACGGGTTCGTGTTGTGGACCCGGCTTGCTCCCGAACCCCTTGCCGACGACGGACTGGGCGGCATGCCGGACGCCACGGTGCCGGTGCAGTGGCAGGTCGCGAAGGACGACCGGTTCAGCGACATCGTCGCGTCGGGCAGCGTCACGTCCCGCCCGGAAGATGCGCACAGCGTCCACATCGAGCTCGACAGCCTCGACCCGGGGCGCGACTACTGGTACCGGTTCAAGGTGGCGTCGCACCTCTCGCCGGTCGGGCGTACCCGGACCGCACCCGAGCCGGGCGTACTCGCGCAGCATCTGACGGTGTGCCTGGCGTCCTGCCAGCACTACGAGTCGGGTTTCTACGCCGCCCATCGCGGCATCGCCGACGACATGCCCGATCTCGTGCTGCACCTCGGCGACTACCAGTACGAGTCGGCGGGTGTCGCCGGTCGCCCGCGCCTGCACGCCGGGCCGGAGACCACCACGCTCGCCAACTACCGGCAGCGTTATGCGCAGTACAAGACCGATCCCGACCTGCAGGCCGCGCACGCGGCGGCACCGTGGCTCGTCGTCCTGGACGACCACGAGATCGACAACAACTGGGCCGACGAAGTGCCGCAGGATCCGCACCTGCAGCCGCCGGAGGTGTTCCTGCCCCGGCGGGAGGCCGCGTTCAAGGCGTACTGGGAGAACATGCCGCTGCGCCGCAGGTCGATCCCGGTCGGCATCGACATGCAGCTCTACCGCACGGTCCAGTGGGGGCGGTTGGCGTCGTTCCACATGCTCGACACGCGGCAGTTCCGCGACGACCAGGGATGTGGGGACGGCTACAAGGACTGCCCGGCGTCGGTCGATCCGGCGCGGTCGATCACCGGCGCGGAGCAGGAGGCCTGGCTGATCGAGAGCTTCCACCGGTCGCGGGCGCGTTGGGACGTGCTCGGCCAGCAGGTGTTCTTCGGCCAGCGTGACAACAACGCCGACAGCCTGGTCAAGGTGACGAGCCAGGACGCGTGGGACGGCTACGTCGCCTCGCGGCAGCGGATCACGCAAGGCTGGGTCGACGCGGGAGTGCGCAACCCCGTCGTGGTCACCGGCGACGTCCACGCCAACTGGGCGAGCGACCTGAAGCTCGACTACGACGACCCGACGTCGGCCACGGTCGGGTCGGAGTTCGTGACGACGTCCATCTCCTCCGGTGGTGACGGCTTCGACTCTGACCCGAACGAGCACCCCTTCCTGCAGATCAATCCGCACCTGCGGTTCTACAACAACCTGCGGGGTTACGTGCGGTTGACGGTCACCCCGGACCAGATGCAGGGCGACTACCGGGTCGTGCCGTACGTCAGCCAGCCGGGCGCCACCCCGTTCACCCGCGCGTCGTTCGTCGTCCAGGACGGAGAGCCGGGGCTGCACCAGGTCGCGGACAACCCGACGCCGGTGCGTGCGGCCTCCGCGCCCGACACTCCACAGGAGTGGATCGACTACACGGTCTACGAGGAGACCAGGCGCTACACCTGAGTGGGCCACCCCCGCCTTCCCCACGATGCACGGCACATTCACCGTGCATCGTGGGGAAGTGCCGTGCACCGTCCCCGTGCGTGGCTGCCCGGTCGAGCTCGAGACGTCGTACGTCCGTAACTGGACGCACCGCAGCCAACCGGTCATCTGGTCGTCGCCGGCGCCTCACGATCACGCCATGTGCTGGGGATCTTGCCCGCCGATGCTGAGCACTCCGAGCCAATCTCGCGGAGGTGCTCAGTGCCCGAACACGATGGGCCCCAGCATGACCACACGCCCCATGACGTGGGTCGCCGTATCCTGCTGATCGGTGGACTCGCCGCCGGAACTTCTCTCGCGTTGCCCCAGGTGGCGAACGCGGCGCGGCCGAGCGCCGTCACCCTGGACCCGTTCACCCTGGGAGTCGCGTCGGGTGACCCGGGCCCGGACGGATTCGTCATCTGGACCCGGCTCGCCGTCAACCCAGTCGCCGAAGACGGGCTCGGCGGCATGCCGGACGCCGCGATCGACGTGCAGTGGCAGGTGGCGGCCGACGAGCGGTTCCGTCGGGTCGTCCGGTCGGGTTCGGCGAGCGCCCGCCCGTCGTCGGCGCACGCCGTGCATGTGGAGGTGACACGGCTGGAACCCGGCCGTGAGTACTGGTACCGCTTCCGGGTGGGTCGCTTCGTGTCCCGTGTCGGGCGGGCGTTGACCGCTCCGTCGCCGGACAGCCTGGTGTCGTCGCTCGCGATGGCGTTCGTGTCGTGCTCGCAGTACGAGCACGGGTACTTCACGGCGTACAAGAGACTTGCCGAGGATCGCCCCGAGCTCGTACTGCACCTTGGGGACTACCAGTACGAATACCGGGCCGGCGTGTACGTCGCACCGGGCGGGAACCCGCGCGACCACGAGGGCCCGGAGACGGAGACGCTGGCCAACTACCGGCAACGGCATGCGCAGTACAAGTCCGACCCGGACCTGCAGGACGCACACGCGGTTGCACCCTGGCTCGTCGTCTGGGACGACCACGAGCTGGACAACAACTGGGCCGACGAGGTGTACGAGAAGCCGGAGATCCCGCAGCCGAACTTCCTTGCCCGGAGGGCGGCGGCGTTCCAGGCGTACTACGAGAACATGCCGCTGCGCCGCTCGTCCGTGCCGCGCGGGATCGACCTGCAGCTCTACCGGCGGATCCGCTGGGGTCGGCTGGCGACGTTCCACCTGCTCGACACCCGGCAGTACCGCGACGACCAGGGTTGCGGCGACGGCTACAAGGATTGCCCGGCCGCGGTCGACCCCTCGCGGTCGATCACCGGTGCGGAGCAGGAGGAGTGGCTCATCGACGGGTTCCACCGGTCGCGCGCCCGCTGGGACGTGCTCGGTCAGCAGGTCTTCTTCGCCCAACGCGACAACAACAACGGTCCGGCGAAGGTCACCAGCATGGACGCCTGGGACGGCTACGTCGCCTCGCGGCAGCGGATCACGCAAGGCTGGGTTGACGCTGGCGTCCGCAACCCGGTCGTGCTCACCGGCGACGTGCACGCGCACTGGGCGAGCGACCTCAAGCTGGACTACGACGACCCGACCTCGACGACGGTCGGCTCCGAGCTCGTGTGCAGCTCGATCACGTCGGGCGGCAACGGGGCGGACTCGATCCCGGGCGACCATCCGTTCCTGCAGATCAACCCGCACCTGCGGTTCTACAACAACCTGCGCGGCTACGTGCGGACGACGATCACGCCGGAGGAGATGCGGGCGGACTTCCGTTGCCTGCCGTACGTCCAGGAGCCGGGGGCGGAGGTCTTCACGCGGGCGTCGTTCGCGATCGAGGACGGCAAGCCTGGCCTGCACCAGGTGGCCGACCGACCGCCGAGCACGGCCGTTCGGGCGCGGTCGGCCGACGCTGATCCCGCGCAGGTGATCGCCGACACAGTGGCGTGGGAGACCGAACGCCCGTGACGTGGGGGAGCGGGCCGATCGCTCCCGTTGGATGAGGGCGCCCCTCACGCAAGGGGCGCCCTCATCCAACGGCGGTTGGTCGGAACGGTGGTTGGCCCGACAGCGGTTGGTCAGACGGCGGTAGTGTCGACACCGTGGGAAGGACCGCCCCTCGCACCGACACCGGACTCTTCGGGCCGGGGTCGGTCACCTGGCGGGTGCACACCGAGCCCATCCTCTGGGTCGCCGGACTCCGGGCTCTCTACCTGCAGTCGCTCTATCCGCGGGTGATGCGGGCGACCTACCAGAACTCCGCGCTCTTCGACCGCAAGCGCGCGTGGGCGCGGTTCCTGCGTACGGCCGAGTTCGTGACGGTCCGCACCTACGGCACGTCCGCCGAGGTCGAACGCGCGGCCGCCCGCGTCCGCGCCATCCACGCGGCCCTCACCGGCTACGACCCCGACACCGGTGAGACCTTCCGACTCGACGAACCCGAAGGCCTGCTCTGGGTCCACTGCGCGGAGATCGACTCCTACGTCGACATCGCGCGGCGATCCGGAGCACTCCGCACCGACGCCGACGCCGACACCTACGTGGCGGAGAGCCGCCGTGCCGCCGAGGTGATCGGAATAAAGCGCGAGGACGCCCCGGCCTCCCGCGCCGCTCTTGCCGACTTCTTCGCCGAGATCCGCCCGAAGTTGTACGCATGTACCGAAGCCCGGCGCGGCCTGGTCCACAGCTTCCATCCGCCGCTGCCGTGGAAACTGGCGCCCCTGCGACTGGGCGTTCCGTCGCTCAACGTCCTCGCGTTCTCCTCGCTGCCGGGGTGGGCGCGGCGGCTCTACGGTGTACCCGCGCTGCCGGCGAGCGACCTCGCGACCACGGTCACCTTGCGGATGGTGCGCCAGGCGACCGGCATTCTGCCCCGACCGGAGATTCCCACCCAAGCCTGACCTTCTCCTTTCGGGCCGCCGGTTGTTTCCGCACTGGCTCGTCGAAAAGATCTGGCAGCGCATTCTCCTGGCATTACTGTCGTAGCTGCTGAGCCGTTGTGTGCACCCGCAGCTGCGGCGCAGAGGGGGTTGCGTGTCATGTACACCTATGACTTTTCCCACGGCAACAAGGACATGAAGGACCTTCTCGGCGGGAAAGGCGCGAACCTCGCCGAGATGACCAGGCTCGGCCTTCCGGTACCCCCTGGATTCACGATCACCACCGAAGCCTGCCGCGTCTACCTCGAAACCGGAAAAGAACCGCTCGAACTCCGCGACGAGGTGACCGCACACCTTCATGCGGTGGAAAGAACGCTGAGCAGGACTCTCGGCGACCCGCGCGATCCCTTGCTGGTCTCCGTACGCTCGGGTGCGAAGTTCTCCATGCCCGGCATGATGGACACGGTTCTCAACATCGGCCTCACCGACGACTCCGTCCACGGCTTGGCCGCACGCGCACATGACGAACGCTTCGCGTGGGACTCCTATCGCCGGCTCGTCCAGATGTACGGAAAGACGGTGCTCGGAATTGACGGCGCCCGATTCGATGCCGCACTCGACAAGGCGAAATCGGAACGAAGGGCGGCCCACGACATCGACCTGGACACCGACGCCTTGAGAGATCTGGTGGCGGCGTACAAACGCATTGTCGAAGACGAGACCGGACATGAATTCCCGCAGAATCCACGTGACCAACTCGACGCCGCCGTCCGAGCGGTATTCGACAGCTGGAACGCACCACGCGCGGTGACCTATCGCCGGCAGGAAAGCATTCCGGCCGACCTCGGCACGGCGGTCAACGTGGTCGCGATGGTGTTCGGCAACCTGGGCGGGGATTCGGGCACCGGTGTGGCGTTCACCCGTGACCCGGCATCGGGCGCGCGCGGAATCTACGGCGACTATCTGCCCAACGCGCAGGGTGAGGACGTCGTCGCCGGAATCCGGAACACCCTGCCGCTGACGGAGCTGGCCCATATCGATCGCCGCTGCTACGACGAACTGCTCGCCATCATGTCGACGCTCGAAGGTCATTACCGCGACCTGTGCGACATCGAGTTCACCATCGAGCGCGGCAAGCTCTGGATGCTCCAGACCAGGGTCGGCAAGCGCACGGCGGGGGCGGCGTTCCGGATCGCCACCCAGCTCGTCGACGAGGGACTGATCGACGACGACGAGGCGTTGCGCAGGGTCGACGGCGAGCAGCTGGCCCAGCTGATGTTCCCGCGCTTCGACGGCGGCGCCGAGCGACACCGGATCGCCCGCGGGATGAACGCCTCGCCAGGTGCGGCCGTCGGCCGGGCGGTGTTCTCCACGATGACGGCCGTGGAGAGGGCGCGCGCTGGCGAGGATGTCATCCTCGTCCGCCGCGAGACGACACCGGACGACCTCGACGGCATGATCGCGGCGCGCGGCATCCTCACCAGCAGAGGCGGCAAGACCTCGCACGCGGCGGTCGTCGCACGCGGCATGGGCAAGACGTGCGTGTGCGGTGCGGACCAGCTCGAGGTCGACACGTCGGGGCGGTTCTTCACCGCACGCGGCGGCGTCGAGGTGCGCGAGGGCGACGTGATCTCGCTCGACGGAACGACCGGGGAAGTCTTCCTGGGCGAGGTTCCTGTCGTCGACTCGCCGGTGATGCGGTACTTCGAGAGCGAGCTTGACCCCGGCAGCGACGAAGCCGACGACCTGGTTCGCGCCGTCCACCGGATCATGACCATCGCGGACGCCCGTCGCCGTCTGGCCGTGCGGGCGAACGCCGACCTGCCACCCGACGCGATCCGCGCCCGCTCGATGGGTGCGGGCGGGATCGGCCTGTGTCGTACGGAGCACATGTTCCTCGGCGAGCGACGCGGGTATGTCGAGCGGCTCATCCTGGCCGAGACCGACCAGGAACGGGAGGAGGCGCTGGCGGCGTTGCTGCCGCTGCAGCGGGAGGACTTCGCGGGCGTACTGGAGGCCATGGACGGACTGCCGGTGACCGTACGCCTGCTCGACCCGCCCTTGCACGAGTTCCTGCCCGACCTGACGGAGCTGTCGGTCCGGGTGGCGACGGCGGAGGCTCGTCGCGACGAGCCTGGTGAAACCGGCGGCCCGGCCAGCTCCGACCGGCGGATGCTCACCGCGGTGCGCAGGCTGCACGAACAGAACCCCATGCTGGGCCTGCGTGGCGTCCGCCTCGGCCTGGTCGTCCCCGGGTTGTACGCGATGCAGGTGCGGGCTTTGACGGAGGCGGCGGCCGCCCGTGCCCAGGCGGGCGGCGATCCCCGGGTCGAGATCATGATCCCGCTGGTCGGCGCCGTGCAGGAGTTGGAGCTGATGCGCGAGGAAGCTCTCCGCGCGATCCACGAGGTCCTGGAACGCTGGGGCCTCACCCTGCCGATCCCGATCGGGACGATGATCGAGCTTCCGCGTGCGGCGTTGACGGCGGGTCGGATCGCCTCGGCCGCGGAGTTCTTCTCCTTTGGTACGAACGACCTCACGCAGACCGTCTGGGGCCTGTCCCGCGATGACGTGGAGAGCGAGTTCTTCCCGGCCTACCTCGACCGGGGGATCTTCGGGGTGTCGCCGTTCGAGTCGCTCGACGTCGAGGGGGTCGGCCGGCTGGTACTCCTTGCCAGTGCGGAGGGCCGGGCGGCGCGGGCCGACCTCGAGATCGGCGTGTGCGGCGAGCACGGCGGCGACCCTGCGTCGGTGCACTTCTTCCATCAGGCAGGGCTGGACTACGTGTCCTGCTCGCCGTTCCGGGTGCCTGTCGCCCGGCTGGAGGCGGGGCGGGCGGCTGTCCTCGCAGAGACCGACGCCTCGACCGGAACGGCCTGAGGCACGGTGAGCTCACGGGCGACCGGGCTGACCAATTCCTCAGGTGACTCGCGAGTCAGGCGACTTCCCTTCGAGCTCGTCATCTAAGGTCGGCGGCGATGCCTTCCCCACCTGCACGTTCGACCGCCGAAAGCAGCCTCGGCTACGGCCCGGCCGACATCGAGCGCTGGGTCGTCGAGCCGCCCAAGAGCGCCGGACGTACCCCGTTCGCCCGCGACCGCGCCCGGGTCCTGCACTCCGCTGCGCTGCGCCGTCTCGCCGCGAAGACGCAGGTCATCGGGCCCGGAACGGATGACTTCGTCCGCACCCGGCTCACGCACACGCTCGAGGTCGCCCAGGTCGGGCGCGAGCTGGGGCAGGCACTGGGCTGCGACCCTGACGTCGTTGACACGGCAAGCCTCGCCCACGACCTCGGGCATCCACCGTTCGGCCACAACGGCGAGGCCGCCCTCGACGAGGTGGCGAGCCAGATCGGCGGATTCGAGGGAAACGCCCAGACGCTTCGCCTGCTCACCCGGTTGGAGGCCAAGAGTTTCGCTGGGGGACCGGGCGAGGCAGGGTCCGGATCCGGGCGAAGTGCCGGCCTCAACCTGACCAGAGCCACGCTCGACGCGGCCACGAAGTACCCCTGGGCACGCGGCGAGGGGCCGGCGGAGATCAGCGGCAAGTGGGGCGTGTACGCCGATGATCTCGAGGTGTTCAGCTGGTTGCGGAAGGGGGTCGCCGGCGAGCAACGATGCCTGGAGGCGCAGGTCATGGACTTCGCCGATGACGTGGCCTACTCCGTCCACGACGTCGAGGACGGAGTGGTCTCCGGCCGAATCTCGCTGACGCGTCTCACCGACGCGGCCGAGCGCGGCACCGTCTGGAACGTCGTCCGCGACTGGTACCTCCCCGGCTGCGACGACGCCGAACTGGACGCCGCCTATGGCCGACTCCGGCGGTTCGGCTACTGGCCGGATGGGGACTACGACGGCCGGCGCCGCTCCCTCGCGGTCCTCAAGGACATGACGAGCCAGCTGATCGGCCGGTTCTGCGTCGCCGCCGAACGCGCCACCCATGCCGCCTTCGGCACGGGGCCGCTGACCCGCTACCACGCCTCCCTCGTCGTACCGCACGAGACCAGGGTCGAGATCGCCGTCCTCAAAGGGATCGCGGCCCGCTACGTGATGCGTTCAGGTGAGCGGATGGCGCTCCTGTCCGAACAACGCGACATCGTCCACGGGCTGGTGGCGGCGCTCCGACTGCAGGCGCCCCGCGGGCTCGACCACGCGTTCCAGGACGACTTCAGAGCGGCCGCCGACGATGCCGCCCGGCTGCGGGTGATCATCGACCAGGTGGCCTCGCTCACCGACGCCTCCGCGGTCGCACTGCATGCCGAGCTGACGCGGTAGGTTCGGCTGCATGGCAGACAACACCTCTCAGACGTTCGTCATCGTCGGCGCCAGCGTGGCCGGGGCGAAAGCCGCCGAGGCCCTGCGTTCGGAAGGTTTCGACGGCCGGATCGTGCTGGTCGGCGAGGAGGCGGAACTTCCCTACGAACGACCGCCGCTGTCCAAGGGTGTGTTGCTCGGCAACGACGAACCGTCCGCTGTGTATCTCCACGAGCAGGGGTGGTACGACGAGCAGCGGATCGAGCTGCGGCTCGGTGCCCGCGCGCTGCTGATCGACCGGGACGCGCACGAGGTGGAGCTTTCCGACGGGTCCCGGTTGTCCTACGACAAGCTGCTGCTGGCGACCGGTTCCTCCGTACGCCGGCCGAAGATTCCAGGCGGCGACCTCGACGGTGTCCTGTACCTGCGGACCCTCGCTGACTCGAACCGGTTGCGTGCGGCGTTCGCGGCCGGCCGCCGGGTCGTCGTGGTGGGTGCCGGCTGGATCGGCCTCGAGACGGCAGCTGCCGCCCGTGCCGCGGGTGCCGCCGTGACCGTGATCGAGCCGCAGCCGACTCCGCTCTTCGCGGCACTGGGGCGGGAGATGGGTGAGGTGTTCGCCGACCTGCATCGTGAGAACGGCGTCGACCTCCGCCTTGGCCAGAGTGTGACCGCGTTTCGCGGTGCCGGTCCTGGCGGCGCGACAGTGACGGCTGTCGTGACCGGTGATGGTGAGGAGGTGCCCGCCGATGTCGTGGTCGTCGGTGTCGGCGTCACACCCAACACCGAGCTGGCGGAGTCCGCTGGTCTCGACGTGGCCCACGGTGTGGTCACCGACGCGCGGCTGCAGACATCCGACCCCGACATCTTCGCGGCCGGTGACGTCGTCCGGTGGCAGTCGCCGGTGTTCGGACGCACGCTGCGGGTGGAGCACTGGGCCAACGCGCACGACGGCGGTCCCGCTGCCGCCAGGTCCATGCTGGGCTCGGACGCTGTGTACGACGCGATCCCGTTCTTCTTCTCCGACCAGTACGACCTCGGGATGGAGTACGCCGGCGACGTCGGGCCTGATGGCTATGACGAAGTGGTTGTACGCGGCGACGCGAAGGCGCGGGAGTTCGTGGCCTTCTGGCTGAGGGATGGCCGGGTCGTGGCTGGGATGAACGTCAACGTCTGGGACGTGCAGGACGACATCCAGGCCCTCATCCGCTCGGGCAGCACTGTCGACCGCGCTCGTCTGGCCGATCCGCAAGTCCCTCTCGGCGACCTGACCAGCTGACCTGACCAGCTGACCTGACCAGCTGAACTGACCTGTCGACTGGACAGGTCGGCGGGCGACCACGGTTTTCGCAGGCTGCGGGATTAGACTGCCAAGTGGCCAGGGCAGCCGGCCGCCTGCGCCTCGATCCCGAGGTTTGGTGAATGCCCGTCATCGTGCATCGGACCGCTGATCACTCGAACTCTTCTGCGGACGACCAGCAACGCAGGCGCCTGATCGCGTACCGCGAGAGGACTCGAGATGATCAACCTCCTTGGTGCCGACGATGTCAAGGCGATGGCGAGGCGGCTGCGCACCGCGCTTGCCGCCGACGGCACGACGATCAGTCACAGCGCAGCCCTGGAACTCACCGCCCGGCAGCTCGGAGCCCGGGACTGGAACACGCTCGTCGGGTCGCTGCCCGATGCCGCCCGGAACGACCGGCCTAAGCCGAAGCCGGGCGATCCCGTCGATGCGGTGCCGATCATCCGCATTTTCGACGTTGATCGAGCGTACGCGTTCTACTGCGATTACCTCGGCTTCGGAAGGGACTGGGAACAGCGCTTCGAGGATCACCAGCCGATGTACGCCCAGGTCTCCCGCGGTGACGTCCGGCTTCATCTGAGTGAGCACCACGGCGACGGGAGTCCCGGCATCGGCGTGCTCCTCACGACCCTGGACGTCCAGGCCCTGCACGACGAGCTGCAGAGCAAGGACTACCCGCTGAACCCGGCGATCGAGTCCGAAGAGCGAGGTCTCACGCTGGCAGTCATCGACCCGTTCCACAATCGGCTCGTCTTCCACCAGCCGGTCGACCAACCGGCCCGGGTCGACACCGTTGCCGCACCCTGGCGCCATCGGCTGCGCGTCTCCTGTTCGCCAGCGGTTGCGTTCGAGATCTTCACCCTTCGGATGGGCGAGTGGTGGGGCCCGGGTTACAACGCCCATCCAGAGGCGTACACGGGTGTGCGGCTAGAGCCGCGGGTCGGTGGTGCCGTGGTGTTCACCTTCGACGGGTATCCCGATCAATCCTGGGGCCGGGTTGCGGCGTGGGATCCGCCGCGGGTCTACGCCCAGGACTTCTGGCTGGCGCAGGATCCGGACTACCCCAGCCGGCTGACCGTCACGTTCACTGACGATGCCAACGGCACGGTCGTCGACTTTGAGCATGGCGGCTGGGTGCCGGGCAACGCCGTCTGGCGGAACAAGTTCACCGAGTGACCGATCATCCTGCGCAAGTACATCCGGTTCGCCGATCAACCCGCGTGAGCGCCGGCCACCTCGGTGGCCGGTGTGGCGGGCCGCCGAGGTCGTGAGGGAGCGCCGGCTTCACGTGCGGCACCGGGCGATCTTTCTCACCGCGGGAGGTGTTCGTTCCCTTCGACAACTTCTAGCTGCGGTATCGCTGGGTGACTGAGGTGATGTGCCAGCGGCCGTCAGATCGGCGTTGGGCCCTGTAGTTGTGGGCGTTTTTGGCGCGGTCGCGGTTGTGATGGTCGCAGGCGCGTGCGATGTCGTCGAGTTTGGTGCTGTGGTGGATCGCCCAGGGGTGAACGTGGTCCATTTCGCACCACGTGGCGGGGATGGGGCAGGTGTTGTAGGCGTGGGTGGCGAGGATGGCCTTGCGCATCCAGGGTGGGACGAGGCGGACGGTGGAGCCGAGGTCGAGGACCCGGCTCGTGCGTTGAGCACGATGCGGGTGAGTTTGAGGTGCTCGCCAGGCGGCGGATATGGGGTGCCGGGAGTGGGTGGCCGGTCGACAGGAGTAGTCCGGGTACCTCGCGGCTGGTGCGGCGTCCGCAGGTGGGACAACCGTTGCCGGTCCAGCCGTAGCCTCGGCCCGGTTCGCTGGCGCTGGCGACGGTCCGTTGTCGCTGTCAGTTTCGCCTGCGCCGGGTTTGTCGGCTGTCGGTGTCGCCTGTGTCGGTGTCGCCTGACTCGGTGTCCTGGTGCTCTTCGCCGTCGTCGGTGAGGGTTTCGGCGTTGACGAGGACGAGGAGTTCGGCGGTGACGGCTTGGACGAGGAGTTGGATGAGGACGTCGGCGTTGCGGATGGAGGTGGTGCGGGTGTCGTCGGCGCCTTGTTTGCGGCCATAGGTGTCGAACAACGTCTGAAGCCGGGCGGCCGCTTCGGGCCGGAGATAATAGGAGCCGGAGATGCCGCCGTCAGGTTCGCGGTGTGCGGTCATGAACCGTCTCCGGTGGGCCTTCTCGTCGTCGTGGTGACCGTCGGGATCGAGGACCTGGCGTAGGTATCGTCCGGCTCGGGCGATCTTCTCCACTGTAGGCCTGAATCGGGAACTGGCAGCCCGACTAACGCGGTCGCTGCGGACTCCAACGCGGCGAGCGTCGTGGCGGGCGAGTCCACCACCCCCGTGGTCGAGAACACGTTCCAATCCTAGTGGATCATGCCCCTTCCCCTTGTTCCGTTGGGTGATCGTCATCCATCCGGCGCGGCAGTCGCCTGTGGTCGCGGGTCGATACTGCTCAAGCCCGTGCGTCATCAGGCTGGCGCATAACCACACACAAATGGAATTGTGCCGACATAGCGGGTGAGGTCCGCCGACAGTGCACAGTCCGGTGTGTTCTCTACCAGCTGCGGATAACCCTGCGAAACAAGGCGACCGGGCTTCAGCTCCGTCCGGATCTGTGGCACGGTTGACCAACTCGGCGGGCAACGGCGCTCGCCGAGCCGAAGCTCTGGGTACGCATTGGACCATGCGGGCGGTTGCCCGCGGAGATCACGGGGGCGGCTGTCAGGACCGGATTGGCGGAGACCTCGTGAGAACGACATGAGTGCCGAGACCATCCCCGATGTCGTACGCCTGCTGACCGATCTCGTCTCCATCGACACCGCACACCCGGTGGGCAACGAGGGCAAGGCCGCTGCGCTGCTGGCCGAGATCATGGGCCGCAACGGACTCGACGTCGAGGTCGAGGAGATCGAACCGGGACGCGCCAATCTTGTTGCACGGTTGGAGTTCGGCTCGGCGACGCCCACGTTGATGTTGAACTCCCATCTCGACGTGGTCCCAGCCGGACCGGGATGGTCGATGTCGCCGTTCGCCCCGGTACAGAAGGATGGCCGGCTCTACGGACGCGGCACAGCCGACGCCAAGGCCAGCGTGGCCGCGATGGCGGTCGCCGCTCTCTGCCTGCGCGACCCGGGCGAAGCGGGGCAACTCTCCGGGACGCTCGTCTACACCGCCGTCATCGACGAGGAAGCCGGAAGTACGGGGGTACGACGGCTGCTGGAAAAGCACCGCGCGGACGGCGCGATCGTCGGCGAACCGACAGGGGGCCGGCTGTTCACCGCCCACCAGGGTTCGGTCTGCCCGGTCGTGGAGATCACCGGACGGGCCGCGCACGCAGGGGCGCCGGACCAGGGCGCCAACGCGATCGTGCACGCGGCCGCGCTGATCGAGTTGATCGGTGACTACGCGGGTGTCCTTTCCGGACGTGACCACTCGCTGGTCGGTGCGCCCACGGTGACGCCGGTGCTTGTCGAAGGCGGCGAGGCGTCCAACTCGGTGCCGGAACGGTGTCGGCTCACCTTCGATCGGCGACTGGTGCCCGGCGAGACCGAGAAGGACGCGCTCATGGAGATCGAGCAACTCCTCACGCAGTTCAACACCGACTACGCACCCGTCAATGCCGAGGTGGTGGGCTTCGCGCCGACCACCGGCGGCCCGTCCGAAACGCCGACCGGCCATCCGTTCGTCGTGAGCTGTCAACGCGGCCTTGTCGACGCCGGCCTTGCGGTGGAGGTGGGTGGGTTGGGCGTGAGCTGCGACATGTCCCATTTCCGGGCGGCCGGGATTCCCTGTGTGGTCACGGGTCCGGGAGGGGTCGAGGCGATGCACATCGTGGATGAGTACGTCGACCTCGAGGAGGTGCGCCGCTCCGTTCGGACCTACGACGCACTGGTGCGCGAACTCCTCCGACCAGGCTCCTCCTGGTGGCGGTGACTCCGGACCGAGGTCAGCTGAGCCGGCCGGCCGCGACGAACACGCAGACCGCGAAGATCGCGACGTTCGCGGCGACGTTGCGCCACTCCGCCGAGTTGGCCTGCGTGATCGCCAACCTACTGTGCGAGATCATCGCGCCCACCATGACGACGGCGAGGCCGACCGCGGCCCAGCCGGTGAGTGACGGCGCGATGTCCACGAGGCGCGGGACGATCAGCCCGACCACGGCGATGAGTTCACAGATCGCCGTCAGCCGTACGACCGGCAACGGAAAGGCCGCTGCTCCAGTCTGTCCGGTGGCGAGCAGCCGTTCGGTCGACATGGTCGATTTCGCGATGCCGGAGACCAGAAACAGTGCTGCCAAGAGGATCTGAGCGATCCAGAGCGCCGTGTTCATCCGACGAGTCCTCCCAAAAGCTGTGACCGGGCGCGGGTGCCCGGTCTTCTCAGGCAGAGGACGAGACGGTGGAGGCATCTGTGACAGCGCTCCGCCGACGGGCAGCCGCCCTATCCGTGGTCGAGCACCACGAGATCGAACAGGTCGAGGTGGGGCAACGTGAAGGTGACCGCGCCAGCAGCCGTCCTGGACGTTTCGAGCGGCATTCCCCGCCGGAGCGAGTTCGCAGCCGCCACGGTGGCGACGCCGGGAAGCTCGACCTGGATGTCGTGGATCGGCAGTGGCGGCCCGAACGCCCGCCCCCGCTGGCCCGAGTAGTTGATGAGGTGGACCAGCGTTCGGTGTGGGTCGTCCTGCGTACTCACGACGATCTCGACATGGGGAGGAGCGTCCGTCGAAAGCTGCCGGCCGCCACCCACCTCGTCGAGTGCGTGCACCAGGATGTCGCGGTGCTCGGGCCGGCCGAGGTCGTCGTAGAGCCCACCGATAGGCCAGGGAATGTAGGCCGTCCGCCCGGAGCCGTGACGGTGCCAGAGCAGCCCTGGATGGTCGGTCTCGACGTCCCAGTAGCACTTCTCCGGCGGGCCGTAGCGCGACGGCGGCACCAGGCCGAACGAACACACCGTATCCGGCCTCGGCTCGACATAGAGGTAGGCCCGGTCCAGGAGCACCAGGTCGCCCTCGGTCGCTCCCGGCAGGTCACCCGGATCCGTCACCCGCAGGTAGGCCGACCGCATCGCTCCCGGAGCTTCTCTCCGGTCGATGACGGTGGCGGCACCGAGGCTCCGCAGCGCGATTCCCGGACGGGGGGCTCCGGCGGCGTCGAAGCCCCCGGTGTCGTACGTCGCCACCAGCCCTCCGCCGGTCTCGACGTAACGGTCCAGCACCTCGGCCTGGTCGTCGGAGAGCACCGCGACGTTCGGCAGGACCAGCGCCTTGTAACGCCGCAGGGTGGAGTCGAGGGCATCCATGACGAGCAGGTGATCCAGCACGATGTCGAAGGGCACGTGGGACTCGACCAGCGCCCGGTAGACGCCCCGGATCTCGCCGCGCACCTTGTCGACGCCGGACGGCCCGCCGTACCGTTCTCCACTGCGTACCGACGACACCACGCCCACCTCGGCGGCGGATCGGACATCGGTGTAGAAGCGCGCATTGTCGCGGTGGAAGCAGAAGACGTCGCGGACGATGTCGAAACTCGTCGCGGGCAGCCGGTCAGGAGTGCCGACCAGGTAGGCCGACGGGTTGCCGCCGTGTGCGATCGTCTGGGCGAGGTACAGCCCGAGGTGCCCCTGCTGCTCGGGAACGAACCGGTACGGCATGTCGATGAACATCACCGAGTTGACCCACACCGGCTTGTCGGGCGCCGCCGTCCGACTGGTCCGCAGGAACTCGCCGGTGCCGTAGATCCACAGCGGCTGCGGCCGGTCGACGGCGTTGTTGGCCTCGTAGAACGTGATGTCGGGATCGTGGGCGAGGATCAGCGCGGTGTCGGGATTCTTGCCGGTGATGAGTTTCCGCACCCGGCCGGCGAGGTCGCCGAGCGTCTCGCGGGTGTACTCCAGCCACTGGACGTACGCCGGATCGTCCCAGTCGGCCCGGGTAGGCAACGGCCGGCCGTAGCGCTCGTCAAAGCGGCGTTGACAGTGCGCGCAGTGACACGGCCCGTGGTTGCGGCCGGAGTAGTCGCGCTGGCTGAAGTTGAACCAGTTGAAGAAGAAGCCGTCGACCGGATAGGTGTCGAGGATCTCGCCGAGAATCTCCTCCGACCGCTCCTGGTAGTACGGCGCGCTCGGGCACGTGCTCCAGAGCCCGTTGTAGATCTGGCGTTCACCGGTTGCGCTGACGAAGCACCAGTCGGGATGCTGCTCGGCGAGGTCGGCGTGCACCTTCGAGAAGTCGACGCGGGACAGCACCCGGACCCCGCGGGCGTGGGCGGCTTCGACCGCGTCGCCGATCAGGTCGCCGCTGGGCCGCTCGGCCAGCCATGGGCTCGGATGCTGGAACGCCAGCCGCGACGGATAGAACGACACGATGCCCGCGGTGTTGAGCAGCCACGTGTCGGCTCCGATGTCCTGGATGTGGTCGAGTACCTGCTCCACGTCGAGGCCCGCGTCGACCTCGCGGAGGTTCGTCTGATGCGTACGAAAGGGCTGATGCCACCAGCGGCTGGTCGTCGACATGGCCCCATCCTGCTACGCACGGACGGCGAGGACGGAGCACGACGTTCACAATCGGTCATCGCCGCACCGACCGGCGGGCGCTCAGAGGACGCCGGCGACCTCGGCGAAGTGGCAGGCGACCGGATGACCGTTGCCCCGGTCGACCAGGGCAGGCTCTTCGCTCGCGCAGACCTCCTGCGCCTTCCAGCAGCGGGTCCGGAAGCGACACCCGCTCGGTGGATCGATCGGACTCGGTACGTCGCCGGTGAGGATGACCCGCTCCCGGCGCCGCTCGACCGCCGGGTCAGCCGTGGGCGCGGCCGAGAGCAACGCCTGCGTGTAGGGGTGGGCCGGCCGGGTGTAGAGATCGTCGCGCAGTCCGGTCTCGACCACCTTGCCGAGATACATCACCGCCACCCGGTCGGAGATGTGCCGGACCACGGAGAGATCGTGGGCGATGAAGAGGTACGCAAGACCCAGCGTGTCCTGCAGGTCCTCCAGCAGGTTGACCACGCCCGCCTGCACCGAGACGTCCAGCGCCGACACCGGCTCGTCGAGCACCAGCAGCCTCGGCTCCAGGGCGAGGGCGCGCGCGATGCCGATCCGCTGCCGCTGCCCGCCGGAGAACTCGTGTGGGTAGCGGTTGCCGTGCTCGGGGTTGAGCCCGACCAGCTCCAGCAGCTCCGCGACCCTGGCCGGCCCGCCGCCACCACGCCAGCGGCGGTGCACCTTCAACGGTTCGGCGATGATGTCGTTGACCGGAAGCTTCGGGTTGAGGGAGGCGTACGGGTCCTGGAACACGATCTGGACGTCGCGCCGCACCTCCTGCATCTCCCGCCTGGGCAGGGTGGTCAGCTCCCTGCCGGCGAAGCGGACCGAGCCCGATGTCGGTTCGTGCAATTGCAGGATCGCCCGGCCGGTCGTCGACTTGCCGCAGCCGGACTCGCCGACGATGCCGAGCGTCTCGCCCGCGTCGACGTACAACGACACGCCACTCACCGCGTGGACCTGCCCGACGACGCGGCGGAGGAAGCCGCTACCGCGCACGGGAAATGTCATCACCAGGTCGGTGACCTCGAGCAGATGCTCGCCCTCGGCCCGTGGTGTCGGATCCTCGGCCGGGCGGTCGACCGCCGTGGTGGTGTGCGCGGGAGTCGCGGTCATGAGCCGGCCTCCCGCGTGAGCATCGCAGCCCGTACCTGCGGGGTCCCCGCGGAAACGTGAGCGGAGCGAGCGTTTTCGTGGGGTGCAGAAGCGGAGCGCGGGAGGCCGGCGGGTAGCACAGTCATGGGGTCGACGCCTCGCTCTCGGTACGGAAGTACGCGGTCGGATCGTCGCTCCCGGCCAGCGTCGACCAGTGGTGGCAGGCGGCCCGGTGCCCGTCGTCGTCGGTCGCGGTGAGGTCCGGTTCCGACGTACGACAGACCTCGTCGGCCAGCGGACAGCGCGGCTGGAAGGGGCAGCCCGAGGGCAGGCTGATGAGCGAGGGCGGACTGCCCTTGATCGGGCGCAGCCGCTCAGCGCTCGCCACGTCCAGCGCGGGGATAGAGCCCAGAAGCCCTGCGGTGTAAGGCATCCTCGGCCGATAGAACACGCTGTCGGTGTCGCCGATCTCGACCGGGCGCCCTGCGTACATCACGAGCACCCGGTGAGCCATACCGGCGATCACTCCGAGGTCGTGGGTGATCAGGATGATCGCGGCACCCACGGCGTCCTTGACCTCGAGCAGCTTCTCGAGGATCTGGGCCTGCACCGTCACGTCGAGGGCGGTGGTCGGCTCGTCGGCGATGATGACGTCCGGCCGGTTGATCACCGCCATCGCGATCATCACCCGCTGCCGCATACCGCCGGAGAACTCGTGCGGATAGGCGCGCAGCCGGGTCCGTGCCTGCGGGATGCCCACGAGGTCGAGCATCTCCTCGGCCCGCCCGAACGCCTGCTTGCGGGACATCACCTGGTGGGAGAGTACGGTTTCGGCGAGTTGGTCGCCGATCGTGCGTACCGGGTTGAGTGCGGTCATCGGGTCCTGGAAGACCATCCCGATCGCCCGGCCACGCAGGCCGCGCCGGCGCCGCGGGGACATCGTGAGGACGTCCTCGCCACGGAAGTGGACGCGACCCGTGATCCGTGCCGACTTCGGCAGCAGTCCCATGACCGCCATCGACGACACCGACTTGCCCGACCCGGACTCGCCGACGATGCCGAGGACCTCGCGTTCGTGCACGGCGTACGACACGCCCCGCACGGCCCTGACCAGGCCGTCGTCGGTCGGGAAGCTCACCGTCAGGTCCTCGACCCGCAGGATCTCCTCCCGTGAGGGCAGGCGCGTGTCGGCGAGTCCGGTGACCACGTGCGGATCCTGTGGCGGACCGTCGTCGGAGCCGAAATCCAGTACTTCGCTGCCGCGATCGAAGGCACTCGTCATCTAGTCACGCACCCGGTTCTGTCGGGGGTCGAACGCGTCCCGCAGGCCGTCGCCGATGAAGTTGACCGCCAGCGCGATGGCGATGATGAACGTTCCCGGCCACCAGAAGAGCCACGGGCGGGTCAGCATCGCGGCGCGGTACTCACTGATCTGCGTGCCGAGTGACGCGTCGGGTTTCTGGACGCCGAAGCCGAGGAACGACAGCGCCGTCTCGAGCAGGATCGCGCTCGCGATGGTGAGGGTCGCGCTCACCACGATGACGCCGATGGCGTTGGGCATGATGTGGCGGAAGATGATCCGCAGCGGGCGGGTGCCGGCGGCGCGTGCCGCCTCGACGAACTCCTTCTCGCGGAGCGAGAGGAACTCCCCGCGCACGAGGCGGGCCAGTTGCGTCCACACCACCAGGCCCAGGACCACGCCGAGCATGATGATCCCGGAGTTGCCCGCCATCCGTCCGACGACGGCGGCGATCACGACCAGCGGGATGGTGATCATCACGTCGGTGAAGCGCATGAGGACGGTTTCCCACCGCCCGCGGAAGTAGCCGGCGAGCGCACCCACCGTGCTGCCCACGACGGTGGCGACAAGACCCACGATGAACGCGATGGTGATCGACTGCTGCGCGCCGCGCATCGTCAGCGCGAAGTAGTCCTTGCCGACGTTGTCCTGGCCCAGCGGATGCTCGCCGAACCGGAACCCTTCTCCGCCGAGGAATCGAGGGACGACGCTGAGCGTCGGCCGGCCACCGTCGACCACCGGGGCGGTGGCGGAGTACGGCGTGTCCCACCATCCGGGGATCGGGCCGACACCGATGGAGCTGAACGAGAGGACGAGGATGGCGCCGAGCAGGACCATTCCGGCGAGGGCTGCGCGGTGCCGGAAGAACCGGCGCCGGATCATCTGCCCCTGCGTCCGCGCGACGACGGCCATTCCCTGCGCCTCGTCGGGGCTGGCGCCCGAGCCCGGCCCGGTGGGCGGGTCCGCCTTGGTCACTGTCGTCATCGGCGCCTCCTCTGCTCCATTCGTACGGCCTGGTCAGGACAAGCGGATGCGGGGGTCGAGGTAGGCGTAGGCGATGTCGGCGATCATGTTGAACACGACGATGGCCGTGCCGCTGACGATGAAGAACGCCATCACCCGAGTGGGGTCGACCTCCCGTAACCCTTCGCTGAACAGCCGCCCCATGCCCTGCCAGCCGAAGACCTCCTCGGTGATGATGGCGCCGCCGACGACGCCGGCGAAGTCGAACGCCATCAGGGTGGTGATCGGGATGAGCGAGTTACGGAACGCGTGCCGGACGATGACGCTGCGCTCGGTGAGACCCTTCGACCGTGCCGTGCGTACGTAGTCCTGGTTGAGGATCTCGAGCATGCTCGCGCGCGTGTACCGCGTGTAGGTCGCGAACGAGATCAGCACGAGCGCCATGCTCGGCAACGCGATGTGACCCGTGGCGTCCCAGGCCAGCTGCCAGAAGTCGCCTTCGAAGTTCGGGGTCCGCGCACCGATGGTGGAGATCGGCCGCCCCAGCACGAGGTCGCTGTAGCCCGAGAACGCACGCAGGAAATGGTCGAAGAAGATCAGCCCGGCCGAGAACAACCCGGTGAGCACCGCGGCCGACATTGCCTGCCGGCGCTGCAGTCCGCCGAGGACGTAGCCGATCGCCGCACTCACGACGACCGTCACGAGCGCCAGTCCGATGAGCAGGAACCAGGTCGGGTCGGCGAGGACCGGATCGAGGGCGAGGGAAAGGACCGAACCGAGGACCGCGGTGGTGAGTGCGGCGACCAGTGGGTCCCTGGCGCGGAGTCCGGCGAACAACGTCGTGGCGCCGAGTCCCGCCGCCAAAGACACGACCAGGACCACCGCGAAGCCCAGTCGGGGATCGGCGAACCAGCGGGTGAAGGACAGGTACGCGAGAATCCCACCGGTCGTGGCGGCCGCGACCCCGAACGCCGCCGCCCGGCGCCGTAGGTCACCCCCCAGAACCGCCGCCCACCCCACCCCCGCGACGAGCGCGAGGACGACGATGACGGCCAGGGGGATCGTGGGATCGCGCAGCCAGTTGTTGAACTCGATCGCGGCGTACTGCTTGAGCATCACGGCGACCCAGAACGACGGCAGCGAAAAGAAGAGGAACGACGCGAAGGTCACGGTGTAGTCGAATCCGGTGTACTGCCGGAGCGCGGTGACGATGCCGACCATGACACCGCAGATGATGGCGAGCACGGTGGCCGCGAGCACGAGCTGCAGCGTCGCCGAGACCGCCTGCCCCAGCAGGGTTCCGACCTCGACCCCGTTGCGGGCCGTGCCGAAGTCACCCTGCGCCACTGCGGTGAGCCAGCCGACGTAGCGCAGCGGGATGGGGACGTCGAGCTGCATGCGTTCGGTGCGTTCGGCGATCTTCTCTTCCCGCTGCGGGGTCTGGTCCTGCCGGAGATCGGCCAGCGGGTCGCCGGAGAGCGCCGTCAACGTGTAGACGAGGAACGTCGCGGCCAGCAGAACGAAGAAGGAGATGATCAGTCGGCGGGCGATGAAGGCGGTCACGGCCTGCTGCTCCTCTTCGGCATCCCACGCGTATGTTCGGCATCTCAGGCGTACGGGGACGGAAAGCTTGGAGCTCCGTCCCCGTACGCCTGTCTCACATTGAGTTCTGCGGCTGTGTCGTCAGCGTCAGGACATGGACCACTCGTCCATGTTCCAGGTGATCGACGCCTGGGACGGGTTGGGCTTGATGTTCGTCAGCGTGTCCGTCCACGCGGAAAGGGCCGGCTGCGAGTAGAGCGGAATCGTCACCAGGTCCTCCCAGAGGATCCGCTCGACCTCGCCGATCAACCTGGCCTGCTCCTCGGAGTCGAGCGTGGCGTTGAGCTCCTTGATCAGCTTGTCCACTTCCGGGTTGGAGTAGCAGCCGTTGTTGTTGCCCTTGCCGGACGGCGTGCAGGCGGTCGGCGTGGTGAAGGTCGACGCCCAACCGCTCACCAGCGACGACCCGGCCCAACCGAACAGTGCGACATCGAACCGGTTCGTCGCGAGGTCACCGTCTGCCTCGAAGAAGTTCTCCGCACCAGCGTCGACCACCTTGAAGCCAGCCTTGCCGCAGGAGTCCGCGATCAGCTCGACGACCTGGGTGCGGCGCGGGTTCGGCGTGTTGTACCCGAGCTTGACCTCCATGCCTTCGTTGCCCGTCTCGGCGAGCAGTGCCTTCGCGCCCTCGATGTCAGGCTCGGCGTACGCGTCCATCTGCGCGGCCTCGACGACCGCTTCGTAGCGGGGGTCGAACGGCGCGACGTTGCGGACGTCCATCGGCTCCGCGTCGGCCTGCTCCGGCTTGATCAGGTTGTCGACGATCAGCTTCCGGGGTACGCACTTCGTGAACGCCTCGCGCAGCTTCCGGTCCGAGAAGGGGTTGTTCTTGTTGAAGTTGAAGTCGAGGTGGTCATAGAGGTACTGCGTACCTGTCTCGACCTTGACGCCCTGAGCCGACTCGAGCTGGTTCAGCAGGTCGGGGTTGGTCTGCGGCTCGATGATGTTGACTTCACCGTTCTGCAGAGCCTGCACCTGCTCGTCCTGCACGATGAAGCGGATCACGACGTTCTTCACCGCCGGCGGGTCGCCCCAGTACTTGTCGTTGGCGGTCAACGTGATCGACTGACCGGCGTCCCACTTGCTGAGCTTGTACGGACCAGACGACGGGATCAGCGACTCCTCGGCCAACTTGCCCGGCTCCATGACCCAGCCGGAGTTGTAGAACTCGGCCGCCTTGGCGAGGGCTTTGTCGTCCTGGCTCTTGACCGCGTCGATGAACTCCTGCTCGCTGAGCCCACCCTGCTCCGCGACCACGTGGGCCGGCATGAGGTCGGCGGCGCCGGGTCCACCCTGACCCTCCCAGTCGGCGAACGGCTCCGAATAGCGGAACGTGAAGTCCTTGTCCCCGGCGGCGCAGTCCGGGACCTCGATGAGCTCGACGCCGGTCGTGCCGGAGGTCGAGAACAGGTCCTTGCCGACCTTGCCGGAGTTCGCGGCCCAGAACAGCAGGATGTCGTCGCAGTCGATCGGCGTACCGTCCGACCAGGTGGCCTTCGGGTTGATGGAGTACTCGATCGTCAACGGGTCGTCGGAGGTCTTCTCGTACGTGCCGAACTCGGTGTTGGGAGCGACCTCGCCCTTGTCGTCGAAGTACCAGAAGCCGGTGAGCACGCGCTGCAGCACGATGTTGTTCTTGCTGGCGTTGTTCTCAGCGGTGTTGCCGTTGTAAGCGTCGATTTCCTGTTCGAAGGTGTGGGTGATGGTGACCGCGGCCGGTGCCTTCGGGCCCGCGCCCTCGTCGCCACCGGTGTCGTCCCCACCTCCGCCGCCCCCGCCGCAGGCGGCAGCGAGGAAGAGCGCGACGCCTGCGCCCAGCCCCAGAAGTCGGCTGCGTCTCCGATTAGTCCGCACGGCATAGCTCCCTGTGATTGTTCGGTAGAGGCATCCGATGCCGCCGCGATGTGCCCGGCGCAGTCGGGTGGCAAAAGATGACCACCAGGCCATGGATGCTGGCAAGTGGTTGCGGGCGGAGTGTTACGGAAACGATGCCCGGCACGCCCCAGGCGAGCCGTGATCGCCACCGGCCGTGTGCCGCGCGTCCCCGGCGGGTCCGCCAGCCGTAGACTCGCGAACATGGCCGGCCGGATCCGCGACGACGACATCGCGCTGGTCCGCGAACGGACGCGGATCGACGAGGTGGTGTCGCAGTACGTCACCTTGCGGCCCGCGGGTGCGGGGTCGATGAAGGGCCTGTGTCCCTTCCACGACGAGAAGTCTCCGTCGTTCAACGTCCGCCCCCAGCTCGGTGCGTTCCACTGCCTTGCCGGGGAGACGGAGGTGCTCACCTGGCAGGGTCCGCGGCCCATCCGGGAGCTTGCAGGTGGCGTGCATCGGGTGCTCGGACGGCACGCCGACTGGATTGAGGCGCCCTTCCGGTCGTACGGCGTCCAGCGCTTGTTCAAGATCACGCTGACGCGGAACCAGCAGGTCAAGGAGCTGTACGCGACCGACGGGCACCGCTGGTTCGTCAGGTCCGGCAGGACGCTGGAGTCGACCCGCGAGGCGTTGACGACTGACCTTCGTCCCGGGCACCGACTTGCGTACGTCTATCCCAGGTCGGGGATCCGTCAGACCACGCCCTCGCCGTTCGGTATCGCGCACGGAATCACGTACGGTGACGGAACTCTGAACGGCACGGGCGCCATGGCGAAGCTGTGCCCGCCCAAGGACGCCGAGCTCCTCAAATGGTTTCCGAACAGCTACGTGAGCGCCGACGGCGACAACCTGCTCGTCCATCACCTGCCGCGGTTCTTCAAGTCCCTGCCGTCCCTCGACGAATCGGTCCCGTATCTGTACGGCTGGCTGGCGGGCTACTTCGCGGCGGACGGCTGCGTGGCGGAGGACGGCACCGTGATGCTGAACTCCGCCAAGTGGGAGAACCTCGAATTCGTCCGGACCGTCTGTACGCGCCTGGGCATCGGCACGTTCGGGGTCACGATGCAGATGCGGGAGGGTTTCGCTGGACGCGAGCCGAGCCCTCTCTACCGCGTCCACTTCGGGGGCGACGATCTCACTGAGGAGTTCTTCCTCCTCGACGTACACCGGCGCCGATTCGAGGCGACGCCCAAGAACTACGTCCGGCGCGGTTGGGTGGTCCGCTCCGTCGAGCCGACCGACCGGGTGGAGGAGGTCTTCTGCGCGGAGGTCGAGGACGGACACGCGTTCGTGCTCGCCGACAACGTCCTCACGGGCAACTGCTTCGGCTGTGCCGAAGGCGGAGATGCCATCTCGTTCCTGCAGAAGATCGAGGGCCTCGGCTTTGTGGAGGCGGTTGAGCGCCTCGCCGCGCAGGCGGGCATCACCTTGCGGTACGAGGACGGCGGTCGGCCCGAACGCAAGGAGCACGGCAGCAGGGCGCGGCTCATCGAGGCGCACAAGGCGGCCGCGGACTACTACGCCGAGCAGCTGCACGACTCGCCCGATGCCGCCGCCGGGCGGACGTTCCTGTCCGAGCGCGGGTTCGACAAGGCGGCGGCCGAGACATTCGGGATCGGCTTCGCGCCACGCGGACCCGGTTCGTTGCTCTCCCACCTGCGCGGACGCGGGTTCGCCGACGAGGAGCTCGTCACCAGCGGCCTCGTCGCCACCGGTGCACGTGGCCGCTACGACCGGTTCCGCGGCCGACTCGTCTGGCCGATCCGTGAGCTCGCCGGCGACGTCGTCGGCTTCGGGGCCCGCCGGCTCTTCGACGACGACCGGGTCGAGGCGAAGTACCTCAACACCCCGGAGACGCCGATCTACCACAAGAGCCAGGTGCTGTACGGCGTCGACCTGGCCCGCCGCGAGATCGCCCGGCGACAGCAGGCGGTGGTCGTCGAGGGTTACACCGACGTCATGGCCTGCCATCTCGCCGGCGTGCCCACCGCGGTGGCGACGTGCGGTACCGCGTTCGGTGAGGACCACGGGCGGGTGTTGCGACGGCTGCTCCTCGACCACGACGAGTTCCGTGGCGAGGTGATCTTCACCTTCGACGGCGACGAGGCCGGTCAGCGGGCGGCGATGCGGGCCTTCGACGGTGACCAGCAGTTCGTGTCCCAGACCTACGTCGCAGTCGAGGCGTCCGGCATGGATCCGTGCGACCTGCGCCTGGCACACGGTGACGCCGCGGTCCGCGACCTGATCGCCCGTCGGGTGCCGCTCTACCGCTTCGTCCTCGGCAATGTCCTGCGCCGCTACGACCTCGACCGCGCCGACGGCCGGATCGACGCCCTGCGGGCGACCGCCCCGCTGTTCAGGTCCGTCCGCGACAAGGCCAAGGCCGGTGCGTACGCCCGCGAGCTGGCCGGCCTGCTCGGGCTGGAGGTCGAGGAGGTCCGCGCCGAGGTCGGGCGAGCGATGGGTGCGGCCGAGAACGACGGTCGGAAGGGTCAGGGCCGGGGGACCGCCCGGGTCCGGGGTGCGGCTCCGCCGGAGCGTCCGAACGTCCCCGCCACACCGCTGCCCGACCGCGACGACCCGCGCCTGACGGTGGAGCGGGAGCTGCTCAAGCTGGTCATGCAGTCGCCGACGCTCGCCGGTCCCGCGTTCGACTCGCTCGAGGACGAGGTGTTCACCCATCCGGGCTACGTGGCCGTGCGCCATGCGATGGCGGCGGCCGGCGGCGCGGGGACCTCGGCCGGCGGTGACGCCTGGGTGGCCGGGGTCGGTGACAAGGCTGTCGACGACGGCGTACGTGCCCTCGTGACGGCCTTGGCCGTCGAACCCCTCAGGGCCACGGCGGGACCGGACCAGCGGTACGCCAGCTCGTTGCTCGCCAGGGTCCAGGAGCTGGCGGCGGCCCGGCAGATCGCCGACGTGAAGTCTCGCCTGCAGCGGATGAACCCGGTCGAGCAGACCGAGGCCTACAACAGGCTCTTCGGCGAACTGGTCGCGCTCGAGCAGCACCGTCGGGCCCTCCGTGACCGCGCCATCGGTGGCCTCGACTGACGCCAGTCACCGGCGGCTGGCCGCCTGATCGGCGCGGCGGCTAGGTTTTGGGCATGCCGAAGGTTGCCGGGATCGACTCGTCCACCCAGTCCTGCAAGGTCGTCGTCTGCGACGCGGAGTCCGGTGCGGTGCTCGCGGAGCGCGCAGCACCCCATCCGGACGGAACCGAGTGTCCGCCCCACGCCTGGTGGGCCGCTCTCCAGGAGGCGGGCGACGGGCTGCTCGACGACGTGGCGGCCGTCGGCGTCGCCGGGCAGCAGCACGGGATGGTCACGCTGGACAAGTCCGGCAGCGAGGTCCGGCCGGCGCTGCTCTGGAACGACACCCGCTCCGCCGGGGCCGCCACCGACCTGATCGACAAGCTCGGCGGACCGCAGGCGTGGGCCGACGCGACGGGATCCGTACCCCTCGCGAGCATGACCGTCACCAAGCTCGCCTGGCTGGCCGAGCACGAGCTGGCGAACGCCGACCGGGTGGCCCAGGTCATGCTTCCCCACGACTACCTCACCTGGCAGCTCTGCGGGCGTCCGACCACCGCCACGACCGACCGCGGAGACGCGTCCGGCACGTTGTACTGGTCACCGGTCACAGGCGAGTACCGGACCGACCTGCTGGAGCTCGCCTTCGGTCGTACGCCGGAACTGCCCACGGTCCTCGGCCCGGCAGAAACAGCGGGGGAGACCTCCAGTGGTGCGCTCGTGTCTGCCGGCACGGGCGACAACATGGGCGCTGCCCTCGGCCTCGGCATCGGCGCGGGCGACGTGGTCGTGTCGCTCGGCACCAGCGGCACGGTCTTCGCGGTGCACGACCGGCCGACCACCGACGGGTCGGGCATCGTCGCCGGCTTCGCCGATGCCACCGGCCGGTTCCTTCCGCTCGTCTGTACCCTCAACGCCGCGCGGGTGATCAACGCCACCGCGGCGATGTTGGGCACGGACATCGAAGGCTTCAACCGGTTGGCGCTGGCCGCCGCACCTGGCGCCGGTGGCCTGGTGCTTCTGCCCTACCTCGACGGCGAACGTACGCCCAATCTGCCTGACGCCGCGGGTTCTCTGCACAACCTGCGACGTTCCGCCATGACTCCGGAGAACCTCGCCCGCGCCGCGGTCGAGGGGATGCTGTGTGGCCTCGCCGACGGGCTTGACGCCCTGCGTGACCAGGGTGTGGTCGTACGCCGGATCCTGCTGATCGGTGGTGCTGCCCGCTCACCGGTCGTACAGGCCGTTGCGCCGCTCGTCTTCGGGGGCCCGGTCACGGTGCCGACGCCGGCCGAGTACGTCGCACTGGGTGCGGCACGGCAGGCGGCCTGGGCGTTGGCCGGGGGCGCGGCACCGCCGGAGTGGACTCTCGCGGAGAGTGTCGCCGAACGTACCCGGGACGTCGACCCGGACGCGGGCGCGCAGATCCGTGCCGCCTACGCGAACGCCCGGACGGCCCTGCACGGATAGTGGCGACGGCGCGCGCGGGCGGTCCGTCCGTGATTGGTCCCCTTCATGAGTGGGGATGGTGCCGTTCGGGGAGGGACGATGGCGATAGTTCCGGGCGGCGCTGGTGCGCGTCGCCGTCTTGTCGTACGACAACGGCTCCGTGAGCGCCGACGCGATCTCGGGCTCACGCAGAAGCAGGTGGTCAGCCGGTTGGCCCGGCTCGGCATGCTCACGACCAACAAGGCGCTGAGCAGCCTCGAGCACGGCACCGGCCTCGACGTCGCAAAGCTTCCAGAGCTCGCGCGAGCACTCGAGTGCACGATCACCTATCTACTCGGGCTGACGTCCGACCCGGGCCGGTGGGAACCTGATCCACGACCCGCACCCCAGCGGCCGGCGCCGGTGCGCCAGGAGTCCCGGGTTCCGCCGGTACGCGAGCAGGCCGTGCGTGAGCAGTCTGAGCGGGATCGATCGACTCGTGAGCAGGCCGCGCGTGAAGTGGCTGTGCGTGAGCAGTCTGAGCGGGAACGATCAGCGCGTGAGCAGGCCGCGCGGGAACGATCAGCGCGTGAGGAGTCCGTGCGCGACTCCACGGCGGACGAACACTCATCCACGCGGGAGCCGATCCGCGAACCGTCGTCGGTCTGAGCAGGCGCCGCCGACCCGACGCCGCCCGTCTTGACCCGCCTCGTCGACAGGTCTAGTTTGTTCGGGACCTGAACGAATAGGCGGTTGCCAGACCCGGGAGGCGGCTGGGTGACAGATGCGCCGACGCGCCTCCTCGGGAGGGCGGATCAGGGCGCCGTACGCAGGGCCAATCTGGCGGTCGTCGTGCGCGCCCTGCGCTCCAGTCCTCGCACCCGAGCCCAGCTGACCGCGGACACCCTGCTCACCAAGGCCACGGTGTCCAGCCTGGTCGGCGAGCTTTCCACCCGCGGTCTCGTCCGCAGCCATGAGCCCACCAAGGCCGGCCTGGTCGGCCGCCCCGGGCAGCAGGTCGAGCTCATCGGAGAGCGGGTGCTGGCGGTGGGGCTCGAGCTGAACGTCGACTACCTGGCCGCGGTCGTCCTGGACCTGACCGGGGAGCGTCGGGCCAAGGCGCGTACGGCCCTCGATGTCTCGGCGAGCGTCGAGGACACCGTGGACGCCGCTGCCGACCTGATCGCTAGGGTGACAGCTCAGGCGGAGACCGCGGGCAACGTGCTCGCCGGCGTCGGGGTCGCCGCTCCCGGGCTGGTCGACGCCGCCTCCGGGCAGGTCCGGGTCGCACCGAACCTCGGATGGCGTGATGTCGCCCTACGTGACCTGCTCCGGCGACGGCTGCCCAGGACGCGCGTCATGGTCGACAACGAGGCCAACCTCGCGACCCTCGCGGAGTACGCCGCCGTCCAGGACGTGGCGGCCACCGACCGCGACCTCATCTACCTCACGGGCGGCATCGGCATCGGCGGTGGGATCGTCGTCAACGGCGAGGTGGTCCGGGGGAGTGCGGGGTACGCCGGTGAGGTCGGACACCTCGCAGTCGCACCGGCACCGGACGGCGAGCGCTGCGGCTGCGGTCGGCGTGGCTGCCTGGAGACCGTGTGCGGACTCGGTGCTCTCCTGCGGCTGGCCGCCGACGAGGCGGATCCCGTTCACGATCACGGCCGCGACCTCGACGAACGCCTGGACCTGCTGATGTCCCGTGCCACCGCGGGCGACCCACGCACCCTCCGCGCATTCGCGCAGATCGGTCGTGCGCTCGGCCATGGCGCCTCGATGCTCGTCAACCTGGTCAACCCCCGCGTGCTTGTGCTCGGCGGCTACTTCGCCCGGGTCGGCGAGTTTCTCCGTGAGCCGGTCGAAGCCGAGCTTGCCGAGCGGGTCGTCGCGCCCGATCTTGGCGGCTGCCGGATCACGCTGTCCCGCCTGGGCCTCGCCGCCGCCGCGACAGGCGCGGCGCACTCAGCCCTGCAACCCGTCCTTGACGACCCCACCCTCGTGCCTGCCCTCTCACCCCGGCATGGGGCGCACGCAACCCTAGAGAAGGAGATCGGATGAACGACTACACACCGACCCCCGAGGACAAGTTCTCCTTCGGGATGTGGACCGTCGGATGGCAGGGCGTGGACGTGTTCGGTTCCGCGGTCCGCGAGCCGCTCGACCCGGCCCACGGCGTGCGCAAACTGGCCGAACTCGGTGCGTACGGCGTGACCTTCCACGACAACGACCTCTTCCCGTTCGAGGCGAGTGCCGCTGAGCGTGACCAGGCGGTCGCGAGTTTCCGCAAGGCGCTCGACGAGACCGGGCTGGTCGTGCCGATGGCGACCACGAACCTGTTCGGGCACCCGATCTTCAAAGACGGCGCGTTCACCGCCAACGACCGGGCCGTCCGCCGGTTCGCGATCCGCAAGGTGATGGACAACATCGACCTGGCGGCGGAGCTGGGTGCCACCACGTACGTCTGTTGGGGCGGCCGTGAGGGCGCGGAGTCCGGGGCGGCGAAGGACATCCGCGCCGCGCTGGACCGGATGAAGGAGGCCTTCGACGTCCTCGGGCAGTACGTGATCGACCAGGGCTACGACATCCGGTTCGCGGTCGAGCCCAAGCCGAACGAGCCGCGCGGCGACATCCTGCTGCCGACGATCGGGCACGCGATCGCGTTCATCAACGAGCTGGAGCACCCTGAGATGGTCGGCCTCAACCCCGAGGTCGGGCACGAGGAAATGGCCGGAGTCAACTTCGCCCACGGGATCGCGCAGGCGCTCTGGCACGGCAAGCTCTTCCACGTCGACCTCAACGGCCAGCACGGTCCGCGGTTCGACCAGGACCTGCGCTTCGGGGCAGGCAACCTGCGCGGGGCGTTCTGGGCGGTCGACACCCTCGAGACCGGAGGATATGACGGTCCGCGACACTTCGACTTCAAGCCGCCACGGACCGAGGACATGGAGGGTGTCTGGGAGTCCGCGCGCGGGTGCATGCGCAACTATCTGATCCTGCGTGAGCGGTCACGTGCGTTTCGTGCCGACCCGGAGGTGCAGGAGGCGCTTCGTACGTCCAAGCTGGACGAGCTGGCGCGGCCGACTCTGGCCGCGGGCGAGACCTACGCGACCCTGCGCGAAGAGGATTGGGGCGACGCGGCCGTCGATGCCCTGGCCAACCGTGGCATGGGCTTCGAGCGGCTCGACCAGCTCGCGATGGACCACCTGCTCGGCGTCCGGTAAGCAAGGGCTCGGCATCCGGTAAGGAGAAGAGGACCACGTATGGGTGACAGCAAGCCGACGCTCGGCGTAGGCATGGTCGGCTATTCCTTCATGGGGAAGGCACACTCGCAGGCCTGGCGTACCGTGAACGCCGCCTACGACCTGCCGTACCGCATCGAGATGGCCGCCATCGGTGGCCGGAACGAGGACAAGGTGCGCGCCGCCGCGGACTCCCTCGGCTGGCGGTCGTACGAAACGGACTGGCGGCGGATCGTCGAGCGCGACGACATCGGCCTGGTCGACGTCTGTACGCCGGGCGGCAACCACGCTGAGCTCGCCATCGCCGCGCTCGAGGCGGGCAAGCACGTCCTGTGCGAGAAGCCGCTGGCCAACACGGTCGACGAGGCGCGCGAGATGGTGAAGGCGGCGGAAGCGGCCTCGGCCAAGGGCGTGAAGTCGCTGGTCGGCTTCAACTACCGGCGGGTGCCGGCGGCCGCCTACGCCCGCCAACTCGTCGCCGCCGGCAAGCTCGGCAAGATCAGGCAGATCCGGGCGGTCTACCTGCAGGACTGGCTCACCGATCCCGAAGCGCCGCTGGTGTGGCGGCTGCAGAAGGAGCTCGCGGGTTCCGGAGCGCTCGGTGACATCGCCTCGCACATCGTCGACCTCACGCAGTTCATCACCGGGCAGAGGGTGACCGGTGTGAGCGGGCTGACCGAGACGTTCATCAAGGAACGCCCGATCCTGCTGGAGACCGAGGGCCTGGGTGGATCGGGTTCGGCAACGGAGCGGGGCGAGGTCACGGTCGACGACGCCTCGCTGTTCATCGCCCGACTCGACGGTGGTGCGGTGGCGACGTACGAAGCGACCCGCTTCGCCACCGGACGCAAGAACGGCCTGCGACTCGAGATCAACGGTGAGAAGGGCTCGCTCGCCTTCGACCTCGAACGCCTGAACGAGCTCGAGGTCTACTTCAGCGACGACGACCCCGCCACGCAGGGCTTCCGCCGCGTCCTCGTCACCGAAGCCGACCACCCCTACATGTCGGCGTGGTGGCCGCCCGGTCACATCATCGGCTGGGAACACACGTTCACCCACGAGGCGCGCGACCTCGTGACGGCGATCGGCGACGGGAGCGATCCGGCGCCGAGCTTCGCCGACGGCCTGCAGGTGCAGCAGGTCCTGGAGGCCGTACTCGCGAGCGCCGAGTCCGGCTCGAGCTGGGTCCCCGTCACGTCGTAGAAGTCGTAGAAGGAGAAAGACATGCCGCGTCCTGTCACGTTGTTCACCGGCCAGTGGGCCGACCTGCCGTTCGAGGAGATGTGCCGGCTCTCGTCCGAGTGGGGCTACGACGGTCTCGAGATCGCCTGTTGGGGCGACCACCTGGACGTCTGGAAGGCCGCCGAGGACGACAAGTACGTCCGGGACAAGCTCGACACCCTGGAGAAGCACAACCTCAAGTTGTTCGCGATCTCCAACCACCTCAAGGGGCAGGCGGTCTGCGACGACCCGATCGACCAGCGCCACAAGGACATCCTGCCCGCCAAGATCTGGGGCGACGGCGATCCCGAGGGTGTCCGCCAGCGGGCCGCCGAGGAGATGAAGATGACCGCGCGGGCGGCCGCCCGGCTCGGCGTCGACACGGTCGTCGGGTTCACCGGCTCGTCGATCTGGAAGTACGTCGCGATGTTCCCGCCGGCGTCGGACGCGCTGATCGACGCGGGCTACCAGGACTTCGCCGACCGCTGGAACCCCATCCTCGACGTCTATGACGAGGTGGGCGTGCGCTTCGCCCACGAGGTGCACCCCAGCGAGATCGCGTACGACTACTGGACGACGGTCCGCACGCTCGAGGCGATCGGCCACCGGCCGGCGTTCGGGCTCAACTGGGACCCGAGCCACTTCGTGTGGCAGGACCTCGACCCGGTCGGGTTCATCCTCGACTTCAAGGATCGGATCTACCACGTCGACTGCAAGGACGCGAAGCGTCGCGTCGGCAACGGCCGCAACGGTCGGCTGTCCTCGCACCTGCCCTGGGGTGACCTGCGGCGCGGGTGGGACTTCGTCTCGACCGGCCGCGGCGACGTGCCGTGGGAGGACTGCTTCCGGGCGCTCAACGCGATCGGCTACGACGGACCCATCTCGGTGGAGTGGGAGGACGCGGGCATGGACCGGCTCATGGGCGCGCCCGAGTCGCTGAAGCTCGTGCGTGCGCTCTGTGACATCGAGCCGTCCGAGGCGTCCTTCGACGCCGCGTTCAGCTCCGACGGCTGAGGAAAACGTCCTGGATCCAGCCGCCGATCGCCTGCAAATGACCACGCTGAGCGGGCAATCGGTAGCCGGGACGGGTGTCGACACCCGTCCCGGCTACCGCAGCTCTGCTCAGCGTGGTCATTTGCCGTGCGCCCCCGGCGGCCCGGGCGTACCCGCCCTCGGCGGCGCACCTGACTCCGGGCGCGCGGGTGCAGCCAACGGTCTGACCCGCGCCGAGTTCACCCGCGCGACACTGGGCGTGGTCGCCAGCTTCTCCTTCTTGGTCGCGTGTGCCGGAGGGCGGGCACCCGAACGAGTCGGAGCGCGCCGCCCGTCCGCCAACGTCACCGCACGTCTTCGAGGCCAGGACGACGGGTCCGCTCCACCCGGGCGACCGGTCACTCTGCCCGGGCTGCCGTTCTCGTTCCACCGGGACGGGTACGAGTTTCACGACCTCGCGCCGGGGCAGCTCCCGCGCGGTCCGAACGTCACAGCTCCGAGGCGAGACCCTGAACCGCACGACGACCACGGCGTCCGCATGATCGAGGTCGACAACACGCTCTACGACCATCCGAACTACCAGGCGAACTTCGGCCTGGAGAACCTCGAGTCGCACCGGTTGACCGGCGAGGGCTTCTTTCTCGACCGGGCGAAGGCCCAGGGGAGGCGGCTGATCGACCGGCGGGTGGAGTCGCGCGGCGCGTGGTTCTATCCGTACACCTTCGACTTTCCGTTGCACGGCGATCCCGACGACATGGCTGTGGCGCCGTGGTACAGCGGTCTGTCGCAGGGCAAGGCACTCAGTCTGTTCTCCCGGCTGGCGAAGGTCACCGGCGAGGCGAAGTGGCGCGTGGCCGCGGACCGGACGTTCGCCAGCTTCCTCCTCCCGCCGGATCCCGCACGCGCCCCACGCGGTGGTGGTGAAAAGCCGTGGGTGGTCGCCGTCGACTCCCACCAGCTCGTGTGGCTCGTCCAGCATCCCCGGGGCGCCACCCTCGCCGACTCCGACCGGATCTTCAACGGTCACCTGTCAGGGATCTTCGGGCTGTGGGAGTACGAACGGTTGACGAGGAATCCGGCAGCACTCGCGTTGTACGACGGCGCGATCACGACCCTCCGTCGACACGTCGACGACCTGCGCGTACCGCACTGGCGGTCGACGTACTGCCTCACGCACCGCGCGGAGGCATCCAACGGCTACCACCAGCTGCACGTCGACCAGTTCGCGCAGCTGTGGTTGATGACGCGGGAGCCGCGGTTCATCCGGTTCGCCGAGCAGCTGCGCGACGACAACCCGTACCCGATCCTCGCCTCGTCCCGCACCATCGAGTTCAGGGCCGGTGAGCACGTCGGCTACGACGTCGACATCGCTACCGGGCGGATCCTGGACGAGGAGCGGGTGAGCCTGCGTACGCCAGAGACGGGCACCACGATCCGCCGGATGCGGATGAAGGGGAGCGCCGACCAGCCGGGCGGCATCTACTACCGGGTCGCGTCCGGCCCGCTCTACGACCGGTGGGTACGCGAGGATCCGGATCGTACGACGCTTCGCGGTCCCGTCGCCGAGCTGGCCTACCGGGGCGAGCGGCGGGCGCGTTTCGAGGGCGGTCGGGAGTACGTCGGCACGCGGTACGACCGGACCGGCGACGTCGTGACGACCGAGCGGGCGAGCCCTGCGAAGGACGCCGACGTCCGCATCGACCGGACGGCCTGGGTCGACGGTGCGCCAGCGGCGCACGTCACGGCGGGCCCGCTCGCCGGCACCTGGGTACCACTCGCGAACGTCCGCCTCGACTAGGGCCTAGACGGTCATCTAGGGTCTGGTCCGCGCCGAGGCGCCGCGCCAGCGCCGGGGGTTGCCAACTATCCTCCGCAGGAGGGAAATTCTCATCTGCACTCCGATGCGTGTCGTCGGTGGCGACAGGCGGGGATCGGCCGAGCCCCGTCGTACGCCGGGGCCGCAGCTGCTGGGGGGCTCATGCGGCGTCGGATGGTGCTGGTCGGTGCGCTCGTGTGCCTTGTCGGCACCGCGGCCTGTATTCCGACCGCCGCGGAGCCTGAGGTGCGCGAGCACGAAGCCCCCGCCGCCGCGCAGCCGAGGGTCACGCCGGAGCCGGTCAAGCCCGCACCGCCGACGAACAACGGCACCCGGGACCTCGCGATCGCACCGGCCAGTGACGTCGCGGCCGGGATCGCCCGCCATGACGACGGGTCGGCACCGCCGGGAGGGCCGGTGTCGCCGGCGGAGGATCCCTTCACCTACCAGCGGGACGGGTTCGCCTTCCATGACCTGAGTGGTGCGGCCGTCCCCTACGTTCCCAGGAACGAGGTGGCGAAGGACGACGACCTGCCGCGTGACGCCGACGGCGTACGCATGCACGAGGTGGCGGGCGAGTTCTACGACCACCCCAACTTCCAGGCGGGTGACGGGATCGCCAACCTCGAGTCGTATCGGCTCACCGGCGACGAGTTCTACCTCGACCGGGCACTGGTGCAGGCGCGGCACCTCGTCGAGCACCGGGTGGAGTCGCGCGGTGCGTGGTTCTATGCGTACACCTTCGATTTCCGGGTCCACGGCAACCCCGCGGAGACGATGCGGGCGCCGTGGTACAGCGGTCTTGCGCAGGGCAAGGCGCTCAGCTTCTTCAGCCGCCTCGCCGCGGTGACCGACGACGACCAGTGGCGGGAGGCCGCCGACCGGACCTTCGCGAGCTTCCTCAACCCGCCGAGCGCCACCGAGCCGTGGGTCTCGAGGGTCGACAAGTACGGCCTGCTCTGGCTGGTCGAGTATCCGCACCAGGCGACCCCGGCGAAGTCCGACCATGTCTTCAACGGCCACATGTCGGCGATCGTCGGGCTCTGGGACTACTACCGCGTGAGCAAGGAGCCCCTCGCGCTGGGAATGTACGACGGGTCGATCACGACGATGCGGCGTTACCTTCCCATCATCCGCGTCCCCGACCGTCCCTCGCTCTACTGCGTACCGCATGCGACTCCCGCGTCGGGCAGCTATCACACCCTGCACATCAGCCAGTTCGTGTTCCTGTGGCTGATGACCGGGAAGCCGGAGTTCGTTCGCATGGCCGACACGTTGCGCGACGACGCTCCGCCGCCGATCCTGGCGGAGCAGCGGGTCGTCGAGTTCCGGGCCGACGCCCTGGTGGGCTACACGTTCGACCTGCAGTCAGGCGCCGTGCTCGCCCGCGACAACGAGACGGTCCGGGTCGGGAGCACCGGCACCACGATCCGGCGGATGCGGATCGCGCACCGGGGCATCTTCTACCGGATGGCGTCGGGTCCGCTCGCCGGAAGCTGGGTGGCCGAAGGCCCGGACAGTGCGATGGTGCGCGGACCGATCGCCGAGGTCAACTACAAGGGGCTCCGGTACGCACGTCTGTTGCGCGGCCGGACCTATGTCGGCCACACGTTCAATGCCGCAGGCGACGTCGTCGACACCGACGAGGTCGTCCCGACCGACGAGACAGAGGTGTGGTTCGACAAGTCGGCCTGGGTCGATGGCGTACGAGCAGGTCACGTGGCGGTGGGCCCCCTCGCGGGCTCGTGGGTGGCGACGGCGGAGGTCGACCTCTCCTGACCGGTGGGGCCGGCCGAGGCCGAGGTCGCTCAGCCTGTCGTCGCGACGGCTGCGCGGGGCCGGGGTTGGTCATTGCTGCGCGATTATCCGCAAACGCCCAACGTAATGCTCATCAGCCGGGCAGACTGATCACGCTGGTCTTCCCCTGGGAGGAGTTGCGCCGTGCCGGTCTTCGCGCTCAAGTCAGTGGCTCACAGAGCCGACACCCCACCCCCAGAAGTCTCCGCACCACCGGGAACTTCGGATGCGGCTCCCTCGCCGGGAGCGGCACCGACGGAGGTCAATACCGGTGTCGAGGAACTTCCGGCGCTCGACGAACTCGCCGAACGCACCCCCGATCTGGTTCGCCAGTACCTCCGTGAGATCGGACGCGTACGCCTGCTCACGGCTGCGCAGGAGGTGGAGCTGTCACGCTCCATCGAGGCGGGCCTGTTCGCCGAACGTAGCCTCGTCGAGGGTGGCACCGTCGACGCCACCCCAGCCGAACTGCAGGCGCTGGTCCGGCTCGGCTGTGAGGCCAAGCGACACCTGATCGAGGCGAACCTTCGGCTGGTGGTGTCCGTCGCCAAGCGGTGTACGGGTCGAGGGCTGCCGTTGCTCGACCTGATCCAGGAGGGCAACCTCGGTCTGATCCGGGCGGTGGAGAAGTTCGACTACACCCGGGGCTACAAGTTCTCGACCTACGCCACCTGGTGGATCAGGCAAGCGATATCCCGCGCCATCGCCGACCAGTCGCGCGCGATCCGGGTGCCCGTGCACGTGGTGGATGCGATCAACCGGATCCTGCGGGCGCAGCGCACGCTGTTCCAACAGCTCGGCCGGGATCCGCTCATCGAGGAGGTCGCCGAGGCGGTCGCGCTCGATCCCGATCGCACCAGTGAGCTCCTCCGACTGGCCCGGGAACCCGTCTCGCTCCATACGCCGATCGGTGAGATGGAAGCATCCGAGCTCGGAGACCTGATCGAGGACCTCGACGCCGTCGCCCCGTTGGAGGCGGCGGCGTCGTCTCTTATGCGGGAACACATCGACCGGGCGCTCGCGCAGCTCGGCGAGCGGGAGCGCTACGTCGTACAGATGCGCTACGGCCTCACCGACGGACAGGTGCACACCCTGGAGGAGGTCGGCCGCCGCTTCGGCGTGACCCGTGAGCGGGTACGCCAGATCGAGGCGAAGACGCTCGCCAAGCTCCGCGGTGGTGGCTGGGCCCCGGGTCTGAAGGAGTATCTCGCCTGACCCAACCGCGCGTCCGGGACCGTGGGGGAGTGCCAGTACCGTGAGCGGGTGCGCCGCCGGCCTGGTCTTCCTCGCGACGTGACCGATTCCCTGCAGCTGGAGCGCGGTGAGCGGGTGCTCGCGACATCCCGTGACACCGCCGAGCGTTGGGTTGTCGGCACCGACCGCACGCTGTTCCTTCCCACGGCAGAAGGGGCATACGACCGAATTCCGTGGGAGCAGGTCGAACACGCCGAATGGGACCGTGACACCGAGGTCCTGCGGGTCACCGGGACGGCGCCGCTCGGGGAGCGTCTGCCGGTCTGGACCGTCAGCTTCGCCGAGCCCGGCTCCCGCCTGCTCTCGCTGATCCGCGAACGGATCACCGCCAGCGTCGTCGTCGATCAGCGGGTCAGCCTGCGCGGTCCGCTCGGTGTCCGGGTGATCGCCCGCCGTCCGCCAGCCAAGCTCGCGGATCTGGGTATGGCAGGAGAGCCGGCTACGGAGCTATCGGGTGCAGCCGGGCAGCCAGGCACGGCAGGGGAGCCAGGCACAGGGGGGATGGTGTGGGCACTCGCGTTCGACGAGGGGCTCGATCCGGCGGACCCGGAGATCCTGGCAGCCGCCGAGCGGGTGCTGGACGGCGTCCGTGCGGAGGTCGAGCCGTGAGCCGCACCGCGACGACCGTACGACGCCTGCTCGCGGCCGGTGTGCTCGTCGCCGGGATCACCGCGTGTGCTCCGAGCGCCATCGGCGGACTGCTGGACGCCGACCAGGCCACGCCGACGCCCAGCGGATCCGCGTCGTCGGACCGGCTCGGCCCGCGGGCTTCGGACCCACCACTCGGCACTCCCGCACCAACGCAGGCGCCCGGGCCCCAAGGTCCTTCGGCATGTCCGACCGGAGGCGGAGGCGGCGGCAACTCCAAGGTGATCTCGGCGGCGGAACCCGCGCGGGCGAACCGCGCGCGCGACAGCGCGGCACGGGCCCGGCCGTGGAAGGAGCGGCCGGTCGTCCGGCTGTGCTTCGACGTCGCCAAGAACCGCCAGGTCGTCCGCGGTACCGAGGCCGTGACCTTCACCCCTGACCGGCGTACCTGCGAGGTGATCTTCCGGGCCTGGCCCAACAAGCCGGAAACAGCTCGGTCGGGCAACCGACTCGAGGTCACCGCGGTGGCAGTCGGCGGTCGCATGGTCGAGCCGCGCGTCGAGGCCGCCGGCGCGCCTCGCGGTGCGCCGGGCACGTTGATCAGGGTGCCAGTCAAGGGCTGCGTAGCGGCCGGCCGGTCAGTCGACGTCGAGCTCGCCTTCACGCTCACCCTCGGCGCCGACGGTCCCGAACGGGTGGGCTACTCGTCGGAGGACGGCACCACCTGGCTGGCAACTGCGTACCCGCTGCTCGCCTGGGAACGCGGCCGTGGCTGGGCGACCGATCCAGCCGTGGACCTTTTTGGTGAGACGGTGACTAGCGAGCAGTTCCAGCTCGAGACGCTCGACGTCGTGGCACCGAAGGGGGACGACGTCCTCGGCACCGGCGAGCTCGTCGACACCATGCCCGCGGCCAGGGCGGGGAGTGTCGTTCACCGCTTCACCGCTGACGCTGTCCGCGACGTCACGGTCACCGTGGGGCAGTTGACCCTCGCCGAGCGGGAAGTGGACGGCGTACGCATCCACGTGGGCGCACCGGCCGAGGTGAAGACCCGGGCGACACCGCAGGAGTGGGCCGACCTGACCGCGGCGGCCGTCGCGGAGCTGTCCGGCCACCTCGGGCCCTTTCCGTACGACGATCTGTGGGTGACGATCGCGCCCGACATCCCGACCGGCATCGAGTTCCCCGGGGCAATCCAGTTCGGGAACGTGAACCCGCGCACGTACCCGCAGCTCGTTCCGCACGAGGTCGCCCACATGTGGTTCTACGGCCTGGTGGGCAACAACCAGGCGCGGGACCCGTGGCTGGACGAGGCGTTCGCCGAGTATGCGGAGGTCCTGGCCAACGGCACCGCCGGAGCCGAGACGCGGTTCGTGGTGCCGCCGCGGGTGCGGAACCGGGTCGGCGAGACGATGCGGTGGTACGCCGGTTTGGGTCAGCCGGACTACTACGGCGCGGGGGTCTACCGGCAGGGCGGCGCGATGCTGCACGAGGCGCGGCGTACGGTCGGATCTGCCACATTTGACCGGCTTCTGCGGAACTACATCGAGGCCAACGCCCACCAGATCGTCACCGACGACGACGTGGTCCGTGCCTTCTCCAGCGCTCCCGAGGTCGTCAAAATCCTGCGCGAGTACGGCGCCATATCGCGCTGAGGACCGGGCCGCGAAAGGGCCATCTGTCGGCCTGCGCCGACGGGGCGCCCGGCGGCGTGGTGGGGCGGAGCAGGGCTGCTAACCTATGCGGGGCCGGCAGTCGTCGGCGTCGCGATCCCGCGTAGCTCAATTGGCAGAGCGTCCGGCTGTTAACCGGCAGGTTACTGGTTCGAGTCCAGTCGCGGGAGCACTTCTGACCTGGGGTCATACCCCGGTCGAGACTCTCTAGAGGTCCCTCTCCGTCGCCACAATCTGTGGTCCAGCGAGGGAGCCTTTCCTTTCGGGCGTCCTCCTGGAGGGACGCCTCATGAGCCCCGTGCCGACTGCCACCGTCACTGCGCCCGCCGAGGGTCTGGGCACTGCACACTCCTGGCCGCGGCTCTCCCGCTTTCCGTCCGCCGGGCCAACGCTTTGTTACCGGGAGACGAACACTGTCACACAACTGTCATGCAACCCGCCGTGCCCGTGAGGATTTTCCCATGCACGGGAAGGCGGGCAAGCCGTCCCCAACTGGAGGGAAACACGTGAAGAACATTCGTCAGGTGGCCAGAGGCCTCGGCGTCGGCGGTGCCGCGCTCGCCCTGGTCGCGGGGGGAGCGCTGCTCGCAGGTGGAGCAGCCGTCGCGGCGGGCACCATTACGTCCGGCGACATCGCCGACCAGACCATCCAGTCGAGAGACATCGGTCCGGGTGGGGTCGGGTCCAGCGAGATTCGCGACAACGCGATCCGGCAGCATGACATCGGAGAGGCCGCGGTCGGGTCGAGCGAGATCCGCGACGGGAGGATCCTGATGCAGGATTTCGCCCCGGACACGGTAGAGCAGTTGAAGGGCGAGAAGGGCGACACCGGCGAGGCTGGTCCGGCGGGCGAGCAGGGTCCGGCCGGCGAGCAGGGTCCGGCCGGTGCCGACGGTGCGGACGGCGTGTCCAACTACGAGATTGTCGGCCGGTCGGCCGACGCCAAGGACGTCACCGACGCCGAGGGTCGAGTCACGATCACGTCGAAGTGCAGCAGCGGCGATGAGGTCGCCATCGGGGGCGGCGCGAACACCACCGGCACCGTCGTGCTCAACGCGTCGATGCCGGGCGACGTCCACCAGGTGTCCGAGCCCACCGAGACCGACCCGGCCGGACGCTGGGCGGCTGGTGGCTGGACCGTCGTGGTGAGCGGTACCGGCAACGTGCAGCCGTACATCATCTGCGCCACGATGGAGTAGGCAGCAGCACACATCGAAACGGCCCCCGCTCAGACCTGGCGGGGGCCGTTCCTATTCGTCCGTGTCATGCCGGGTCAGGTACTCCTGGAGTGCGAGCATCACCAGCCCGGCCATAGGGATACGCCGTTTCCGCGCGTACGCCTGAGCGCGACGCCACAGGGCCTGATCCTCGGCCCGTACGTACAGCCTCGTCTGACTTCCCTCGGCCACATGGAAACCCGGGACCCGTTGCGGACGGACGGGCCTTCCCCGACCGGCAAGTCCTTGCGTCAGGCGGTCGGCTGGTTCACTGCATCGCCAAGCCCGTACGCCCGTGAGAGCCGCCGTGACGACCGTGGCGACGATCGTTCCAGGCGGCGACAGACAGCGTTCGAGTTCAAGCCTTCCCACAAGCGCATCCAGCGCGTTCCGTGAACGGCCTCTGCAACCGCTGCCGACCACGAAGGTCCGACGTGTAGTCTCGCGGGAAAGCGACGCCAACCTGTCAAGGGCGGCGGAGCGGGCACGGCCGTACCCGGGGTCGAGGGAGGCAGTTGTGGGAATCCCAGATCTCGCCACCTCGGCCTTCGCGATGAAGTACGCCATCCTGGTCGACGTCGGCTATCTCTACGCCGCGGCCGGCGAGGTCCTCTTCGGCGCGCGCGAACGCCGTGAATACCGGGTCGCCGCCGACGAACTGATCCAGGTGCTGCAGAAGCACGGTGCCGAAGGGCTGCCCGGCGAACTTCTCCGCGTCTACTGGTACGACGCCGCCCATGATCGCGTACCCACCGTCGACCAGCGAGTGATCGCAGCCCTGCCGATGGTGAAGGTACGCCTCGGCAATCTCAACAAGCAGGGTCAGCAGAAGGGCGTCGACGCCCAGATCCGCAGCGACCTTGACGCGCTCGCCCGGCACGGTGCCGTCACCGACGCGGTGCTGCTCGCCGGGGACGAGGACCTCGTGTCGGCGGTCGAGGCAGCCCAGGCGTACGGCGTCCGGATCCACCTCTGGGGGGTGGAGCCGTCCTACGGCAGCAACCAGGCCGAACGACTCGTCTGGGAGTCCGACACCGTGCAGGTGCTGTCCGCCGACCTGCTCCGGCCGTACTTCCGCCAGGCGCACCCGCTGCCCCACCACGCCACCCAGCCGAGCGCGGCGCCGACGCCGGCCGAGGTGTTCGCCGCCCGAGCGCCGGCCGCGAAGTCGGTGCGTCCGCACTCACTCGGCGCCACGCTCTCCAAGCTCGGCCCCAATCCGAACACCGTGGAAGAGGTCGGCGAACACGTCGCGCAGAAGTGGATCCTCACCCGCGGCCGCGACAACATCCGCGATCTGCTGCCAGGGCCGATCCTGCCGACCGTGATCGACACCGAACTGCTCATCGAGGCGGAGAAGGAACTCGGCCACTCCCTGCGCCCCTATCCCGAGGCCAGGGTCTGGCTGCGGGACGGCTTCTGGGCGAGGGTCTACCGCGAGTTCGACATCACCGTCGGCAAGGCGACCAAGTAGCCACCCGCCGCTGTCGTCCTGAGGGAGTGGATCGGATCAGTCGGGGACCCGGAGCCGATGGAGCTCCGCACACGGAACACCCCACGCCTCCAGATGGATCACCGACGGCCGGGATGCGGGTATCGCCCGGAGGTACGTCACGGCACAGTTGGCCATGTCGTCATGGGGATAGGCGTCCGCGACATTCTTGACGAGGTACGGAAGCGCTGCCCGGAACCCGCCACCGTGGCCCACCACCAACACGACCGGCGTGTCACGGCCTCCCTGGGTCGCTGGTCGCTGCCCGACCGTCGTCGCCGCTCCCAGGAGCGCCGCGCGGAGCCGGTTGGCGAGGTTGCGGAGGTTCTCCCCGTCGGAGAACCGGCGGGACCATTCGCCTGCCGCCCAACGACGATGCACCTCGGCGTAGACGTCCCACGCCTCCTGGTCGCTGCGGCCGTCGAGAGCGCCGACATCGATCTCGCGCAGGCGTTCGTCCGTGACGATGCTGAGGTCGAGCTTGGCGGCGATCACCTGAGCCGTCTCCTGGGCGCGCCGCGACGGGGAGCTGACGATCTCGGCGTCAAAACGCCAGCTCTGATCGGCGAGGCTACGTGCGAGCTGTTCGGCCTGGTCGCGCCCGTGGTCGGTGAGCGGATGGTCGACAACCTTGTGCGACAACTGGTGGAGGGTGTTGGCCAGGTTCTCACCGTGGCGTACGTACAGGATTCGCACAGCTGCTGCGGAGGGCATGCCGATACCTCCGAAAAATCCGACTTCGAGCCGAACGGGGTCACGCGGTCGCACAGGCGTGAGGCTGGGAGAATATCTTTGTACCTACACAGGCACGGATGGCCCGGCTGCACTGCGTCCGGGAAGGATACAGCCGGTCGTCCTGGCCGCCCTCGCCGTGATCGCCGGTCCGGCCGTGGGTATTCGGGCCTCACGCCGCACCTCTCGACGGTCCCGGCGCGACTTGTGGCTAGGCTCTTCTCGCGGCAGCGGAGCGCACCGGCGCCCGCTGTGTGGAGGGGCGGTAGCTCAGCCGGTTAGAGCAGGGGACTCATAATCCCTGGGTCGCGGGTTCGAGTCCCGCCCGCCCTACCCCTTCTGACGTGGGCAGACGCCTTATCGGGCGACCTAGAGCTTGATCGCGTGACATCATTCGTGGTGCGAGTTGGCGTAGCATGCGCCGCGGATGTCGGAAGGCGCGCAGTAGAGACGGACGTACCCGAGGGTCGATCACCGAGCTGCCGTCACGCCGCTTCCGCGTCAGGGTGTACTCGGGCGTGGACCCGGTCACGAAGCGGCGGATGTATCTCACGGAGACCGTCGACACGATGGCGCACGCTCAGCGAGCACGCACTCGATTGCTCAACCAAGTGGACGAGCGGCGCAACCCGCGGACGACGGCGACGATTAGCCAGCTGATCGACCGATGGCTCGAGGTTGTCGATGTGGAGCCCAGTACTCGGCAGGGATACGAGCGGAAGATCGGCAAGCACATTCGCCCGGTTCTGGGAGGCCTGCAGGTCGGGCGACTCGACGCCGAGATCCTGGAGTCCTTCTATGCGGACCTTCACCGGTGCCGGGAGCACTGTGCGGGGCGTCGGTTCGTCGAGCCCGCTCGTAGGCTGCTGCGTCATCGGCATGCGCGCGGAGGTAGTGCGGAGTGCGACATCGCCGAGGGCACGCCGCTGGCCCGTTCTGTTCGCCGACCTCGGGACCAGGAAGTGCCCAAGACCGACAACCCCCGCGTCGCCAGGTGATGACCGGGGAGGTGCGGCGTTACGCCAGGCCCGGTGGCCAAGGTGTCGAGGCACACCGGATCTCCTGGTCGCCCAACGGCCAGTTCCTCACCTACATGCTCAGGAACCACAAGGTGTGGAACGGGGCCAGCGCCGGCGGTGCCATGCGCATTGAGCGGCTCGACGTCCACGATGGAGCGGCGACGGTGATTCCCTTCCCTCGGGCCGACGGCAGCCCCGCCGTCAGCGATGACGGCCGGGTTGGCGTCGTCGGGTTCGACTTCGCGTGGTCGGCGGTCCGAGTCTTCGTGGCCTGATTGCCTATAGGAAGTGTCTGGTGTGTGGGCCGTACACATACGGCCCACACACCAAGGCCGTTGCCTGCCGGCGTCGTCGCGGACCAGCTGGAGACGCTAGTGGCTACACCGGCGACATCGACGAATCGACCGGGAAGCTCAACAACAACCGGGTGAGATCGCTTCGCTGACGTACCTCGTTAGCGAAGCTGCGGAGTACCGGCGCGTTCCAAGTAGCCGAGCACCTACCCGGGTTCTACCCTCATAATCACGGTTATGTGGGCATCACGGGAGGCGACCCCGGGCTGATCCTCCCGCCGGCGGCCACGGGCAGGCCGCTACGGCTCGTCAACGACCAGGACCGGTTGTCTCGATGGGTCGCCGTGTTGTCCGGTTGGGGAACGGCAACCGTGGACATCTGAGGTGCCCACACCGGCGACAGTGCGGGATATCCGCAAGGGATCCGCATCTGCGACGGCTGATCATCAGCGCGGGCCGTCGGCGTTCGGGCTGTAAGCCGCGTCCGTGGCGGCTCGGCTTGGAGCAGCAGGTATCGGCACCGCCGCACCACGATCGCGGCGCGCCGGCCTGGGATCACGGGACCGGGAAGTCCCCGGGGGCTCCTTCTCCGGTGGAGCCGTCGACTGCTTCGCGGAGCAGGTCGGCGTGCCCGGTATGACGGGCGTACTCCTCGATCATGTCGGCCAGCAACCGCCGGAGGTTCATCCCGTCGTGTGTTGGCTGATCGAGCCCGCCGTTGGACAGCGCCTCGGCCAGGGATTCTCTGGAACGGTGTACGGCATCGTTCCACAGCGCGCGCAGTGCCTGCGGGGTGTCATCGGCTGCAGTACGCCAGGCCCAGTCGTCCCAGTCGACCTCGAGGTCGAGCCCGTCGAACGGCGCCATGGGCGCCCTTCCCGCCAGCCGGTGTTGGAAGTAGAGCTCTTCAACCCAGGCCAGGTGTTTGAGCAGACCGCCCAAGGTCACCGACGACGGGCCGAGCCGCAGGGCCATCCCAGTTGCGTCGAGGTCGGCACATTTCCACGCGAACGTGCGCCGGTTCCGTTCGAGGGTTATCAGGGCAGTGTCGACCTCATCGCCGTGCATGAAACGCTCGACGTCCCACTTTGGCGGCTCGCCGGCCGTAAAGCCGGGTGCACTCGTCATGTCCGCCCTCCTAGGTTCAGACGACCAGGTCGCGCATCAGCACCTGGATCGGGACAGCCAAAGCTCACATGTTGGGAACGTACGATAGCCATGCCGGCATCGTAGAACCGGTTCCGGACGATGTACGTCCGCATTGCATACCCGCGCTCGCGAATCCATAGCACGATCCCTGTGACCGGACGGCGAATGGAGCGGGCTGGGCGCGCCAGAGCTGAGCCTCGTGGCGGCAGTCACATCATCGTAGGGCTGATGTCGCCACCGAACGCGTTCGTGCTCTAGAGCACGGACGCCCGTCACGCAGCTGGAGACCCTCACCGACGTAGCCGTCCGTTAGCGGAAGGTTAACCGTCGACACCTTGGGGAGCACGACGGCGACCATGCGGGTGTCCGCAAGGGAGTGTGTCACGAACACGGAGAGGGGTTCGATGTAGGTAGAGCTTCTTGATGTGGTGCTGCGCGGGAGATGAGGGTTGTGGCCCCTCGGTGTCGCCCTGCGGGGGGAGGCATCAAACCGCCCA